>JAMOVT010000072.1 GCA_027061855.1 Flavobacteriales bacterium
TGAACCAGCGACACTCCCGAAGCAATTTCGGGATGCTCTATATCCCTTAATTCATTATAAAAAAAGGCAAGTGAATTTTTCCACTTGCCTTTCTCTGCTCCTCCAGCTGGACTTGAACCAGCGACACTCCCGAAGCAAGTTCGGGATGCTCTAACCAATTGCATAAAAAAAGCACCTGCAAAACTTGTAAGTGCTGGTCTTCTATGCTCCTCTATTTGGTCTAGACCGGCGACACTCCCGAAACAAGTTCGGGATGCTCTAACCAATTGCATAAAAAAAGCACCTACAAAAACTTGTAAGTGCTTAGTCATTTTTTGCTCCTCCAGCTGGACTTGAACCAGCGACACTCCCGAAGCAAGTTCGGGATGCTCTATATCCCTTAATTCATTATAAAAAAAGGCAAGTGAATTTTTCCACTTGCCTTTCTCTGCTCCTCCAGCTGGACTTGAACCAGCGACACTCCCGAAGCAATTTCGGGATGCTCTATATCCCTTAATTCATTATAAAAAAAGGCAAGTGAATTTTTCCACTTGCCTTTCTCTGCTCCTCCAGCTGGACTTGAACCAGCGACACCCTGATTAACAGTCAGGTGCTCTAACCAACTGAGCTATGGAGGAATTTTGCGATTGCGAGTGCAAATATAAAACGAATTCTATAAATACCAAAAAATTTTTTATAATTTTTTTACTCGCAAATCACTATTTTGGTAATCCTTTGATTTATAACATCTTTAGAAAATCCACCTCTTTTTTGGTCAAATGGCGCCAGTGTCCGCGTTTCAAATCTTTTTTGGTTAAACCGGCAAATAATACACGATCCAATTTGATTACATCATATCCCAAGTGTTCAAAAATGCGGCGGACTATGCGGTTTCTTCCCGAATGGATTTTTACTCCTACTTCCGAATGAGGTGCCCCTTTGATAAAGGAGATATCATCCACTTGGATTTCTCCGTCTTCCAGTTTCAATCCGTTTCGGATTTTGTCCAAATCGGAAGGTTTGAGATTTTTATCGAGTTTTACATGATAAATTTTCTCCACATTATGACGTGGATGTGTCAATTTTTTTGCCAAATCGCCATCATTGGTAAACAATAAAACGCCCGTAGTGTTTCGATCCAATCTACCAACGGGATAAATACGTACGGGAGCGGATTTTTCTACCAATTCCATTACTGTTTTCCTTCCTTTTTCATCTTCGGTAGTGGTGATAAAATTCTTCGGCTTGTTTAGCAATACATATACCTTTTTCTCAGGTTTTATGGTTTCTCCGTTAAACTGTACTTTGTCTCCGGGCTTTACTTTATAACCCATTTCCGTGACAGTTTTCCCGTTTACGCTTACTGCTCCCGTTTGAATCAATACATCCGCTTCTCTACGTGAGGCGATTCCCGCATGTGCCAAATATTTGTTTAAACGCATTGTTCCGTCATCTTTGGGAAGCGGTTTGGGTTTCGGCCCTCTCTTTTTATAAGGTTTACCGAATTTGTTTTTCGGCGCAAATTGTTTCTTGTTTCCTTTCTTTCCTTGTTTTCTCTCTTTCATAGTTGTATTTTTTAATATGCATCTTTTCGCAATAACTATACCATGCAAAGATATGACAAATTGTCACAGCTTTATGGAAAATTCCTGTGGCACATTTATTGTAAATTTGCTGGTAAAAAAAACAGAAAGCCGATGGAATTTATTCCCGTAAGAAAAAAGGAAGACATCAAATCCGGAAAAGACGGTAAAACTTATATTTTATTTTATAAAAAAGGAACTCCCAATTCCGACTGTGCATATGATAATTTAGCACGCGTAAAAGATGCAAAAGTTTATACCGTAGATGTCAATAATGTAAGAGATTTACATCAAATCTACGGAGTGAATTCCGTTCCTTCTCTTGTGATATTAAAGAATGGGAAAGTCCAAAATATAGTGAAAGGTTGTCAAACGGATAACTATTTTTCACAATTGATACATGAGGAAGCCTCTTCCTATACTTCCGGAGAAGGAAAGCCGCAGAAAAGAGTGGTGGTATATACTACACCCACATGTCCGTATTGTACCAAAGTAAAACAATATTTGACCAAACACGGAATAAAATTTACAGAAGTAGATGTGGCTTCCAATCCGGTTGCCGCGCAAGAGATGGTAAGGAAAAGCGGACAACGCGGAGTTCCGCAAACAGAAGTGGGAGGTCACATGATTATTGGATTTGACACCCAAAAATTAAGTAGAACATTAAATATACCAACAGAATAAAAAAACCAAAAATTTACAGATATGAGAGAACTACAACCTTTAAACGAAAATGTATTATTGGAATTAACCGATGAGTTTACCGAAGAAAAAACTCCTTCCGGAATCATTATTCCCGATAGCGCCAAAGAAAAACCTTCTTTGGGAAGAGTAATTGCATTGGGTAATATAGAAAAACCCGCTGTAAATGCAGGTGATGTGGTAATGTATAAGAAATTTGCCGGAAATAAAGTAGAACTAGACGGCAAAGAGTACTTGATTTTGCCCTATGCAGACATTTTGGCTAAAATATCCGAAGTAGACAGTATTTAATTTAGAAATATGCTAAATGACCCTCTAAAGCCCTGTTATAAGCAGGGCTTTATTGTTTTGGAGAGGTGATAAAAGTCCAAAAAATAAGCTCATAATCAGCTTAAAACAAGGCTATTTTTAAAAAAACTGACCAAAAAAATTTGTATATTTACAAAGTTTGTTATTTTTGCCGAACATTAATCAATTAAAAATTAAAATTATGTCTGACATTGCATCAAGAGTAAAAGCAATTATCGTTGACAAATTAGGCGTTGACGAAAACGATGTAACCCCCGAAGCAAACTTTACAACTGACCTTGGGGCTGATTCGCTTGATACTGTAGAATTGATCATGGAGTTTGAAAGAGAATTTAATATCCAAATTCCTGACGATCAAGCCGAACAAATCCAAACAGTAGGTCAAGC
The DNA here is from genome assembly GCA_027061855.1 of Flavobacteriales bacterium. Taxonomy (GTDB): domain Bacteria; phylum Bacteroidota; class Bacteroidia; order Flavobacteriales; family Flavobacteriaceae; genus JALSPZ01. The sequence continues at coordinate 2,961 of JAMOVT010000072.1, forward strand.
GATCAAATACATTGAAGAAGCACTAAACTAGAATTTTATGGAGCTAAAACGAGTAGTAGTTACCGGGATGGGAGCATTAACTCCCATTGGGAACAATGTGCAGGAATACTGGCAAGGTCTAAAATCCGGAGTCAGTGGAGCCGGGCCCATTACCCGCATGGATCCCGAAAAATTCAAAACTCGTTTTGCTTGTGAAGTTAAAAATTTCGATCCACTTGCCCACTTCGACAGAAAAGAGGTGCGCAAGATGGATCTTTACACACAATTTGCCATGGTTGCTGCAGACGAGGCGATCAACGATGCAAAATTTGATTTTGAAAAGCTCAATAGAAATCGAGTAGGAGTAATATTCGGTTCGGGTATAGGCGGATTAAAAACCTATGAAGACGAACTTAGAAACTTTTTTTCGGGAGACGGAACACCGCGTTTCAATCCTTTTTTTATTCCTAAAATGATTTCGGATATGGCCGCAGGGCTGATATCCATTAAACATAAATTTCACGGTCCCAATTATGCGACCGTTTCGGCTTGTGCCACTTCTTCTCATGCCATTATCGATGCCTTTAATATTTTACGATTGGGAATGGCTGATGTGATTATTTCCGGAGGAGCGGAAGCATCGATTACTAATGCAGGTGTGGGCGGATTTAATGCCTTACGTGCATTATCAACCCGTAATGATGACCCTAAAACGGCTTCCCGCCCTTTTGATAAAGATCGTGACGGATTTGTTATCGGAGAAGGAGCAGGCGCCCTGGTTTTGGAAACTTATGAGCATGCCAAAGCACGCGGTGCTAAAATATATGCCGAAATTTTGGGTGTGGGTATGTCCGCAGATGCCTATCATATGACAGCCCCTCATCCGGAAGGACTGGGCGCCGCTCTGGTAATGGAAAATGCCTTGAATGATGCCAACCTCCAACCCCAAGCCATTGATTATGTAAACGTGCACGGAACTTCCACTCCATTGGGAGATATTTCAGAAGCACAAGCTATTACCAAAGTTTTTGGTGAGCATGCTTATAAATTGAATATCAGTAGTACAAAATCCATGACCGGCCATTTGCTGGGTGCAGCCGGAGTTGTTGAAGCCATTGCCTCGGTATTGGCTATTCAAAATAATTTGGTGCCACCTACCATCAATCATTTTACAGATGATCCCGAAATTGATTCTAAATTGAACTTTACCTTTAATGAACCTCAGGAAAGAGCTGTAAATGTGGCTATTAGCAATACGTTTGGGTTTGGTGGTCATAACGCATCTATTATTTTTGGAAAATTCTAAATATTTTCTCTTTTGAAATTCCTTAAAAGCTTTTTTTCGACCAAGAAAAGAGAGCATAAAGAGCTGCAAAACAAACTAAAAAGTATTTTGCCTTTTAAGCCCTCCGATTACTCTTTGTATGAAGAAGCCTTGACACATAAAATAGAAAATATTACCGACGAGCAAGGAAATAAAATCAATAATGAAAGATTGGAATTTCTGGGTGATGCCGTTATCGAAAATGTAATTTCCGAATTCCTTTTTAAAGAAATGCCTATGGCAAAAGAAGGAGAGCTGAGTATTATGCGTGCCAAAATTGTAAACCGCAAACATCTGAATGAATTAGGGAATAATCTCAGAATCACCGATCTTCTTCAAAAGCATTTTCATAACAATCAATTAGGAAAAAACATAAGCGGAAATCTATATGAAGCCTTGGTAGGCGCTATTTTTCTGGATAAGGGCTATAAAGGGGCCAAGCGTTTTATTTACAAAAGCATGATCGATCCTTATATCGACTTGGAAAAACTCGATAAAAAAATAAGCAGTTACAAAAGCTATATTATTGAATGGGCGCAAAAAAATCATCTCGATTATCAATTCAATGCCGAAAAGGATGTGAATAACGGACGTAATAATTACTATAAAGTAAACTTTTATTTGGATAACAATAAGGTGAGTTACGGTCGTTCAAGCAGTAAAAAGAAAGCCGAGGAAATAGCCGCCCGGAGAGCTTATTACACTTTAAATATCGAGTCGAATGGCAAGAATCAAAAAACATAGATTACGTTCCGGCTATCATCTTGAAGATACTTTTACTGTGATAGGAATCACAACGGATGTTTCACCGGTGAAAATAATTTTTGATTTTAACCGGCTTTTACCTGTTCAGTTTACTTTAAATAAAATTCCTTTAATTTCGACTATAAATGATTTTGGAGAAATAAAAATTCCTATTTATATCTCTATGGAAGAGAAAAAGGAAGATACTGCCGTGGTAATATTCGGAAATCAGATTCGTTTGGAAAAGAAAAATCCGGCCGAGATGTTTGCGGTTGAATCATTGCATTATATTGTTCCCGCTTTAAAGACTTTCCAGTATTTTATTTTTATTCCGGCAAATCACAGGTTATCATTTGATGAAATTCAATCCAAATTTAAAACCGGTTATTTTACCTATCTTGAAGAAGTGGATATTCATAAGTTTACTCCCTTTCCGGTTTTTCCTCCACGGGAAGCCTATTCTTAATTTTTTTTATACAATTTTTAATGCTTTTTTTGAGTTATATTGTATTATCTTTGTTTTAAAATAAATACAATAATATCTATGAAAAAAGTAGTTTTTGTCTTATTGATACTGACAGGTTTATCTTCTTGTGTCAGCAGTAAGAAATATCAAGAATTGGATGATAAGTACATCAAATTAAGAAGTGAAAATGTCGAACTCAAAGAGAAAGTCGATACCTTGGAAAACAAATTGCTGAAATGTTCTTCGGCTTTGGAGCAAGTGAAATTTGACTATGAATCCTTGAAACAACAATATGAAACCTTGAATAAATTATATACCGTCAAGGAAAATGCTTATAAAAAATTACAAGCCAGTTACGATGCTCTTTCTCAAAGTAGTAGTCAAACCTTGGCATATGAAGCGGAAAAAAGTAAAAAATTATTAAAAGAATTGGAAAAGAAAGAAGCCGAACTCGCCAAAGAAAGGCAAGAACTCGATGCCAAGATTAAGAAAATACAACAATTGGAAAGTATGATTGCCGAAAAAGACGCCAAGTTGGAAAACCTTAAAAGTTCGCTCTCACGTGCATTGGTGGACTTTGAAGGGAAAGGCTTGAAGGTTGAACAAAAAAACGGCAAAATTTATATTTCTATGGAAAACAAACTCTTGTTTGATTCCGGCAGTTGGAATGTAAAACAAAACGGACGGGATGCCATAGAGACTATTGCCAATGTATTATCTATCAATCCCGATATGGAAATTATGATTGAAGGACATACCGATAACGTTCCTTATAAACCACACGGAGCTATATTGGATAACTGGGATTTATCCGTAAAAAGAGCAACTTCGGTAGTGCGTCAAATAATGAAAAACAAACATATTGACCCCAAACGATTGATTGCCGCAGGACGTAGTAAATATATGCCGGTGGCTGATAACTCCACTCCCGAGGGAAGAGCAAAAAATCGCCGTATTGAAGTGATTTTGACTCCTAACTTGGATAATATAATGGAATTATTGAAATCAGATCAATAATTGATAAAATCCGGGGAGAAACTCCCCTGTTTATTTAATGTCTTTGTTTAAAAGCCAAAATATTTATTTGTAGTGAAAAAAAAAGTAGCGCTTATTACCGGTGTAACAGGGCAAGACGGAGCCTATTTAAGTGAGTTTTTGCTTGAAAAAGGTTATGAAGTCCATGGAATCAAACGCCGTTCTTCATTATTTAATACCGACCGTATAGATCATTTATATGAGGATCCGCATGAGGAAAACCGTAAATTTATTTTGCATTATGGAGATTTGACCGATAGTACCAATTTGATTCGGATTATAAAAGAAGTGCAGCCGGATGAAATTTATAATCTGGGAGCAATGAGTCATGTCCAAGTTTCCTTTGAAATGCCCGAATATACCGCTGATACCGATGCCCTGGGTACTTTGAGAATTTTGGAAGCCGTTCGTTTATTGGGATTGGAAAAGAAAACAAAAATATACCAAGCTTCCACCTCAGAACTTTATGGAAAAGTGCAAGAGATTCCACAATCCGAAACCACTCCGTTTTATCCTCGCAGCCCTTATGCCGTGGCAAAATTATATGCTTATTGGATTACCGTAAACTATAGAGAAGCTTATAATATGTTTGCATGTAACGGTATTTTATTTAATCATGAATCGCCATTGAGAGGAGAAACATTTGTCAGTAGAAAAATAACCAGAGCGGCGGCAAAGATTGTGTTGGGTTTACAAGACAAACTATATTTGGGGAATTTGGATGCCAAACGTGATTGGGGACATGCCAAGGATTATGTGCGAATGATGTGGATGATTCTACAATACCATCAACCCGAAGACTGGGTGTTTTCAACCGGAATTACTACCTCCGTGAGAGATTTTGTAAAAAAAACCTTCGGAGTATTAGGGGTAGAACTGGAATTTGAAGGAGAAGGTATAAATGAAGTGGGAAAAGTAAAGAAATGCAACAATCCCGAGTTTCAATTACCGGAAGGTAAAGTGGTTGTTTCTGTGGACGAAAGATATTTCAGACCTACGGAAGTAGATTTACTTTTAGGTGATAATAGCAAAGCCAAAGAAAAATTGGGTTGGGAACCGCAATACAGTTTGGATCAACTTGTAGAGGAAATGACATTAGCTGATTTGGAACTAATGAAAAAAGAAAAACTATTAAAAGAAAACGGTTATAAAATACCGAGAAATTTTGAATAGCCATGGAAAAACATTCCAAAATATATATAGCGGGACATCGAGGGCTTGTAGGGAGTGCAATAGTAAAAGCACTGCAAAAAAAAGGCTATACAAATTTAATATATAGAACACATCAAGAACTCGATCTTACCGATACAGACGCAGTATCGGATTTTTTTCAGCAAGAAAAACCGGATTATGTTTTTCTTGCTGCCGCAAAAGTCGGGGGAATAATGGCAAATCATTTATACCGGGCCGATTTTATCTATCAAAATTTGATGATTCAAAATAATGTGATTCATCAAAGCTATTTACACGGAGTAAAAAAATTGCTTTTTTTAGGGAGCACTTGTATTTATCCTAAAAATGCTCCACAACCCATGAAAGAAGAGGCGCTTTTAACGGGAGTTCTGGAGTACACCAATGAACCTTATGCAATAGCCAAAATTGCCGGTATAAAAACCGTCGAAAGCTATAACCTGCAATACGGTACCAACTTCATGTCGGTAATGCCTACCAATTTGTATGGCCCAAACGATAATTTCAACTTGGAAAAATCACATGTATTGCCGGCGCTTTTGCGAAAAATGCATTTGGGAAAGCTATTGGAAACCGATGATTGGAAAGCTATTCGTAAAGATTTGAATACAAATCCCATAGAAAATATAACCGGACAAAACAGTGAAGAAGAAATTTTAACTATTCTAAAAAAATACGGAGTTTATAAAAAGGGAACACAAACAGAAGTAATGATTTGGGGAACCGGAAAACCCATGCGAGAATTTTTGTGGTCGGAAGATATGGCAGATGCCTGTGTATTTATTATGGAAAACTTGAATTTTTCTGATATAGTAAAACAACAGTTCGGTATAGATGAAATTGATAGATATGACACCAAAACCGAAATAAGAAATACTCATATCAATATAGGAACAGGAAAAGAAATAAGTATAAAAGATTTGGCTCAAACAATTAAAAAAATATCCGGTTTCAATGGTAAATTATTTTTTGATACCGGTAAACCGGACGGTACATTGCGTAAACTCACGGACCCTTCCAAATTGAAACAACTAGGTTGGCAATACCAAGTGGAATTGGAAAATGGAATTGAAAAATTATATGCATGGTATTTAAACACTTTACATGAGGATTGAGAAAAAAATAGATAAAAGAGTTTTATCAAACTATATTTATTTAATGTTATTGCAAGGAGCCAACTTTCTCTTGCCTCTTATTACTTTACCCTATTTAATAAAAGTCCTCGGATTGGAAAAATTCGGAGTGGTAATGATGGCCGCTTCTTTTATCACCTTTTTTAATATCTTGGTTGATTTTGGTTTTAATATAAGTGCCACTCGAGAAGTGTCTTTAATCAGGGAAGACAAGGAACAACTTTCCAAATTTTTTTGGACGGTTTTTTTAATTAAGTTTCTGTTATTGGTATTTGCTTTCTTTTTATTAACTCTTTTGGTATATGCAATACCTAAATTAAGAGAAGAAGCATATGTATATATATTTTCCTTTGGGGTGGTAATAGGACAAGCATTGTTTCCCGCCTGGTTTTTTCAAGGTATAGAACAAATGAGAATGATTACCATTATAAATGTTACGGCCAAACTAATTTTTACGGTTTTAATTTTTCTGTTGATAAAAAAAGCAGATCAATATATCTATATACCTGTTTTGAGTAGCTTGGGATTTATTATTGCAGGTATTATTGGTTTTGTTATTAGTCTTAAATATGTGTTTGCTCGAAAACCTAATATGAGGCAAAGCATTAATTTGGCCAAAGACAGTGCTTTTTTATTTGTTTCCAATTTTTCTACAAATTTATATACTTCTGCCAATACTTTTATTTTGGGGATTTTTGCCGGAGATTATTTGGCGGGGATCTATTCGAGTATGGAAAAATTAGTAATCGCAATCAAATCCATGTATATTCCGTTTTATCAAGCTTTATTCCCATGGTTGTCACGTAAAAAATATAAAGAACAGATTGCTTTTATTCATAAAATAAAACCATTTATAACTTTGACAGGTTTAGGAATAGTGCTTTTTATTCTTTTATTTGCAGACTCCATATTGAATTTTATTTATCATAAACCCGAAATAAATGAGTATAGCAATGTGTTTAGAATTTTGAGTTTTATAGCTTTGTTCTCGGGATTGGGAATGATGTATATTTCATTATTATTCCCCGCTTTAAAATTGTACAAAGAAAGAATGAAAATAATGATTTCAGGGGGAATTTTTAATATTATAATGGCCATAATTCTTGTCCGGTTTTTTACTATATACGGAGTAGCCGTTTCTGCTGTTATTACAGAATTATTTCTTTTATTAATGGCCGTCTCAATTTTTAAACGGAAAATCAACAAAACGGAATGAAGAAATTAGTAATTATACAAACGGCTTCTCCTGACTACCGGAAACCTTTTTTTCAACTTTTAAAGAAAAAATTAAAAGACCGGTTTCAGCTTTATACGGGAAATGAATATTTTGAAACTTCAGTAAAAACGGATAAAAATATTGATTTCTTTCCGGTTAAAAATCATTTTTTATTGGGAAGACAACTTTTGTTTCAAACCGGAATGTGGAAAGAGATTTTTAAAGATAATATTATTGTGTTGGAAATGAATCCGAGGAATTTATCAAACTGGATTATTCTGATACTAAGAAAAATATTTAACAAGAAAACTATTCTTTGGGGACATGCTTGGCCCCGGAAAGGGAAAAACAGTAAAAGCGATCGTTTGAGGAATTTGATGCGTGTATTGGGGTCGAAAATTATAGTATATACAAAGCAACAAAGAGCCGAACTAAAACAAAAGATGCCCAAAAAAGAGATTTTGGCTGCTCCCAACGCTTTGTTTACCCGAGAGCAAATGCAAGTGACCTTATCCGATAATATTAAAGATATTATATATGTAGGAAGGTTAACCAAGGATAAAAAAGTGTTTTTTTTGCTTCAGGCTTTTCATCTTTCCATTCCGGATATTCCTCAGGAGGCAAACCTCTTGATAGTGGGTGCAGGAGAAGAAGAAAAAAAATTAAAAGAATATGTAGAGAAAAATCATTTACAAAACCGGGTATTTTTTTATGGACATATTTCGGATTACCAAAAGCTTAAAAATCTGTATTCACAATCGGTTTTTAGTGTATCTCCCGGATATATAGGACTTTCAGTAACGCAAAGTTTTGGCTTTGGTGTGCCTATATTAGTGTCAAAAAATGAAAATCATTCACCTGAAATTGAAGCGGTGATAGAAAATGAAAACGCTTTGTTTTTTGAAACGGATGATGCATTGGATTTTAAACATAAACTTAAAAATATTTATCAAAATCCGGATTATTGGATAAATAAAAGGCAGAAAATAGCCGATTTTTGTAAAAAAGAATATTCTGTTGAATCTATGGCGCAAGTTTTTATAAATTTGTTGCATTCATGAGTACATTGATTATCATATTATTTATAATTGAATTTCTTTTGATTTTGAATTATTTTATTAAAACATTATTTAATAAAGGTTTCACTTTCAAACTGGGCTTATCATTTGCGGTATTATATTTTATTTTCATTCCTATCTGGATTTTAATAATAACCGGAAAAGTAGATCTTGTGAAAATTGATTTCGGATGGACCAGTTTAACAGATGTTATTTTGGAAAAAGATATTAAAGCCTCCTTTTTATTGATTTTATATTTACTAGGATTTATTATTTATTTATACCTTTTTAATTTTTATAAAAAAAAGCCTTTGCCCGAGGATAAAATCGAATTCAAGCCGAATTTAAAACTTTATTTTATTATTTATTTTGTTTCGTTTTTTATCATTCTCATTGGCTCCGGCTTGCTGGAGGGAGGGAATTGGTATTCGTCAAGGCATTCTTTTCTGGAAAAATATGGAGTTCTGGCCGTTTTCACTTCCTTTGTGATGAATTCCGCGAAAATATTGATTATTTCATCTATTATTTATTTATGGACTGATAATCAAATTAAATTCCGTACATTCTTAATATATATATTGACTTTTACCTTATTTGACATGTTTTTTACCGGAAACAGAATTTACCTTTTTGCGACTTTTGCTATTATCGGGTTAATATTATTTAAAAGGTATCCTTTAAAAATATTGATCGCGTTGCCTGTTTTGGTTCCTGTTGTTTTTTATTTAGGCTATTTTGGTGCTATTTTCCGGCATATAAGAGGACCGTTATTTAAGGAAGGAATCCCGACTTTTAAGGTTTTTAGTAAAGCTGTGGAAAGAGCTATTCATTTGGACCCTCCCAATATCACAAACTTTTTTTTAAACATCTCTGAGTCGGTAAATTTTAACGTAATTTATAATATTTTTAATAGATATGATGAAACCTTATATGGAGCAACCTATCTAAAACCTTTGGTTTATTTTGTGCCTAGATCTGTTTGGGCAGACAAACCTGAAAGCATAACTAAAATTGCAGCTAATATTTTTGGCTCCTCTTCTTTGGTAACCACTGTTATTGGAGAAATGCATATGAATTTTGCTTATCTCGGAATTCTGATTTTACCGGTAGCTTTACTTTTTATCGAATATCTCTTTTTAAAAATGAGATTAGATAGCCCCATTTACAACTACATACTATTTATTATGGGAATTCTAATTGTACGAATGCCTTTTTCAGATGATATTTTGATTTATATAATTATTACTTTAATTTTTTATTTATCCCATATGAAATTTGTTTTTAGAAATGAAAGACTACAAAAAACATAAAGAGAATTTTTTAGAATATGCCATTTTATCCTTTGCCTTTTTTCCCCTTATTCCAAACGCAATAAAAGGCTTACCTGTAGTTCTCTTGCTGATTGCCGGATTAGTCAATTTCTCTTTCAAAAAGCCCAAAATAAAATTATTTATAATTTTTTCTTTTCTTTATATTTTATATCTACTTTCTTTATCGCATACCACAAATTGGCAATATGCCTTTAAAAAGCTGGAAACAGCTCTGTCCATGCTTATTATCCCCTTAGTTTTTTTTGTATTATTGCCCGACTTTAAACCTAATGAAAAATTAAAAATTAAGTTTATTAAACTTTTTGTTTTATCTACTTCTCTTTTTTCAATTATTTCCATTTTAGCTATATGGTTTAACAAGTCGATACCTTATTATAAAGATTTTTACTCGAATAAATTCCGGACTGTTGTAAACGATTTGCCACTGATAGGTCAACATCCTATTTATGCTTCCTTTTTTCTGGCCGTTTCTATTCTGTTTACCGTTTATCTTTACTACCATTTTAAAAAAAAATACTTGTTTTTTTCTTTTCTTTTAAATTTAACGCTTTTGTTAATGTTATCAAGCAAAGGCATAATGCTTTCGTTAATCATCATTATTCTTATTTTTCTTTTGTTTGTCATAAAAATTGATAGGAAGATCAAGTTGTTTAGCCTGTTTTTTATTGGAATAGGAATTATGTCTCTTTTTCTTTTGAATAGGAGAATGCATGAAATGTTGTTGCCTGAGACTTATAAACAAATAAACAAAAATTATTCAAACAGTTACCGTGTGGCAATCAATTCATGTTCCATAAATTTAATTAAGAAGCAATGGTTGTTTGGTTACGGAATGGGAGATGTACAACAAAAATTGGATGAGTGTTACACTCAAAAAAATATCACAATAAAGAAAAACGCATACAATTCTCATAATCAATACTTTGATGCTTGGTTAAGAGCAGGTGTGGCCGGATTTATTTATCTTATATTATTTATTTCATATTTGTTTTATACAAGTTTGAAAAGAAAAAATTACTTATTGTTGGCTCTTGTGCTACTATATAGTATTAACTTTCTATTTGAAAATATACTTTTACGGCAATCCGGCGTTATTTTGTTCTATTTTTTAATAATCTTTTTCTTTTTGGACAATAATTTATATACTAAACTGAATTATAAAAAATGAAAAAAATCCTTCTCATCGGTCCATTACCGCCACCTGTTACAGGTGTGAGTTTTTGTAATAAAATAGCTATTGAGCATCTTTCAAAGGAGCAAGATTTTCAGATTGAATATATTAATACCGCTCCAAAAAAATTTGATGAAGAACTGGGGAAACTAAGTTTAAATAAAATAATTCATAATTTAAAAAATTATTTTAAAATTTATAAAATTTTCAATTCCCAAATTATATATGCAACAATTGGGCAAACCTTTGCCGGAGTGTTGAAATTCGCTCCCTACTTCTTAATTGCTAAACTTTTTAAAAGAAAAATTATTATACATCTTCATGGAAATAATCTATTGAATCAATATCAGCTGCAAAAAGGACTGAAAAAAAGAATTTTCCATTCAGTAGTCTCTTTAGGTGATAAAGGAATTGTTTTATCTGAGAATTTGAAAAGTAATTTTATTCCTTTTTTAAAAGATGAGAATATAGAAGTATTGCCTAATTTTGTAGATAATAAACTTCTTAACAAAAACCTGAATATTGAAAATAAGGATTTTACAAAACTTAAAATTTTATACTTGAGTAATTTAATGACTCAAAAAGGAATTTTTGAGTTATTGGATGCTTTGGAAATTCTTCACCAAAAGGGCATAGAATATGAAGCGGTATTAGCAGGAAATATAGATGATAATATCAAAAAAACTATTCTAGATAAAATTAAAGCTCTTCCCAATGTTACTTATATTGGAGTGGTTTCCGGCAAAAAGAAACTTGATGCCTATTTAAATGCTAATGTTTTTATTTTACCTTCATATCTTGAAGGACAACCTTTATCCATTTTTGAAGCTATGGCTACCGGAAATATAGTAATCAGTACTCCCCACCCTGGGATTACGGATTTTTTTGATTCTTCACAAATATTATACATAGAAAAAAAATCCATTATATCTATTGTAAATGCGTTTGAAAAAATTAAAGACAATTTGCCAAGATATCATTCCATAGTACGTTTGAATTATAAATATATCATCGAAAATTTTACAGAAAAAAAATTTATAGAAAATTTAAAGAAAATATTTTTAAAATGAAAAATCAAAAGAATCAGTTGGAAAATAATATAACAGAAGCTCAACAAAATTATAGAGTGCAGTCTTTTATTTACAATCTATATCAAATTTTAAATGCCTAATCATGCAAAACTTAAATAAATTTAAATTACCCGAAAATTTTAGAGGACGTTCAAGCATTACCGTTCAATTATGGTGGTTTATACAAGCGACACTATTTGCTTTATCACCTCAATTTTTATACGGATGGAGAAGGTTTTTATTAAGGAGGTTCGGCGCTAAAATTGGCAAAAATGTCATTATTAGGCCAACCGTAAAAATTCAGTATCCGTGGAAAGTAAAAATTGGTGATTATTCATGGATTGGCGATGATGTAAATCTTTATAGTTTGGGAGAAATAAGCATTGGAAAAAATACTGTTATTTCTCAAAAATCATATATCTGTACAGGAAGCCATGATTATCTTTCCGATGCTTTTGATATATATGCCGAACCGATTCATATCGGTGATAAAGTTTGGATTGCTACGGATGTATATGTTGCTCCCGGCGTTAAAATTGAAGATGAAGTGGTAGTCGGTGCGAGAAGTTCCGTCTTTAAAAATTTGGAAAAAGGAAATGTTTATGTAGGCTCACCTGCAAAATTTATCAAAAAAAGAAAAGCATAAAATCATAGAATATTGAAATCAAAAAATAAACATATCACTCTTATAGGGATTAATTTCTATCCCGAGGATACCGCGATCGGATTGTATTCCACCCAACTAATGGAATATTTAAAAGAAAAAGGTTATGAAATAAGCGTAATTACCGGTTTTCCTTATTATCCCGCTTGGGAAATTAAAGAAGATTACAAAAAAAAACCTCGATTTTTTCATGAGAAACACAAGGGAATTTCTATCTATCGCTACAAGCAATATGTGCCGGATAATCCCGGTTTTCTAAAAAGAATAATTCATCTTGTAAATTTTACATTAGGGAGTTATTTTAATTTAAAAAAAATAAAACATACCGATTTGGTGCTTTCCATAGTGCCGTTTACTACGGATATTTGGCTAGGTAAAAAACTGGCAAAAAAACATAATGCCAAACTTTGGGTGCATATCCAAGATTTTGAATTTGATGCTGCCATCGAATCGAAGTTGTCCGGAGGAAATAATTTTATATTTAAGCAATTGTTTCGTATAGAACAAAAACTACTAACCTCTGCCGATGTGGCGAGTACCATCAGCCATGCCATGTTGAAAAAACTAAAAACAAAAACCAATCACAAACCGCAATCCTATCTTTTGCCAAATTGGGTGGATATAGATTTTATCAACTCCGAGAAAGCAAAGAGGCACCCGTATATTCAGAAAAACAAATTTAATATTTTATATTCGGGGAATATTGGAAATAAACAGGATTGGAACCTTTTTATAAACCTGGCAAAAAAAATGGAGGGAAATGATAATATTGTTTTTATTGTTGTGGGAGACGGGGCAAACAAACAAAAACTGATAAAAGAAACAGCCGGATTAAAAAATATATTTCATTATGAACCGGTTCCCTACAAAGAACTCCCCGATTTATTATGTAGTGCGGATCTTCATATTCTATTTCAAAAAAATGATGTGATCGATACCGTAATGCCTTCAAAAATTTTGGGAATGATGTCTAGTGCAAAACCTTCTGTAATTGCTGGAAATAGACAATCGGAAGTAGCTGAGGTATTGCAAGAATCAAAAGGAGGATTTTATTTTGAAAATAATCAAATAAAGGAAATCATAGACCAAATAAACCAATTGCAACAAAACAAGGAATTAGCAACTGAAATAGGGAAAAATGCAAGAGAATATATAAGCAAAAATTTTTCAAAAGAAGCTTTATTAATATCCTTTGAAGAAAAAATAAAAAATCTACTTGAAAAATAATTCTGATAATGGCTCCTTTTAATTATAATGGAAATTAATTTCTTGTTTTTCAAGCACATAAAAACAGGTTTTAATCCAAAGCTTTCAGAAGGATAAAAAATATAAATATCATAATAATTTAATCAATTATAAGTATCTTTGAACAAAATTTAAAATAAAAAACAATATTAATGAAAATTTCAGTAATTGGCACGGGATATGTAGGTTTGGTAACCGGAACCTGCTTTGCAGAGTCGGGTAATGAAGTGGTTTGTATAGATATCAATGAGGACAAAGTAAACAAAATGAAAGCGGGCAAAGTACCCATCTATGAACCCGGATTGGAAAACCTGTTTACTCGGAATATTAAAGCCGGACGATTAAATTTTTCCACAGATTTGGAAGAAGGAGTAAATCACGGTGAAATCATTTTTCTGGCTTTACCCACCCCCGAAGATGAAGATGGCTCGGCAGATTTGTCCTATGTAATGGATGTGGCGGAAAAAATAGGGGAGATTTTGGAGAATAATCCCAATGCCGAGTATAAGATAATAGTTAATAAAAGTACGGTTCCCGTAGGAACAGCCGATAAAGTGACGGAGGTTCTAAAAAATAAAACCAACAAAGAATTTGATGTAGTTTCCAATCCCGAATTCCTCAGGGAAGGCTTTGCCGTGGAAGATTTTATGAAACCCGAACGGGTGGTAATCGGTACGAAAAGTGAGAAGGCGAGAAAAAAAATGCAACAATTATATGAGCCCTTTGTGCGATCCGGAAATCCTATAATTATGATGGATGAACGTTCTTCGGAAATTACAAAATACGCTTCAAACGCTTTCCTGGCAATGAAAATCACTTTTATGAATGAGATTGCCAATTTTGCAGAAAAAGTAGGTGCCGATGTAGATAAAATCAGAATCGGGATGGGGACGGACAGTCGTATTGGCAAGCGCTTTTTGTTTCCCGGAATCGGTTACGGCGGCTCATGTTTTCCCAAAGATGTAAAAGCTCTGTATAAAACCGGTCTTGATCACAATCACGAATTTAAGCTTTTGAAATCGGTAATTGAAATTAATGAAAGACAACGGAAAATATTGGTGCCAAGAATCAAAAATTATTTCAACCGGGATTTAAAAGGAAAAACCATTGCAGTCTGGGGACTTGCTTTTAAACCGGAAACCGATGATATTCGTGAAGCTCCCGCTTTATACATTATTGATGAACTGTTAAAAGAAGGAGCAAAAGTGCAAGTATTTGACCCCGAAGCCATGGAAAATGTGAAAAGAAAATACGGAGATAAATTGACTTATGCCTCCAATATGTATGAAGCTTTGGAAGGGGCTGATGCTTTGATTATTCCTACGGAATGGAATGTATTCCGGACGCCGGATTTTGATAAAATGAAAAGCTTGCTCAAAAATCCGGTAATTTTTGACGGAAGAAATTTATATAAGCCGGAAAGAATGAAAGATAAAGGTTTTCAATACTATTCTATTGGACGTGAATCGGTAAATATTCCCAGAAAATTATGGAAAGAGTTTTAATTACCGGAGCAGCAGGTTTCTTGGGTTCTCATCTTACGGATCGTTTTCTAAAAGAAGGTTTTGAAGTAATCGGGATGGATAATTTCATTACCGGTTCTCCCGAGAATATTGAGCATCTTAAAAATAATCCTCATTTCACCTTTATAGAGCATGATGTTACCAGGCATATTGAAATAGAAGGAAAGTTGGATTATATTTTGCATTTTGCCTCTCCGGCCAGCCCAATTGATTATTTAAGAATTCCTATCCAGACTCTTAAAGTGGGTTCTTTGGGAACGCATAATGTGCTGGGACTTGCCAAAGCAAAAAATGCACGGATACTGGTAGCTTCTACCTCGGAAGTATATGGAGATCCGTTGGTTCACCCTCAAAATGAAGAATATTTCGGTAACGTAAATCCTATTGGTCCGAGAGGAGTATATGACGAGGCAAAGCGTTTTCAGGAAGCTATGGTAATGGCCTATCACAATTTTCACGGTGTGGACACAAGAATCGTACGGATTTTCAATACTTATGGCCCCAGAATGAGACCCAATGACGGACGTGTGATCCCGGCTTTTATGGGACAAGTGCTCAGAGGGGAAGATTTGACAGTATTTGGAGATGGAAAGCAAACCCGTTCTTTTTGCTATGTAGACGATCAAATAGAAGGGATTTTCCGGTTACTGTTTTCCGAATATCAATTGCCTGTGAATATAGGCAACCCCGATGAAATCTCTATATTGGAATTTGCCCGGGAAATTATCAGTCTTTCCGCTTCCGGCTCACAAATTATTTTTGAAGATCTGCCCGTAAATGATCCTCTGCAAAGATGTCCCGATATCACCAAAGCAAAAACATTATTAGGCTGGGAGCCAAAAATAGATCGAGCTAAAGGAATGAAAAAAACTTTTGAGTATTTCAAGCAACTTCCACGAGAAAGGCTCTATGGAGAACCCTATAAAAATTTTGAAAAATACAATAAAAGCTAAAAATGAATCAAAATAAACATCGCTATTCTTTTCTAATTTTCCCACTGATTCTTTTGTTGGATCTTTTGTTTGTATTTATTTTGATTTATCAATTGAATTATATTTCTAAGCTTCCATTAAGCTTAGCATTGATTTCGTTTTGGTTGGTAACTGCTTATTTTACAAAGTATTATAAAATAGATCGAATCACAAGACCTTCCAAATTACTCACCAAATCATTGGTGCAATTTTTTATTTTTGATTTGGAAGTCATAGCTTTCTATAAATTAAATTCTTCCAATATTCCCAATGATTTTTTATTGAGCTCTCTCTTGAACTTTAATCTTTTTGTGCTGGCCTTTAAATTGATGACCTATGTGCTGATTAAATATTATCGCACGACCCAGCATAATTTAAGAAATTACATCATTGTCGGGTATAATGAGCAGACGAAAGAATTTCAAAATTTACTTTCAAAACGAAAAGATTACGGATATAAATTCAAAGGTTTTTGGTCCAATGAACCGGGAGATCTTATTGAAGGGAATTTACCTGCACTTGATAAATATTTAAATAAAGCAAATATTGATGTTATATTTTGTTCCTTACAAAACAATACAGATGAGGATATAAACGATTTGATTCGTATTGCCGATGAACATTTTGTAAGCCTAAAATTTATACCTGACACCAAACAAGTATTGAGATACAAACATAATTTGGAATTTTTTGATTATTTTCCTGTTCTCGCTATTCAGAAATCACCATTAGACAAACCCGAAAATCGTTTTATAAAACGCTCTTTTGATATTCTTTTCTCCCTATTGGTAATTGTTTTTATTTTGAGTTGGTTATATCCCTTGCTTTGGATTTTGATAAAACTCGACTCAAAAGGACCTGCTATTTTTGTCCAAAAAAGAAACGGTTTGAATTACGAACCTTTCAATTGTTATAAATTTCGCTCTATGCGCCCGAATTCCACTGCGCATACCAAACAAGTGAGTCGCGATGACGACCGAATTACCTATATCGGGCGTTTTATAAGAAAAACAAGCATTGACGAGTTACCTCAATTTTTTAATGTGTTGAAAGGAGATATGTCGATAGTGGGGCCTCGACCTCATATGATACATGAAAATGAACGCTTTCGCAAAAAAGTAGAAAAATTTATGGGCAGGCATTATATCAAACCCGGAATTACCGGTCTGGCACAGGTTAAAGGATATCGAGGGGAAATAGTTACTGAAAAAGATATTATTAATCGTATTAAATATGATTTATTTTATATCGAAAATTGGTCCTTTTGGC
The DNA here is from genome assembly GCA_027061855.1 of Flavobacteriales bacterium. GTDB lineage: Bacteria > Bacteroidota > Bacteroidia > Flavobacteriales > Flavobacteriaceae > JALSPZ01. The sequence goes on from JAMOVT010000072.1 coordinate 20,351, forward strand.
TCGATATGAAAATAATTGTTTACACCATAATCAATCTCATAAAAGGAGAAGATAAGGCTTATTGATTTATGGCTTTGAATTGATACCCTTTGTTTCTTAATTTTTTTATCAAGACCGGTAAAATATATTGCAAATTAGAAAAAGATTTTGGTGAATCATGTAAAACAATTATGTCTCCGGGTTTTAATTTTCTTACTAATTTCTCGACTACTTTTTGGGATGATAGATGCTTGGAATAATCGCCAACAAGATAAGTCCATAAAATGATTTGGTGATTCTTGCTCAGTTTTTTTAAAAGAAAAGGAGAGATTCTTCCATATGGAGGCCGGAATAAACGCGTATGGATGTCATTTTTATTTAAGGCTGTTTGTGCAAGCTCTACTTCTTTAATATAAAGGGAAGGAGGGGTTTTCCATCCATCCATATGATGATAAGTATGATTTCCGATGGAGTGCCCTTCGGTTTTTATTTGTTGTAAAATTTCCGGGTTTTTATTACTATTTTCACCTGTACAGAAAAAGGTAGCTTTAGCATTATTTTTTTTTAATATTTCCAGAACCCATGGAGTTATTTCCGTATTAGGACCATCATCAAAAGTTAAAAAAATTTCCTTGTTATTTGTCTTTATTCTGCTTATAAGCATAGGAAAAATTCTTGAAATAAACTTCGGGAATTTTAATGGATAAAGCATTATTCAACATTTTTTTCAAGCCTGAATTTATCCGCTATATTTCGTATGCTTAAATCAATGGGTATAAATTGAAAATTCAAAGTTTTTATTAATTTATCAGAAGAATAGAAACTTTGTGAAAAAAGCGAATGAATCATAGAAGGTTCCAGGAGATATTTTCCTCTAAGGATTTTACTTAATGTATTAAAAGGCTTCAAAGGATAAAACATCCACGGCTTCAATTCTCTATGAGGAGGTTTCTTTTGTAAATATGAGGCAATTTTGGTCAATAAATCCTTATAGGAAAGATTTTCGGCAGATACAATAAAGGATTCGTTATTGATATCGCTTTCCATCAATTGATGCATTGCTTTCACTACATCCCACACATCCACAAATCCCGAGACTCCGTTCATATAATATTTTAAACCTTTATCGATTTGTGAAAATAGTTTGCCCGTTCCCTCTTTCCAAAAACCACTACCTAAAATCACTGATGGATTTATAATAATGGCATTTAATCCTTCTTGGGTGGCTCGCCAGACCTCCATTTCCGCCAAAAATTTTGACTTTGCATACTCTCCTGAATTCTCTTTCCAGCTCCAATAAGTTTTTTCTGTAATAGGCATGTCATATCCTCCCAATGCGGCTATGGAACTGACATGAAGAAACTTGCGAATATTATGATCAATGGCAAATTGAAGCATATTTTTTGTTCCTTCTACATTTACCAATTCCATTTTTCCGGTTTTGTCAGTGGTGATGTCTACAAGTGCAGCTGTATGATATACTTTTTCTATTCCTTCAAATATTTCATCCAATTCGGTAATATTGGTAATATCGCCTTGTATCCATTCAATACGATCAAACATTTCTTGCGGATTGGGATGGTATAAAGAAAAGAGATGCTTGGTTTTATTTAATGAGACCGGATTACGATATATAGCTCGGACTTGAACATCCTTTCTGAGTAAATATAATAATAAATGTGAACCCAAAAAACCGGTTCCTCCTGTAACTAATACCATAGGCTGATTTATATATTCAAAGTAAAAACAAATTTTTATGAAAAAAAAATATTTTTGTTTTGCTGAATTAAAAAATGTTTTTATATTTGCACTCGCTAAGGCAAACAAGCCCGGGCAAAAATCCCCGGCACGAGTTCGAGTCTTGTTAAAAACGAAATTGACATAATGAAATTATTCAGTTGCAAAAGCAACAAAAATATTTGGTCCGGTAGTTCAGTTGGTTAGAATACATGCCTGTCACGCATGGGGTCGCGAGTTCGAGTCTCGTCCGGACCGCAATTGTAAAAGCTCTCAATTTTGAGGGCTTTTTTTGTATTGTACCATGATTCATTACGTTTACATCCTTCATTCGCTTTCTTTTGATAAGTACTATAAAGGCTATTCTACGCAGCCATTGATCAGATTGGCACAGCATAATTCCGGTGAGAGCCGTTATACGAGTTCTTTTACCCCCTGGGAATTGGTTTATCTGCAATCTTTTTCCACCAAACGTGAGGCTCTTAAAAGAGAAAAAGCCTTAAAGAAGTATAGTAAATCTCAAATTCTTTCTTTGCTTTCCGTTATTAAAAAATCAATTACTTCTCCCCATTAATTCCAGGGCAAATTGTTTCCAAAAGGATTTATATTTGGTTGGAATATTTGTGTTTTGGAGATTTTCCAATGATTTATAGGTATAATTTTCTGCTAATTTTTTGATACGGGCGGGTGCACCTGATTTGTTATACAATTGAAGAACTTCATTGATATATCCTTTATCTTTCCGGTTGGATGCAAAAAGTGATTTTAATTTTTCTTTATCCTTATCATCCAGATGTTTCAGGCTGTCAATATATAAAATGGTTTTTTTTCTGTCGAGAATATCTCCACCTATTTTCTTTCCAAAGTTTTTTTCATCGCCAAAACTATCCAAATAATCATCTTGTATTTGGAAAGCTATACCTAAGTTTTCTCCAAACCGGTATATATTTATTAGATCTTCTTCCTTGGCATTGGAAATAATCCCGCCAAATTGGAGTGCTGCTCCAAGTAAAACGGCTGTTTTTAAACGAATCATTTTCAGATAATCTTCTGCCGAAACATCATTGGCAGTTTCGAAATCCATATCCATTTGTTGACCTTCACAAACTTCAATAGCTGTTTTATTCAGGAGAGTATTTAATTTTTTATATTTTCCCGCCTCATATTTTTCCAGCATTTTATAGGCAAGTATAAGCATAGTATCTCCGGAGAGAATGGCAGTATTTTCATCCCATTTTTTATGAACGGTAGGATGTCCTCGTCGTATATCCGCATGATCCATAATATCGTCATGAAGCAAGGTGAAATTATGGAATATTTCAATGGCTGCCGCTGCCGGAAAGGATTCTTTTTTAGATTGTCCAAAACTTTCAGCTGAGAGTATTACCATCAGGGCCCGGATTCTTTTTCCTCCGTTATGTAGAATATATTTAATGGGTAAGTATAATTTTTCAGGGTTTTTATCGGGAATTTGTTGCAAAAGGAACTCCTCAAATTCTTCTTTATAATTTTTCAAATTCATTTCCTCAGTTTTTTAAAAAAGCGATTCATCAATTCCTTACTTTGTTCGGCCATTATTCCACCTGTTACCTTTGTTTTGGGGTGCACCTTGCAATTCCAGTGTTTGTAACCTCTTTTTTCATCTTCGGCTGCATAGACAATCCGTCCGATTTGAGTCCAGAAAGCTGCCCCGGCACACATTTGACATGGCTCCAAAGTTACATATAAGGTGCAGTCGGGAAGATATTTGGCTCCTAAATAATTAGTAGCGGCGGTAAAAGCCAGCATTTCGGCATGAGCCGTCGGATCGTTTAATGTTTCTACTTGATTGTGTCCCTTGGCTATAATTTGGTCATTGCATACAATCACAGCACCTATGGGAACTTCTCCTTTTTGCAAAGCCAATTCGGCTTCTTGCAAAGCTTTTTTCATAAAATAGGTATCGTCAAAAGGATTTATCATATCAATTTAATTGGTCTGTAAGTTCAATAAAAGTGGTTTTCGGATCGGCATTTTTATATAAAATTTTATATACGGCATTTATAATGGGAGTTTTGGCGGGATTTTCATTTCGCTCATTGATTTTATAGGCACTTTTTACGGCATAATAACCCTCGGCTACCATTCGCATTTCTGCCATGGCCGATTTTACCGTATATCCTTTCCCGATCATGCTCCCGAACATTCTGTTTCTACTAAAAATTGAGTAGGCGGTGACCAACAAATCACCGAGATAAGCCGAATTATCTATATTTCTTTTTCGTTTATCTACATTTTTCTTGATGAATTTTTTCATTTCGCGGATGGAGTTAGAGATCAAAACCGCTTGAAAATTGTCTCCATAGCCCAACCCGTGAGCAATACCGGCAGCTATGGCATATACATTTTTTAGCACTGCCGCCCATTCAATTCCGTAAATATCTTTTGAGTAAGTGGTTTTAATATAATAACTGGATAAATCTTCCGACATTTTTTTTGCCATCGATTTTCGTTTGGAAGCAATGGTTAAATAGGAAAGCCGTTCCATGGCTACTTCTTCTGCATGGCAAGGACCGGCAATTACTCCCAAGCGTTTTTCGGGTACATTATGGTATTTTTTTAAATGTTCTCCAAGAATTAATAAACTTTCCGGAACAATTCCTTTCACGGCCGAAAACACATTCTTTTCTTTCAAATCCACAGTAATTTTATCTAATTCTTCTTTCACAAAAGCAGAAGGTATAGCAATTATTACCGTATCGGCATATTCTACAATTTCGTTAATATCCGTACTTAATTTCAGTCGTTCCGTATCAAACAAAACCTGTTGTAAGTATTTAGGATTGTGTTTATGTAATTTTAAATATTCCAATGTATAGGGGCTGCGGACATACCAGCCTACTTCGGGAAGATTTTCCATCAACATTTTTACCAGGGCTGTTGCCCAACTACCGCTTCCCAATACAGCGATTTTATGAAAATGACTCATAGTTGTTTTGATTTTGGTAAGGTAAAGATACAAGTTTTTTGTTTTTATATTGATTGAAGATTGGTCCCCTCTAAAAATAGGTTTATGTACAGAACAAATAATTTGGTGTTTATATCTTTCTAATATGATTTTTTCTCTATTTATTTTAAACTTATAATCAGCTTATAAAAAGAGAAAAATATCTTTTATAAAAAGGTATAGCAAAAGCTTCTTGCTGCAATTCCTTAATTAACAATCAATTACAAATATATTTTATTAGAGCCAAACTGAAAAACGTCCTTTTAATTCACAAAAAAAAAAGTTAACTTTGTGCAGTCAAACTTTAAAAACAAAACTTAGACATGAGAACACTCAAAAATCTATTCTTATTGGCCATGATTAGTTTGATGGCTAATACGGCTTTCGGACAAGGTATTGTAAAAGGTATCGTAGTAGAAGCCGGTACAGACCAGCCCCTTCCGGGAGCTAACATTATCATCGTAGGAACCGATAAAGGAACTACGGCTGATTTTGACGGAAATTTTGTAATAGAAATTCCCGCCGGAAATCAAAAACTTAAAATTGCCTATTTGGGATACGACAACAAAATTATTGTTGTAGCTGTTCCTGAAGGACAAACTAAAAATTTGGGTAAAATTTCTTTAAAACCCGATGCTGAATCACTAAATGAAATCGTCATTGTAGGTGTGGCCGATATTGCCAAAGACCGTCAAACGCCGGTAGCTGTTTCAACAATGAAAGCTGCTGAGATCGAAGAACGTATCGGAACCAAAGAACTTCCCGAGGTATTGAACTATACTCCTTCCGTATATGCAACCAAACAAGGAGGAGGTTTTGGAGATTCGCGAATCAATATCCGTGGGTTTGATCAACGAAATACGGCGGTAATGATTAACGGTATGCCCGTGAACGATATGGAAAACGGTTGGGTATATTGGTCCAACTGGGCAGGATTGGCCGATGTAACTTCTGCGATGCAAGTGCAAAGAGGTCTGGGAGCTTCAAAATTAGCTATCCCTTCTGTGGGTGGAACAATTAATATTCTTACCAATTCTGCCGATATGAAAAAAGGAGGTATAATAGCCGCAACTTTTGGCAATGATAATTATAAAAAATTCTCAGCAGCTTATAATACCGGTTTAATGGAAAACGGACTTTCCGCTTCCGTACTATTGAGTAAATTCAGTGGTGACGGATATGTAGATGCTACACAAGGAGAAGGTTATACATGGTTTATTAGTTTAGGCTATAAAGTAAATGACAAACACAATTTAATGTTTACGGCAACAGGTGCTCCTCAATGGCATAACCAAAGATCTTATGCTCCGCCCATTAAAGATTATATTAGATATGGAGGAGAAAACGGAGAACCTAATATCCGATATAATTCAGATTGGGGATGGTATAAAGGTGAAGTATATACATGGAGAAGAAATTTTTATCATAAACCTGTTGCTTCTTTAAACTGGGAATGGAAAATCAATGATGCTTCAAAACTTTCTACTGTTCTTTATGGCTCGTGGGGCCGTGGGGGAGGAACAGGTCCTATTGGTCAATATGTTTATTATAAGGATTATAATCATGATGGAAATATTGAAGATAGTGAGAAATCTTATTATAAATATTACAGATTACCAAAAACTGATGAAGGAGTTTATGATTTTGACTGGATAGAGCGCTTTAATACAGGTCAAGAAGTAATAAACTTGCCTTCATCTTATGTTGATGAATTTGGAAATCCTATTGGTCAATTTTATACTACACAAGATGGAGATGGAATGTTTACAAATAGTAGAGAAAATCATGGTTTTACCAGAAGAGCTTCAATGAACTCACATGACTGGTATGGAGTGATTATGAATTACCATAATGATTTCAATGATAACCTTAGTTTTGATGGAGGAATAGATGGAAGGACTTATTCCGGATATCATTATCGTGTAGTTAATGATGTATTAGGAGCGGATCGTTATTTTGATAACCGAGATATAAATCATCCTAACAGATATATTTATCCTAAAGATTTTGTTGAGGCAGAACCTTCATGGAATCCTTTTGTAAATATTAAAAATCAAGAGAAAATTGAATATTATAATCAAGGAAATGTTCGTTGGTTAGGAGCTTTCGGTCAAGTGGAATATAAAACCGAAGTTTATTCGGCCTTTGTACAAGGAGGTATTTCCAATCAACAATTCCAAAGAATAGATTATTTTAATTTACCGGAAGGCAGTCAAAAATCAGATTGGGTTTCTATGAACGGAGGAAACATTAAAGGTGGATTTAATTATAACCTAAATGAAAATCATAATGTTTTTGTAAATGCCGGTTATTATAGCAAACAGCCTTTATTTAGAGCTGTATTCCCTAATTATACTAACAATGACACCAATGAGAATTTGAAAAATGAAACCATCCAAGCAGTAGAATTGGGTTATGGATTTAAAAATGAACATTGGAGAGTGAAATTAAACGGTTATTTAACTTCTTGGAAAGATCGTTTTGCACAAATATCAGCAGATTTAGATGTTGATAATGATCCTAATACTCCTGATATTCGTGGAATAGCACGTTTATATGGAATTCAAGAAATCCATAAAGGTATTGAATTGGAATCCAGAGCTAAATACGGTCCTGTGAAGATCTACGGAATGACTTCTATTGGAGATTGGTATTATAAGGGAAATGTTACAGCTCCTTTTGTAGATGAAAATAATGATCCTATACCCGGGCAAACCAAAACACTTTATCTTGACGGTGTAAAAGTGGGTGACGCCGCTCAATTTACAGCCCGTTATGGAATAAATTACAACCCTGTAAAAGGTTTGTACTTAGACTTAAATCAATTTTATGTAGATAAACTTTATGCTAAAATTGACGCTACTCAATTTAGTCGTCCTAATCATAAAGGATCATTAGAATTACCTGCTTATAGTTTGGTAGATGCTAGTATTACTTATAAATTTGATATTGAAAAAGTAGGAAAAATTACTACTCGATTTACAGTTAATAATCTTTTTGATAAGAAATATATTTCAGAATCGGCTACTAATTATTTCCCTGGAGATAAACATAATAATGAAACCTGGAACGGTGTAAATACCGCAAACCGTGTATTCTTCGGTTGGGGGCGTTCTTGGAACTTTAGTGTAAAATTACGTTTCTAGTAAAAAGAAATCATTTAACCTATTGATAATTAACAGTCCCGCATTTGCGGGACTGTTTTTTTGTTAAATAAATAAAAAAATACCTTCAATTATTTGGTTTTTATTATGCACGCATAGTATCTTTGTAACTCAAAAAAACAACCCGGATGAGAAAAATATTATTATTAATTTTTTTATTAAGTTATATAGGAATAAACGCGCAAGAAAAACAGGATTCGGTAAAAACCGAACGTCTATTACCTGTTATCATCACTAACCTATCGGATTTTGCCAATGATAAATCCACTCCGGTTTCACTTTCAACCTTACCGGCCAAAGAAATTGAACTGAAAGCAGGCAACCAATCCTTGCCTTCGGTTTTGTTGGGCTTGCCGTCAGTATATGTTACTCAACAAGGAGGAGGATATGGAGATGACCGCATTAACATTCGAGGTTTTGACCAGAGATATATCGCCGTTTTGATTAACGGAGTGCCGGTTAATGATATGGTGAGCGGTTGGGTTTATTGGAGTAATTGGATGAATTTAACGGATATTGCCTCTTCCGTACAAGTGCAACGCGGATTAAGTACCGTAAAACTGGCAGTTCCGGCTGTAGGAGGAAGTATTAATATTTTTACCAAATCCGCAGAGAAAACGCAAAACGGAATTTTGGGATATGAATACGGAAGCGAGGGCTATCATAAATTTTCTGCCGGATATAATACGGGGATTTTGGATAATGGTTTGGCAGCTAGCTTCCTTCTAAGCTATTCGCAAGGAGACGGGTATGTGGATCAAACCCAGATGGAAGCCTATGCGTATTTCTTTAATTTGGAGTATTTACCCAATGAAAAACACCGTTTTATGTTTACTCTATTCGGTTCTCCTCAATGGCATAATCAACATAATAATGCCTCTCCGTTAATAGATTATATTAACTATGGAGGTAGTTTTGAAAAACCGAATATCAAATACAACAGCGAATGGGGATACTTACAAGGTGAGGCCTATACATGGAGCAGAAATTATTTTCATAAACCGGTGGCTATCCTCAATTGGGATTATGAAATTGATTCGTCTTTACAATTGACCACTGCTTTATACGGGGCATGGGGACGAGGTGGAGGTTCCGGTCCTATTGGTGCAATCAATTATCAATATCCCAATAGTTCTGTTTTTAAAGATGAAAACGGGCAAGTGCGGTTTGATGATATTTATATATGGAATAGTGGAGGGAATGTGCCTGATTTCGGTCCCTCACGTACTCCTTCAAACGGATTATTTATAAATGATATTTCAAATGGTTTAACTCGTTACGGCTTTATCAATAACCATAGTTGGTATGGAAGTGTAATAAATTTATCCAAAGAATTTTCTCCTGATTTTACTATGAATTTAGGACTCGATGTTCGTATCACAAACAGCAATAGCGGGCTGGCTGTTAATGACGTTTTAGGAGCCGATGCTTATTATGATAATTTTGACATTAATCATCCCGACAGACTCATTTTCCCTAAAGATTTTATTGACCTAAATCCCGATTGGAATGCTTTTAAAAGTATCCGGGATATTGAGAAAATCGTTTTTTATAATAGTTCTAACATTCGTTGGTTTGGTAATTATATGCAAGTCAATTGGAAAAACGATAAATTCAAAACTTTTCTTCAAGCGGGAATTTCCGATCAACAATATCAGCGTGTGGATTATTTTAACCTTCCGCCGGATAAACAAAAATCCGGCTGGGTTTCTATCTGGGGAGGAAATATCAAAGCCGGAGCTAATTATTTCTTGACTGGAGAACAAACAATATATATAAACGGAGGTTATTTTAGTAAACAACCTCTTTTTAAAGCGGTTTTTCCCAACTATAATAATAATGAAGTAGCCGATAATATTAAAAATGAAAAGATTTCATCTTTCGAAATGGGATATAAATACAATTCCGGAAAATATCATTTGTCTTTTGGTATCTACCAAACCCTTTGGAAAGACCGTTTTGAAATGGCCAATGATTTTATCAATAACCAAAATGTCTCAGGAAGAATGTATGGCATCGAAGAACTGCATAGAGGAATAGAAACCGAAGCAAGTTTAAATGTTGATAAGAGAATAAAAATAAATACTGCTATGTCTTTGGGTGACTGGAAATACAATAAGGATGTAAAAGGCGTGAAATTATATAATTTTCAACGTCAGGAAGTGGCTGTAAAGGATTATTATTTAAAAGATGTAAAAGTAGGCGATGCTCCGCAATTTACGGCTTCTTATGCCGTATATTATAAACCTGCATTGAAATGGCAATTTTATTTGGAACAAGTTTTTATCGACAAGCTTTATGCAAAAATTAATGCAGACAGTTTTTCCGACCCTAATCATAAAGGCTCCCTCCAATTGCCTGCATATAGTGTGATAAATACCGGTTTATCTTTTAATACTGAACTTAAAAATATCGGTAAAGCCTATTTTACTTTCGGGATAAAGAATCTGATGGACAAAATCTATATCAGCGAATCACAAACCAATTATTTCCCTGATCGGAATTCATTGACTTGGAAAGGAGTGAATACACAAAATCGTGTATTTTTCGGCTGGGGAAGAACTTATAATTTCAGTATGAAATTGAAATTTTAAGTCGCTTTATTTACTTTTGTTGAAAATCAAATGGAATGGATAAAGATTTTCATCAAAAGGTAGTTGAAATAGTAAAGCAAATTCCGAAAGGTAAAATTACTACTTACGGTCATATTGCCGGTTTCCTCGGTAGTAGAAGAAGTGCCCGAATGGTAGGTTGGGCACTTAACAAGCAAAAGAATAAACCGGAAGTTCCGGCACATCGCGTTGTGAATAAAAAAGGCTTGCTTACAGGTAAAATACACTTTGACGGAATCAATTTGATGCAAGAACTCTTGGAAATGGAAGGAGTGGAAATCAAAGATAATCAAGTGGTGAATATGGAAAAATATTTATGGGATCCTGTGAAGGAAATGAAATAAATTTTTTGTCATTCAGAATGCAGCGACCGCCGGGAGCGCAGTGAAGAATCTCTCATTTGTCCTTCAAATGACTGGCGGAAGGACCGTGTCCCCAATTGATTGGGAAATAATCTAAAAAATTGAATATTTATTATATAAGATTCTTCGGTCGCTGCGCTCCCTCTGAATGACACCGTCATTCAGAACACTCTATCATTCAGAACGTAGCGATTACAGAGAGCGAAGTGAAGAATCTCTCTTTCAATCATTACAACTCCTTACACATCTTATAATGTGGAATCCCTACTTCCATAAACTCCTCACCTTCTTTTTTGTAACCCAATTTTTCATAAAAAGGTATAGCGGTTTTTCTGGCATGCATTTCGATTTTTTTATACCCCAGATTTTTTACCTGCTGTTCGGCAAATTGTACAAGACTTTTTCCCAGCCCTTTTTTTTGATGCTCGGGATGAACAGCCATTTGACGTAATTTAACGCTGAGATTGTCAAGAATTTTGAATTGAACCGAAGCCAGCGCTTCCTCATTCTCATTAAAAATACCGAATATGATTTCCTCCTTGTCACCTTCCAGATTTTCATCAAAAAGATTCATTCCCAGAGGTTTTCTCAAAACCAAATCTCTCAATAAAAGCACGGATTGATACTCCGGACTCTCAGTGGTTATTTTTTTGATCTTGTGCATATTGGTACTTTATCATTCCATCGGATAGCCCGATTTTGGGGACATAAATTTTATCCGCATTGGCCCATTGCATAGCTCGTCTGTAGATTTTAGTAGCAGGAATAATCACATCGGCGCGGTCGGGGTTTAGGTCCAATTCCTTGATGCGGTCATCATAATCAAAGGATTTGAGAAATTTATATTGGGCATCCATCCAGGTTTTGCTCAGCGGATTGCCCGGGACTTTCCCGGACATTTTAAATAATTTATTGATATTTCCTCCCGAACCGATTAAATACACTTTATCCAAATCTTTAGTGTGATCCTTTACCCATTTTTCGGCTTTATCCCATTCATTTTTGTCTACCATATTATTGAGCAATCGAACGGTTCCGAGTTTAAAAGATTTCGAATCTTCTTTTTTACCGTTTTTAAAGAGGCTGAATTCAGTCGAACCTCCGCCTACATCCACATAGAGATAATTTCTGTTTTGATCCAGCAAATCTTCCAGATCGGTAGCGGCAATGAGTTCCGCTTCTTTGGCTCCGTCAATAATTTCGATATGAATACCGGTTTCTTTTTCAATCCTCTTTACGATTTCCATTCCGTTTTCCGCCTCTCTCATAGCCGAAGTGGCAACGGCCATGTACTTTTCCACTTCATAGGCTTTTAGAAGGTATTTAAAACCCTTGATGGCATTGACCAGACGTTCTTCATTACGTTTGGAAATTCGTCCTTTTACGAAGACATCTTCACCCAAACGAATAGGAACCCGTACCAAAGAAGATTTTTTAAATTTCACCTTATTTTTGGTGATAATTACATTGGCAACCAATAATCTTACGGCATTAGAACCTATATCTATGGCGGCATATTTTTTTATTTTCATTTTTTGCTTTTACTTTCTTTAATGGCTTTGAGGTATTTGACTAATTCTGTTCGTACTTTCGGTGCCAGGAAAAACAATCCGACCATATTCGGGAAGACCATGGCAAAAATCATCGCATCGGAGAAATCCAAGACCGATCCTAATTTTACAGAAGCACCTACAACGACAAAAAACAGGAACAAAAGTTTGTAAACGATATCTGCTTTTTTTCCTCTCCCGAAAATAAATTTCCATCCTTGTAATCCGTAATAAGACCAAGAAAGCATAGTCGAAAAGGCAAAAAGAATGACGGCAATGGTCAGAATAATCGAGAAATGAGGTATCACAGAGTCAAAAGCACTGGCTGTGAGCTCAACTCCTTTCCCGTCGAGGGAGCTGTCTCCATAACTGAATAATCCGTATTTTAAATTGGTAATCACAAGCACCAAAGCAGTCATGGTACAGATGACCACCGTATCTATAAAAGGCTCCAATAAAGCGACAATTCCTTCACTGGCGGGATATTTTGTTTTTACGGCGGAGTGTGCAATGGCAGCAGAGCCTACTCCGGCTTCATTTGAAAAAGTTCCTCTTCGGAATCCTTGAATTAAAACACCTATAAAACCACCTACTGCCGCATCGGGAGTAAAGGCACTTTTAATAATTTGCATTACCGCTTCGGGAATTAAATTGAAATTCATCACGATGATTACCAAAGCCGCTCCTACATAAATGACAGCCATCAAAGGTACAATACGTTCGGCTACTTTCCCGATTCGTTTGATTCCGCCGATAATTACAATTCCTACTAAAATGGCCAGAAATATTCCGAAATAAAATCCGGCATCGGGGTGTTGGATATTAAAAAGTTTGACAAACTGGGCAGCCGACTGATTGGCTTGAAACATATTTCCCCCGCCAAAGGAGCCGCCGATTACCATCAATGCAAAAAATACAGCCAGGAATTTCCCTAAGGTCCCTTTTCCCATTTCTGCCAATCCTTTTTTTAGATAATACATCGGACCGCCATACACCGTTCCGTCAGGACCAATATCGCGGTATTTGACACCGAGAGTACATTCGGTAAATTTGGAAGCCATTCCCAATAAACCCGCAAGGATCATCCAGAAAGTAGCTCCGGGGCCACCGATAGCGACTGCTACGGCCACTCCCGCAATATTACCTAGACCTACCGTTGCCGATAAAGCCGCAGATAAGGCTTGAAAATGAGAAACCTCTCCATGGTGATCCCCCTCGATTTTTATGGTCTCCGGAATATCATCTCCCGGTTCAACGAGTGGGTCATCAGCGGGTTTATAAGAATCATGATGATCAAGATCATCATATTTTCCCATAACTACATTTACCGCTGTTTTAAAAAGTTTGAATTGTGGGAATTTAAAATAAAGAGTAAAATATAAGGCACCTAAAATAAGTAAAATCAGAACTATGGGTATTTCCACGCCAAACATTGGGATAGAATAAAA
>JAMOVT010000073.1 GCA_027061855.1 Flavobacteriales bacterium
GGATGACAAACTCTACGCTCCGTCGGGAAGATAAACTCTAAGCTTTGCCGGGATGACATGGTGTTATGAATGAAAACGCCATTGCTTTTATTTACTGCAAAAAAAAACCGCAGGAAAACTCCTGCGGTTTTTTTTCTCAATCACATGAAAACTATTTCACTTCTTCAAAATCTACATCTTGAACGTCATCGTCTCCTTTGCTTTCACCGGTTGGCTCTTGGCCTTGTTGTGCTGCTCCTGCATCGGCAGATTGAGCGGCTGCTTGAATTTCTTGACCTACTTTTGTCATTAATTCTTCTGCTTGTTTGGTCAATTCTTCTGCCAAGTCGGCGTCTTTTTTATCATAAGCCTCTTTGATTTTTTTCACTAAATCATCGATGGCATTTTTGCTGTCTTCGGAAATTTTGTCTTTGTGTTCTTCAACTACTTTTTCCAATTGGAAACCGATGGCGTCCGCTTTATTTAATTTTTCAATATTTTCTTTTGCTTTTCTGTCGGCTTCGGCATTTGCTTCGGCTTCTTTCTTCATTCTTTCGATTTCTTCTTTGGTCAATCCACTGGAAGCTTCGATTCGGATATCTTTTGATTTTCCCGATTTTTTATCCATAGCGGTTACATGGATAATACCGTCTGCATCGATATCGAAAGTTACTTCAATTTGAGGCTCTCCACGTTTTGCGGGCGGAATTCCTTCCAAGTGGAATCTACCGATGGTTTTATTGTCTTTTGCCAAAGGTCTTTCTCCTTGCAATACATGGATCTCAACAGAAGGTTGATTGTCTTGTGCAGTAGAGAAAATTTGTGATTTCTTGGTAGGGATAGTAGTATTGGCGTCGATGAGCTTGGTCATTACTCCTCCCATGGTTTCAATACCTAAGGAAAGCGGAGTAACATCCAATAATAATACATCGTCTACATCTCCTGTCAATACGGCTCCTTGGATTCCCGCTCCTTGTGCAACAACCTCATCGGGGTTCACGTTTTTGGAAGCTTTTTTGCCAAAGAATTTTTCTACTTCTTCTTGTACTTTTGGTATACGAGTAGATCCTCCTACTAAGATTACTTCGTCAATATCGGAAGGTTTCAATCCGGCTTTTTCCAAAGCGGTTTTCACGGGATCCATAGCACGTTTTACCAAGTCATCAGTCAATTTTTCAAATTGTGCTCTGGTCAATTTTTTTACCAAGTGTTTAGGACCGGAAGCAGTAGCTGTGATATAAGGCAAATTGATTTCGGTTTCGTTTGCCGAAGACAATTCGATTTTTGCTTTTTCTGCTGCTTCTTTTAATCGTTGAAGTGCCATCGGATCTTGTTTCAAATCGATGCCTTCTTCTTTTTTGAATTCGTCTGCCAACCAGTCGATAATTCTTTGGTCAAAATCATCTCCTCCGAGGTGAGTATCTCCGGCAGTAGACAATACTTCGGTTACACCGTCACCTATATCGAGGATAGAGATATCAAAAGTACCTCCTCCAAGGTCAAATACGGCGATTTTCTTTTCTTTGTCGGATTTATCCAATCCGTAAGCCAAAGCGGCTGCCGTAGGTTCGTTGATGATACGACGCACTTTTAATCCGGCAATTTCTCCGGCTTCTTTGGTAGCTTGACGTTGTGCATCGTTAAAGTAAGCGGGAACGGTGATTACCGCTTCTTTTACATCATGTCCCAAATAATCTTCTGCCGCTTTTTTCAATTTTTGCAAAATCATGGCAGAGATTTCTTGAGGAGTATATTGTTTTCCGTCAATTTCGATTCTAGGAGTATCATTCGGTCCTTGAACCACTTTGTACGGAGCTCTTTTGATTTCGTCTTTTACTTCGGAATATTTATTTCCCATAAAACGTTTAATCGAAGAAATGGTTTTTTGAGGGTTTGTAATCGCCTGACGCTTAGCAGGGTTACCCACTTTGATTTCTCCGTTATCAGTAAATGCTACAACAGAAGGAGTGGTTCTGTTCCCTTCTTCGTTAGGGATTACCACGGTATCGTTTCCTTCGCGTACGGTTACTACTGAGTTGGTAGTACCTAAATCTATACCGATTATTTTATTTGCTTTGCTCATAGTCTTAAATTTTTTTAGTTAATAATTTTTTTAGTTCGCTTTTATATTTCTCAATCATTATGCCAAGCGTTTTTTAATCTAAAAAATTTTAAGATTTGTCATTTTGAAATTTATTTTATGCCATAATGTCACAAAATAGCAAAAGCCTATCAAAAAAGAAGGGGATTGTGTTTCTTTTTTTTACCTTTGACATATATAAAATAATTGAATAAAGTTCCGGCCTCGATGAAAAAAGCAGCTATTTATGGTTATTACCGTCAGGAAAAGCCTTTTTCTTATTTACTTTTATTATTGGATATTCTGATTAAAAATGACTATGAAATCATATTTCAAAAAGATTTTTATGAAAAATTAAAACAACACAAAAAACGGATGCATGATCAAGACGAGCTACTCTTATTAAGTTATCCCGAATTTGCCACTTTTAAAAATTATGAGGATCTTCCGGATGATGTGGAAGTGATGTTTACCTATGGCGGTGACGGAACTATTTTGCGTGCCGTTACCTTTATACGTGATAAAGACATTCCCATTTTTGGTATTAATGCGGGACGTCTCGGCTTTTTGGCAACCATACAAAAAGAGGCGATTGAACGTTCTTTGAAGGAATATTTGCAAGGGAATTATACATTCTCCCAGCGGAATTTGGTTCAGGTGGAAACCGATCCTCCCGTAAAGGAGATAAACGGATTGAATTTCGCTTTAAACGAATTGGTCATCAACCGGAAAAATACCACTGCCATGATTACGGTGGATACTTGGCTGGATGACGAATATTTATCCACTTACTGGGCTGACGGGCTGATTGTTTCCACTCCCACCGGCTCCACTGCCTATTCATTGAGTTGCGGAGGCCCCATTGTGATGCCCGAATCGGATAATTTTATTATAAATCCCATCGCTCCCCATAATCTTACCGTACGTCCTTTGATTATTCCCAATCAATACACCATTAAGATGAAAGTGGAGAGCCGTGAGCCGGAATTTTTGATTTCTCTCGATTCCAGAGTATATAGCCTGCCATTGGAAACAACGGTAAAAGCTCGTCTGGCTCCGTTTAAAATAAAATTGATTCAATTCAAAGACAATTCTTTCATCAAAACTTTACAAAAAAAATTATTCTGGGGAAAAGACGAACGAAATTAGAATAGGATTTTTTTAATTATAAGCGTAGTTAATTTTTTCAATAACACGGAAAAGCTACCTATAATTATTCCTCTCACCCGATTAAGTTCCAAAAACCGGATTCTTTGATTTGTTTCTGCAAAAAATAACGAATATTTTGATGTTCGGGTTTTTGTAAAAGAAAATCCTCTTTCAAGACTTTGTAAGCAATATTTCTGGCAGTATGCAATAGCGGTGCATCTTTTATGATATCTGCCAAACGGAATTTCATAATGCCGCTTTGTTGGGTTCCCAAAATATTTCCGGGGCCTCGCAATTGTAAATCGACTTCTGCAATTTTAAAGCCGTCGTTTGTTGCAACCATGGTTTGCATACGTGTACGCGCTTCTTCCGAAAGCTTGTATTCGGTCATAAGAATACAATAGGATTGCTCGGCTCCGCGCCCCACTCGTCCGCGCAATTGATGTAATTGAGACAAGCCGAAGCGTTCTGCACTCTCAATCAACATAATCGAGGCATTCGGGACATCCACTCCCACTTCAATGACAGTAGTAGCTACCAGCAATTGGGTTTCGTTGTTTTTGAACTTTGCCATTTCGGCATCTTTTTCTTCCTGCTTCATCTTTCCGTGAACCATTCCTATTTTAAAAGGAGTATTTTCAAAAAAGAGTTTAATTTTTTCATAATTGTCCGTCAGATTTTGGTAATCCAAAACTTCACTTTCTTCAATCAGAGGATAAACTATATAGGCTTGCCGCCCTTTTTCAAGTTCCGATTTGATAAAATGAAAGACTTTGAGGCGGTCTTTTGAATAAGTATGTATGGTTTTTACGGGTTTTCTGCCGGGAGGTAATTCGTCAATAACCGATACGTCTAGGTCACCATAATGAGTCAATGCCAATGTGCGCGGGATGGGAGTAGCTGTCATCACCAGAATATGAGGCGGAATGGTATTTTTTTTCCACATTTTAGCTCTTTGTGCCACCCCAAAACGGTGTTGTTCATCAATAATGGCTAATCCGAGGTTGTCAAAAATCACTTTGTCTTCCAATACGGCATGCGTACCTACCAATATTTGTATTTCTCCACCGGCCAATTTATCAAAAAGTTCCTTCCGTTCTTTTTGTTTGGTCGATCCGGTTAGCAGGCGAATATTGATTCCCAGCGGTTCGGCAAATTTCTTTAAACTATGGTAATGTTGTTGTGCCAATATTTCCGTCGGGGCAATCATAGAGGCTTGAAAACCGTTATCCAGTGCCATCAGCATGGAAATAAAAGCTACAATGGTTTTACCGCTTCCCACATCCCCTTGCAAAAGCCGGTTCATTTGCACTCCGCTTTTCACATCCTTGCGAATTTCTTTGATGACTTTTTTTTGTGCTCCCGTGAGTTCAAAGGGAAGAATAGTATGATAAAACCGGTTAAAATACTCTCCGATATTTTCAAAAATATGTCCTTTGATTTTCTTTTTCCGGTGGATATTTTTTTGGAGTAATTGCAATTGCAAATAGAAAAGCTCTTCAAATTTTAAACGGGTTTGTGCTTTGTGTAAAAGGTCTATGCTTTGCGGGAAATGTATATTGTATAAAGCGGTATTTTTATCGACCAAATTCAATTCTTTGCGTACACTTTCAGGTAAACTCTCTTTAAAATTCAATCCGGTTTGTTGAAAAAGACCATTCATTATTTGTGTCCATACGCGGTGAGTAAAACCTTTTTTTACCAAGGTTTCGGTTGAGGGATAAACGGGTTGTAATTTTAAAAAGGATTTCTTTTTTCTTTCTTCGAGGGTTTCAATTTCGGGATGAGCAATAGTATATTTTCTATTAAATAACTGCGGGCGTCCATATATGACAAAGCTGTCTTCCGTATTCAATTTTTGTTGAATCCATTTGTAATTGCGGAACCATACCAGTTCAATTTCCCCCGTTGCATCCCGAAAAGTAGCGGTTAGTCTTTTTTTTCGTCCTTCTCCCACTTCTGCAATTTCCGTGATTTTTCCTATTAATTGAATATCGGCATTTGTGCTTCTGATTTCGGAAATTTTATAATATTTGCTGCGGTCAATATAGCGGAAAGGGAAATGATTGAGTAAATCTTCATAAGTAGAGATACCCAATTCTTTTTGTAATAGCTTGGCTCTGGTTTCTCCGATTCCGGGAAGATATTTTATGGATTTTTGAAGCATAAAAGACGAATGAATTGCTAATTTATAAAAAACGGATAAGAGCACATAAAAAACCCGCCTTAAAATAAGACGGGAAAAATTGAAAAATTGAAAAATGTCTTTACATAGGTTGCTGCAATCCCTCCATTCCGGCCATCATTGAAGCTCCGATGGTAAAGAAGAACAATAAAGCTAAAACGGCAATGATAAGATAGAAAATCAAGGAGGCTTTTGCCCAGTTTTTCTTACATAAAACGGTGTTTTCAGAGAAAGCCCAGTATAATAAAATAACAATAGGTAAAAGGGGAATCAAAGAGGAAAAGAACAGGATTACATAAGTGATAAGCCAATCTTTTACAGTCATTTCCTGGTTATTGGTGACAGGGGAATTTAATTGTGTATCCATAGTGAATTATTTTTTGGTTATTTGATTGCTAAATTTACAAAAAATATCAAAACAGTCCTTATTAATTTCAAAAAATATTCCTTGGCGTTTAGGTATTGACAATGAGAAAAATAGGTTTTGCAAATAGCTTTATTCTTCCGGTGTATTTTCCTCTTTTTTGAAGGTTTTGTCTTTTATTTCGTTAAATTTTTTATTATTTTTTAATTTTTCAATATTTAAAAGGATTACGGGAGACAAATCTTTTATAGGCTTGTATAATTTGCTTTCATTAACGCTTTGTTCCGATACCACGGGAACAATCTGATTGGCTTGATCAAAAACCCATATTAATAAGCTCAAAATAATCACTTTGATGCCGACGGATAGAATTCCTCCCAATAATCGATTGAGGAATCCCAAGGCTACCGCATTAATAAAACTATCCAGAATTTTTCCGATGAGATGCATCAGCAGAAATACTATAATAAAGGTTACGATATAGGAAAGGAGTTTGAGCTCCGACGGATCTTTATGTAACCAACCGGCAAGCATATCCGTAGATAGATAGGAAAAATGGATGGCGGCATAGAGAGCCAATAAAATGGAAATAAAAGAAACCAACATATAGATGGCACCTTTTTTATAGCCTGAATAAAAACCCCATACAAGGTAGAGAAGGATAATGATGTCTAAATAGTTCATACAAAATTCGATATTTTATAATTTATAATCGATACAAATAATTTTTTATAATCAAATTGCTTTGAGTATTTTAGCGCATTGAAAATCAAATGATCAAATATAAAAAAAATGAAGCACATATTTTTATTTCTTTTAAGCGGATTATTACTGACAACCTCCGCTTGTAAAAACAATTCGAAAAAAGCGCAGAAAGCCGATGGAAAATCCGGAGAAACAAAACTAGAACAAAAGGTTTTTTATGACAAAGAAAAAAAGCACTTTAAATCTGTAAAACAATTGACTTTCGGTGGCGATAATGCCGAAGCCTATTGGAGTTTTGACGATAAAAAGTTGGTTTTTCAAGCCCGCAATCCCAAATGGAATGTGCCTTGTGACCAAATATTTGTAATGAATGCCGACCAGCCTTTGGATAGTGTAACTATGCCCAAGATGGTAAGTACAGGTTACGGTCGCACCACTTGCAGTTATTTCCTTCCCGGTGATTCGCTTATCATCTATTCTTCTACACATGAGGCAGACAAAGCTTGTCCGCCGGAGCCCCAAAAAGAGAAAGGGCGTTATGTATGGCCGGTTTATGACACCTATGATATTTATGTGGCCGATCTCAATGGAAATATTGTAAAAAAACTCACCGATCAACCCGGTTATGATGCCGAACCTACGGTTTCTCCCGACGGAAAAAAGATTGTTTTTACATCGACACGCAGTGGAGATCTGGAACTTTATACAATGAATCTTGACGGCAGTGATGTGAAACAAATCACCAATGAATTGGGCTATGACGGAGGAGCTTTCTTTTCTCCCGACAGCAAGCAAATCATTTTCCGCGCTTCGCGTCCCAAAACTCCCGAAGAAATAAAAAAATACAAAGATTTACTTGCTCAAGGATTGGTAGAGCCGAGCAATATGGAATTGTTTGTGGTGAATGCCGATGGAACCAACTTGCGACAAATTACCCATTTGGGCGGAGCCAATTGGGCGCCTTTTTTCCATCCCAGCGGAAAGAAGGTGATTTTCTCTTCCAATCACAAAACCAAAACCATTCCGTTTAATCTTTATATGATAAATCTTGACGGAACCGGATTGGAACAAATTACTTTTGATCCCATTTTTGATGCCTTTCCCATGTTCTCCTATGACGGTAAGAAACTTGTTTTCGGTTCCAACCGAAACAATCGCGGTACGCATGATACCAACTTATTTGTTGCCGAATGGAAAGATGAATAAACTTTTATCTAAACCACTTAGTAAAAGAGGCTGTCTCAAAAGTCAGTCTCTTTTTTTATAAAAAAACGGGAGAATTTCTTCTCCCGTCCCCAAAGATTTTGTATCTTTAGGTATGCTAAGAGATACAAATATACCATTTAAAGATTACAATCAAAAACAATTAAGCTTAC
>JAMOVT010000074.1 GCA_027061855.1 Flavobacteriales bacterium
TCTCATAGGGCTAGTCTTTTTTGTTACTTTTTTTGACGATGAAAAAAAGTAAAAAACATATAATTGATAAAACTCAAATTTTATTTAATATAGAGATCCCTCGTCGCTACGCTCTGTCGGGATGACAGTCGTTTCTTTACATTTTTTTATTATATATAAGAATGTCTTTTTCAACCCCGCTTATTGCGGGATGAGAAATCTCAAAAAAACATAACAAAAAAAGCCGCATCACTGCGGCTTTTTTAATTGGAACAATTTTTTAATCCCTCCCCGGAGTCCATCTCACTCCTTTTTCTTTCATTTGTTTTTTTATTGCCGATAATTGTTCTTTAACTTGATTCAATTGTTCTTGTAAAGAAGGCAATTGTTTTTTAATGATTCTCAAAGCATCTTTTTCCATCTCCGTAACAGGAGCCGTGCTGTCAAAATGTGCATAGGCCAAATAATATAAGCGATCGTTCAAAGGTACCGGTTGCGGAATGCGTTCTTCGGCACTTGCCGGAGGAGTTTGGCCTTCAAATTTCCACTTTATGTCTTTTAAGGTTTTTTCCAAGGATTCCAATTTTTTATAAACCGACAAATCCATATCCGGAGAATGCAAAACGGCATATTTCATCGAGTTTATTTCTTTGAGCAAAGTATTTACATCTTTTTTCATCGCTTCGGCTTCACGGTAAGCTTCGCTTACTTCGGCTAAGAATTTTTGTAAACTTTTTAAATCGGCATCCGGCAAGGTGGAATTTTGTAAAAATTTCACTTCAAAGGATTGATCTCTAAGCAAAGGAATGATTTCTCCTCCTGCATATTCATCTACCTCAACATAATATTTCCCCGGGAGAACCAAGCGGCCGCTTCCGTCTTTTTTCAAGGGATCGAATTTTTTTATTTCCACGGGATTAACAGAAGGATATCGCAAATTCCAGTTCACACGGTTGATTCCTTTTTTGCTCTTGGAGGTGAGTCTGTTTACTATATTTCCTTGATCGTCTTTGATGGTAAAAATCAAGTAGGGTTCTATTTCTTCTTTTTCCTTGCGTTGTTCATTTAAGGAAGGAATAGGTATTTTTTTGGCTTCTTTAAAGAGTGCTTTTTCTTTCTCCCTTCTTTTTTGTTTCAAAGTTTTGGGCACTTGCTTGTCAAAATAAGTGAATACCGCTCCGAAATCCCTGTTTTTGTCCACCTTTTGCGTATGGCCGAAACCATATCCTCCACGGTTTCGCTGGATATAAAGCAATGCATCTTTGACAGGAAACATATAAAAATCCTTTTGAACCGCTTCTTTTATATTTCGCAATGGCGAATAGTTATCCAAAACAAAAAATCCGCGTCCGAAACTGGCCAATACCAAATCGTTTTCTCTTTCCTGCAAGGCAATATCACGCATGGCAATCGTAGGTAACCCCGATTTCAAACGGATCCAGTTTTTTCCGTAATCGGGAGAAAAATAAATCCCGAATTCCGTTCCTGCAAACAATAGATTTTTGTCTTTAAAATCTTGTGCCAAGCTATGCACGGGGCTGTTTTCTTCGGGAAGATTTCCCTCGATATGTTTCCATGTTTTTCCCAGATCATGGGAAACAAGGATATAAGGTTTCAAATCGTTGTGTTTGCGGTTATCAAAGGTGACAAAAACGGTATTTTTATCAAATTTTGAAGGTTCGATATCGCTGATATAAGTATATTCGGGCACGCCGGGGAACTTGCGGATTTGCCTCCAAGTTTTTCCGTCGTCGGCAGTGATGTTCAATGCGCCGTCGTCTGTCCCCACAAATAATATTCCGGGTTGGACAGGAGACTCGGCCATGGCTACCGCCGTGCCGTATAAGGAAGTGGAAACATCTTTGGCAACGGCATCTATTCCCCAATAATGTCCCATCACTTTCCATTTATTACGATCTGTTTTGGTAGTAATATCATCGCTGATTACTTTCCAGGAATTTCCTCTATCGATAGATTTAAAAACCTTATTGGCCGCCATATATAAAGTGGTAGGATTGTGCTTGCTTAAAATAAAAGGTGCATTCCAATTCCATTTATACAACTTCTCCCCTTCTCTTTCCCTGGGTTTTATATTGATTCTTTGTCCGTTTTGTTTATCATACCGGTAAATATTTCCATATTGATATTCGGAATAAACAATATTCGGATTAGTAGGGTCTATGGCTTGCCAAAAACCGTCTCCTCCCAAAGTGATGTCCCAATCGCAAGCACTTATTCCGTCACTATATAAAGTGGAGCTGGGCGCACCCAAACTGTTGTTGTCTTGGGTTCCGCCGTAAATCCAATAAAAAGGATAAGCATTGTCCACCGCCGCTCTGTAAAATTGGGTTATACCCAAATTTTCTTTATGGATATAGGTTTTTCCGTGGTTATAAGTTTCATAAATTCCTCCGTCTCCTCCTATCAGATAATGATTTTTATCTTTGGGATCCAACCAAAAAGCATGATCATCCACATGTTTCTTTTTTTGGCCTAATAATTTCCAGGTTTTTCCGCCGTCGGTGGTATATTTTGAGCGCGTTTCCATGGAATAAACGGTATTTACATCAAAAGGGCTGGTATAAATCTCGCTGTAATATTGCCCGCTGGTATGGTAATCACTCATTTTTTGCCAGGATTCGCCGCGGTCTGTGGAACGGTAAAATCCGCTTTTGTCCATCGCCGCTTCTATGATAAGATATAGCACATCGGGATTTACAGGTGAAATGGCCAATCCCATTCCGGCTTTATCCACAGAAGGAATGCCGTTGGTAATTTTCCTCCAAGTCTTTCCGCCGTCTTCCGATTTATACAAAGCGCTTTCGGGGCCTCCTCCTATACGCGTTTGGGTTCTTCGGCGACGTTGTTCGGCTGTGGCATAAAGCAAATCGGGATTGCGGGGATCCATTACGATATTGTTTACGCCCGTATCTTCATTGATATATAAAATACGTTTCCAGGTTTTCCCGCCGTCTTCGGTTTTATATAAACCGCGGTCTCCTCCCGGGCCCCATACGGAGCCTTCGGCGGCTACATAAACAATATTTCCGTTTTGAGGATGAATGAGGATTTTTCCTATTTGCATGGATTTTTTCAATCCCATATTTTTCCAACTTTTACCTCCGTCCATACTTTTATATACACCGTCACCGTAACTCACAGAGCGTTGATGATTGTTCTCTCCCGTTCCCGCCCAAATAATATGCGGATTTGTAGGATCAATGGCCAGTGCTCCTATGGAATAAACCGGATATTTATCAAATACGGGCTTGAAAGTGGTTCCGTTATCGGTGGTTTTCCAAATGCCTCCTGCGGCAACCCCTACGTAATATTCATGTGAATTTTCGGGATTTACGGCAAAATCCGAAATCCTGCCGGAAATATGCCCCGGAGAAATATTTCTAAATTTTAATCCCCCGTAGATATCCTTTGGGATAGTCGTCTGGGCTATAAGCGAATAACTCATCAATAAAACGAGTAAATAAATTATTTTTTTCATGGCTGTTGAGTTTATGAACTATAAATTTATAAAGGAAATTTTTATTTTCTGTTAAATAAAACATAAAAAAGGGAGGGCTTTATTTCAAGTCCCTCCCGCTAAAAATAAACTATGCTGACAATTAGTATTAATGCTTACTCAAATAATCGGCTACTCCTTCAAAAGTAGGTTTTAAGGCATCCTCTCCTTCTTCCCAGTTTGCCGGACAAACTTCGCCGTATTTTTGAAGATGATTCAAGGCGTCAATCAAACGCAAAGCTTCTTTAACACTTCGACCCAATCCCAAATTATTGATGAGCGAATGTTGTATAACTCCTTCTTCATCGATAAGGAATAAACCTCGATAGGCAACGGGTTCTCCTTCAAAAGACCATTTTCCTTCTTCATCTATCATATATTCGCCTCCCAAAACATCATAATTCATCGAAATGGTTTTGTCCAAATCGGCTACCAAAGGATATTTTACGCCTTGTATTCCGCCTTTATCCTGAGGGGTGTTTAACCATGCCCAATGGGAAAATTGTGAATCGACCGAACATCCCACTACAACCGTATTTCTTTTTTCAAATTCCTCATAAGCTTCTTGAAAAGCAATGATTTCTGTAGGACAAACAAAAGTAAAATCCAAGGGATAGAAAAAGAATATTACTTTTTTTCCTTTGTATTGTTCCAATGAAAAATTTTCAACTATTTCTCCCCCGTTTATTACTGCGGGAGCCTTAAAATCGGGGGCTTTTTTTCCTATTAAACTCATATTTTTTTGTTTTTTGATTACCCCAAAAGTAGGTAACTATTGCTACAATCAAAAAAGAGTTTAATCGAATTAATTTATAAGCTTATAGAAAAGAATTATCCGGCCAAGTTTTGTTCAAAAAAACGGCGAAACTCCTTTTTGATTTGTTCTCTGATTTTTCTGAATTCCTCTTTCTTTTGCTCTTCGGGTCCTTCAAAAGCGGCGGGATCTTCAAATCCCATATGAAGCCTGTTTTTTACCTCTCCCGTAAATACGGGGCAAGTTTCCTTGGCCTCATCACAAACCGTAATTACATAATCAAAATATTGATCGAGATATTTTTCTACCGGTTCGGGTTTGTTTCGTGACAAATCAAAATCGATTTCTTTCATAACCTCAAGGGTAAGCGGATGCACTTCTTTTGCGGGTTCCGTTCCTGCCGAATATACTTCGAGACAGGGATCAAAGCTGTTTAACAAGGCTTGGGCCATTTGGCTTCTGCAAGAATTTCCGGTACAAAGAATGAGTATTTTTGACATTATTTTGATTTTTTTATTTTTTCCAGCGTTTTGGGGTATTTTTTGGGGTCCACCTTATATTTTTTTATGGCCTCGAGCTGTTTATCCTTATAAGTTAAATGATTGGCAACAAAAAGAGGCAAATAAATATTGAAATAAATTTCTTGATTTTGTTGAGGTAAATTTTTTGGTGACACCAGCATTTTGTCAAAAGGCATCTGATTATAATATCGCACTTCTTGTCTCTTTAATTCATAATTTTTCTGGTTGATAATAAGAAACTCATCGCTTGTACTTCTCACCACATAGGCTTTGTCAAAGGATTCTCCGGTACCGCTATATAAAGGCACACGTAGCAAATCACCGTATTTTTTGTAATAAAATTTGGATTTTTTTTCATCTCCGGTTTTTTTTGCGGCATAACCGGCCAACATATATAAGCGGGCTTCCACGGGATATTTTTTCAAGAGGCTTTCGGCGGTTTTCAAACCCGCTTCAAAATCCATATTTCCTGTAAGTTTATATATGGTTTCTATTTCTTTTTCGGCCACACCGGGTTGATAACCTGGCAAAAAGGCAGACCCATAATAAAGCATAACCATTTGACTTTCGGTTAAGTCCGTTTTTTGAAATTTTCTTTTTAAAGCTTGAAAATAAGCAGGTTTTTCTTTTACCCAATTTCGGATGGTATCCAATGAAATCCCATAAACTACCGGAGCGGTCTGGGATTGCATATTCATAAAAAGAAAACCAATAACTATGAAAAGATATTTTTGCATACGATTTTTATTTAATTTAGAGCAAAATTATTTTTTATGAAACAAAGATTATTCCTTTTTGGTTTTTTGCTACTTATTTTTTCTTGTAAAACTTCAAAGAAAACTCCGCTTGAAGCGGAACATCATAAAATTACGAACAAAGCCATGGTGGTTTCCGCCAATCCTTATGCTTCACAAGCCGGAACAAATATAATGAAAAACGGCGGAAATGCGGTGGATGCTTTGGTAGCCACTCAATTTGCCTTGGCAGTGGTCTATCCCCGTGCAGGAAATCTGGGCGGAGGTGGATTTGCCATCGTGCGATTGCCGGGAGGAAAAAACGAAGCCGTCGATTTCAGGGAAACCGCACCTGCAAAAGCCCATAAGGACTTATATCTCGATGAGAACGGAAATGTAATCCCCGGAATGAGCACCGAAGGAGGATTGGCAGTAGGAGTTCCCGGCACCGTAGCCGGATTATATGAAATATGGAAAAAATACGGCAAAACCGAATGGAAAAATTTATTGCAACCCGCCATAGAATTGGCCGAAAACGGATTTCCTATTAGTGAAACGGAAGCCAAAAGATTGAATAAATATCGAGAAGTATTCATTAAATACAATCCTGAAAATAAAGTATTTATAAAAAACGGAACATGGAAAGCCGGTGATATTCTGGTGCAAAAGGAGCTGGCAAAAACTTTACAAATGATAGCGAATGAAGGGCCCAAAGCTTTTTATGAAGGAGATGTAGCCGAAGAAATCGTCAAAACCCTGCAAAAACACGGAGGAATTATCCGCAAAGAAGATTTAAAAAATTACCAAGCAAAATTTCGCGAACCCATTCGCATTGATTATAAAAATTACAAAGTAATTTCCATGCCACCGCCTTCAAGCGGTGGAATAACCTTGGGACAATTATTAAAAATCACCCGAAATTATCCTGTCAAACAATGGGGAGCCGATGATCTCAAAACCATTCAACTGATGATAGAAGCCGAACGACGCGCCTATGCAGACAGAGCTAAGTTCCTTGGCGACTCCGATTTTTATCCCGTTCCGGTGGACAGCCTTTTGAACGATGATTATTTAAAGGAAAGAATGAAAGATTTTTCTTTTGCACATGCTACAAACAGCGACAGCATCTCGGCGGGAAATTTCAAATTGCAAAAAGAAAGTTTTGAAACTACTCATACTTCCATTGTGGATCCAAATGGAATGGCCGTTTCTTGCACGACCACTTTAAATTCCAATTACGGCTCGAAAGTGATTGTAAACAAATACGGCTTCTTTCTCAATAACGAAATGGATGATTTCAGTGCCAAACCCGGTGTGCCCAATCAGTTTGGATTGATAGGTGCCGAGGCCAATTCCATTGCACCCGGAAAACGCATGTTGAGCTCCATGACGCCCACCATTGTGGAAAAAGACGGAGATATATTTATGGTATTGGGAAGTCCCGGAGGATCGACCATCATCACATCGGTTTATCAAGTGATTTTAAATGTAATCGATTTTGATATGAATATGTATCAAGCGGTTCAGAAACCCCGTTTTCACCATCAGTTTTTGCCCGATGTGGTAATGTATGAAGAAGGGCGTTTCAATCCGGAAATTAAAGATTCGTTGATACAAAAAGGCTATAAACTTAAAAAAGTAAAAGCCTTGGGAGTGGTAAAAGCCATTTTAAAAACCGGAGAAGGAAAACTGGAAGGTGCCGGAGACCGTCGCAATCCGGATGATGATGTAGAAGGGTTTTAGCCAATAAAGGAATGCGTTAAGGAAATACAAAAAATAAAAATCCAATTGATTTTTGGTTTATCTTTGTTTTAAAATATTAACAAATGGGATTTTTAAAAATTATATTATACTTTCTGATTTTTTATTATGTAGCCAAATTTGTAATGCGTTTATTGGCACCTATGATGGCCAAAAAAATGATGGACAAGGCGGCGCAAAACTTTGAAAAACAATTTAATAATCCTTATTATAAAGAAAAACCCACAGTTAAAGAGGGAGAGACCGTGATTGAAAAAACCGGAGAGAATCCTACTTCAAAAAAAGGCTCGGAAGAGGGAGGTGAATATGTCGATTATGAAGAAATCGATTAATTAAATTTTTCCTTTTTGTAAATAATAATATCCCCCTGCAAGTGCTCCTATTATTAATAAAGTGAGCAAAGGATGATCTAAGAAAGCATGCCTTGAATCCAATAATATGGTGAGGATCACTCCCGCCAAGGCTCCTCCGAAATGAGCCTCATGGCCTATCCTGCTACCCATATTTTGTGAACCTTTGACCGTGTACCACAAATAACCCAAAGCAAAGAGAATTCCGGGGATAGGAAAGAAAAACATCAAATATAAGGTCATGGTAGGATCCAAAGTAATGGCCGAAAATACCACCGCATTTACACCGGCTGATGCACCGATGGCAGAATACCATAGATCATTCTTGTGTAAATAATATGCCAGGTAATTCCCTAAAGCCACTCCCCCGAAATAGATAATCAGAAAACCCGTTACCCCTAATCGAGCTACAATATAATCGCCAAAAAAGTAAAGGGTAATCATATTGACAAAAAGGTGGTTCCAATCCGCATGTAAAAAGGCGGAAGTAATCAGGCGATAATATTCACCGGCTTTAATTCCGGCTACTGAAAATTTATATTTTTCAAAAAAAGACGGATTGCTAAATCCTTGATAGGTAAAAATAGCCGTAACTATAATAATAATGGTAACAATAGACATATTTGAAATTTTTTGTCAAAAATAATTTAAAAAAACGACTTATAAACGAAACCAGTCATTTACTTGATGGATAAGAAAGTTAATTTCGGGAAATCGTTTATGTACATAAGTTCCGTTTTTCAACTCGTAATCTTTGCTCCATTCCTTGAAATTATGTGCCAAAGCTTTCACCGCTTTATTGATATAAGCCACCTCTTCATCGGAAGTGGTGGGATGAATGGAGAGACGTATCCAACCCGGTTTTGCTTCTTCATGTCCTTCTTCCACCTCTTTGATAATTTTCTTTGATTTTTCCCTGTCGATGCCCAAAAGGATATGGCCGTAAGTGCCGGCACAAGAACAACCTCCACGGGTTTGAATACCGAAATGATCATTGAGCAAACGCACGCCCAAATTATAGGGTAAATCGTCAATATAAAAGGACAAGACTCCCAAGCGGTCTTCGAAATCGCCCGCCAGGAGATGTAAATTTTCTATAGATTTGAAAGCGGGAATAAGCCGCGACAGAATTTCATGCTCCCTTTCTTGGATATTTCTCACTCCCATTTGCTCTTTTAATTCTATGGCCAATGCCGTACGGATGGCTTGTAATATCCCGGGCGTTCCGCCGTCTTCACGGATTTCAGGATCATCATAATAGCGATGCTCCTTCCATGGATTGGTCCATAAAACCGTTCCTCCTCCGGGATTATCGGGGATTTTGTTTACATATAAAATTTTATTGAATACCAATACGCCATTTGCTCCGGGACCGCCCAAAAATTTATGGGGAGAAAAAAAGATGGCGTCCAAACGTTCCTCTTCGTCCTCCGGATGCATATTCATATCCACATAAGGCGCCGAACAGGCAAAATCTACAAACATATAACCGCCTGCATTATGGATCATCCTCGCTATTTTTTTATAATCGGGTTTGAGTCCGGTTACATTGGAACAAGCGGTTACCGAAGCTATTTTTAAGTTCCGGTTTTTATATTTCTCCAAGAGTTTTTCAAAAGCCTCAAAATCGATATCTTTTTCGTTCAGATAAGGAATTATTTCAACATCGGCAATGGTTTCCAACCACGAAGTCTGATTGGAATGATGTTCCATATGGGTAATGAAAACGATAGGACGCTGCTTTTCTTCAAGACAAATTTTATCATGAAAAAACTCATGCAAGCGCAAGCCCATCATTCTTTGTAATTTGTTGATAGCTCCGGTCATTCCATGGCCGGTAAATATCAATATATCATCCTCTGTGGCTCCTACATGATTTTTCACAATTTGACGAGCTTGATGATAGGCCATGGTGATGAGATTTCCCGTTGTGGTAGTGGTAGTATGCGAATTGGCCATAAAAGGCCCGAAATCTTCAAGAATTTTTCTTTCGATAGGTTCGTAGAGTCTCCCGCTGGCGGTCCAATCGGTATAAATAAGAGGCATCGCCCCGTTGGGCGTTTCAATCACTTCTTCAATTCCTACGATATTGTCGCGGAATTTTTGAAAATAGGCGGATAAGGGAGCTCGACTTTTCATAATTATAAGAGTTTATTATGTAATGGATTTAATTTCATTCATGGTTTTCATGGCCAGTTCATCCGCTTTTTCTTGAGTTTTGCCTTCGCTGTATATACGGATAATCGGTTCGGTATTGGATTTTCGCACTTGTACCCAGGAATTTTCAAAATCTATTCTAATTCCGTCTTGGGTATCGATTTCGGCAGCGGGATATTTTCCGGAGAAATATTCAATGATTTTTTCCAAATCAAAATCCGGGGAAACTTCCATCTTGTTCTTGCTCATGTAATATTGCGGATATTCATTTTTCAATTGCGACAGGCTTTTGCCGCTTTCGGCCAAATGGGAAAGAATCAATGCAATTCCCAGTAAGGCATCTCTTCCTGCATGCAAAGCGGGATAAATCACACCACCGTTCCCTTCGCCCCCGATAACCGCATTCACCTCTTTCATTTTTTCCACCACATTCACTTCGCCCGTTTTGGCTTTATGGTATTCTACGCCGTATTTATCCGAAATATCTTTCAAAGCCCGCGAAGAAGACAGATTGGAAACCGTATTTCCGGGTTTTTTTGACAGGATATAATCGGCGGCGGCTACAAGTGTGTATTCTTCTCCAAACATTTGGCCGTTTTCATCGATTAATGCCAGGCGGTCCACATCGGGATCCACCACTATACCGAGGTCAAAATTCCCGTTTTTGATTTTTTCCATGATAGCAGTGAGGTTTTGTTCCAAAGGCTCGGGATTATGCGGAAAATCACCCGTTGGCTCACAATACATACAATCGTATTCCACACCTAGTTTTTCCAATAGAACCGGAATGGCCAATCCTCCGGTGGAGTTTACCGTATCAATGGCTACTTTGAATTTCCTGTTTTTTATTTTTTCGGTTAAAACTTCGGGAAGATTTATAATTTTTTCGATATGTTCGTTTATATATCCTCCGGGATAAGCCTCTATTTTTCCCAATTCATCCACGGGAGCATATTCAAAATCTTCTTTTTCAATGATTTCCAATAATTTTTTTCCGTCTTCGGCCGATAGAAATTCGCCTTTATCGTTGAGCAATTTCAAGGCGTTCCATTGTTTGGGATTATGGCTGGCCGTGAGAATAATACCGCCGTCGGCATTCAAACCGGTAACCGCCATTTCTACCGAAGGCGTAGTGGAAAGTCCCAAATCCACCACTTCAATTCCCATTCCCGAAAGTGTATTTTGCACGATATTTTGAATCATAGGCCCCGAAAGCCTGGCATCCCTGCCTATCACGGTTTTTAGTTTTTTGCCGGGGAATTTTTCCTGCATCCATTTTCCATAAGCCGAAGCAAACTGCACGGCATCCAAAGGAGTGAGGTTTTCTCCCGGCTTCCCACCGATGGTACCTCTGATTCCCGATATGCTTTTTATCAAACTCATTTTTCTTATATCTTTTTAAAATTTATAAATCGAATATTTTAAAACTTTGATGGACTTGTTCCACCAGTTTTTTTGTGCGTTCCGCATGTGTATCACTGATAAAAATCTGGCCGAAAGTCTCATCATTCACCATTTTTATAATTTGCTCTACCCGGTGCTCGTCGAGTTTATCAAAAATATCGTCAAAAAGCAGGATAGGTAATTTCCCTGATTGTTTTTTCAGAAATTCAAATTCGGCCAGACGCAAAGCAATCAAATAGGTTTTTTGTTGGCCTTGACTCCCGAATTTCCGGATGGGTTTTTCATTTATTTCAAACAGAAAATCATCGCGGTGAATCCCCTTGGAAGTATGCTGCAAAATACGGTCTTTCTGTATGTTTTCATGTAGAAGTTCTTCCAGCGGTTTGATATCCAATTCCGAATAATAGGAAATGTCCACCTCTTCTTTACCACCTGATAATACTTCGTATTTCTCTTTAAGGTACCGGGCAAAATCGCGAATAAACTCTTTACGTTTTTGATGAATAAAACTTCCGTATTGATGCAACTGTTCATCATACACAGCCAATGTATCTTTATCAAATTTATGATTGGAAGCAAAATATTTCAAAAGGCGGTTGCGTTGGGTCAAATTCTTTTGGTAAGCAATCAAAGCCGATAAGTATGCCGCATCCGATTGAGAAATGATTTTATCGACAAATCTTCGGCGGATTTCGCCATGTTCCGATATCAAATCGCGGTCGTAAGGAGAAATAAGGACCAGGGGAATCAATCCGATATGATCCGAAAGGCGATCATAGGCTTTATTATTCCGTTTGATTATTTTTTTCTTATCCGAACGGTAGGAAACCAGGATTTCTTCGGGTTTGTTGTTGATTTCAAAAACTCCTTTCACACTAAAAGCCTCCTCCCCGAAACGTATAATTTGCCGTATATTACTATTAAAAAAAGACTTCCCGAAAGCGAGGAAATAAATGGCATCGAGCACATTTGTTTTCCCCACGCCGTTATTTCCTACAAAACAATTGATCTTACGGTCAAAATCAAAAGATTTATCCGCAAAATTTTTAAAATTATATAATTGCAGGTTTTTAAGATGCATTTTTCGGGGCTTACTATACAAAAATAAGAAAAAGCAATGGTAAATTTATTTTTTTATGCTTTTATTTTGAAGGCAAATCGCAAAAAATATATTTAAGCACAAGCAAAGCCGGAATTTTATTTATTATCTTTTATAATTTTATAGATTTTTTTAATGCATTTCAGAATTAAAATAGAATCCAAAATGTTGAACAATAAATATTTAACATTTCAGTTATTATAATATTACAACATTCAAAATACTAACAACATGAAAAAACGGTTCACTTTCCTTTTATTGTTGGCTATTTATTCCACTTCCTTTTCCCAAGTTTATATTCCAAAGACTTCCTCTGAAAAAACTACCGACAAAGGAAACTCTTATACACTTAAATATGCCGGCTCGGATTATTTCCGGAAATCCCCTTATGTATTATATCCCGGAAAAAACGATGAAATGTTAATTTTATGGCAATTGAATACCACCGCTACTTGCGAAGTTAAATATGGTACCGATACCTCCTATTCTTCCGGTACTCAAACTACTACCGAATACGGGAACGATCATCAACATAAAGTCAATTTAACCGGTTTGACTCCCGGACAAAAATATTATTATCAAATAACGGCGGGTAATCAAAATACTAAAAACGGGAGTTTTCAGGCAGGAGCACCGGATAACGATAGTCAATTGACTTTTTTTGCCTACGGAGATACGCGGTCATACCCTTCCCATCATGATGTTGTGGCAACTGCTATATTAAATGATATAAATAACAACAATTTAAAACAAACTTTCATAATCAATTCCGGCGATTTGGTAAATGACGGAGACGATGAAGATTCTTGGCAAAATGAATTTTTTAATTCTTCTTTTACTCATATCATTGAAATGTTAGCTAATTTACCGTATCTCACGGCAATGGGAAATCATGAAGGCCAAGGGGTTTTATTTAAAAAATATTTCCCCTACCCCATGTATGAAAACAATAGTTTCTACTACTCTTTTGATTATGGGCCTCTCCATGTATGTGTCGTAGATCAGGAAATCGACTATTCACAGGGAAGCACTCAATACAACTGGATAGTAAACGACTTATCCTCATCCGGTAAACTTTGGAAAATTGCCGTTTTTCATAAACCGGGATGGTCGGCGGGAGGACATTCAAATTCCTCTGATGTTCAAAACAATTTACAAGGATTATTTGAAAATTACGGAGTTTCTCTGGTTATAACGGGACATAATCATTATTATGCACGGGCAGTTGTAAATAATGTTCATCATATTACTACGGGTGGTGGCGGCGCTCCTTTATATACTCCTAATGCTTCCTATCCCAATATTGTAAAAGTAGAGAAGTCCAATCATTACTGCAAAATTGAAATCGACGGAAATAAATTACAATTTTCTGCCATTCGTGACAACGGAAGCCAAATCGAAGTTTTTGATCTTGAAAAAACGGCTTCTTCCATAGAGGAAAACAGTTTAAATTCAAAATGGTTTGCATATAATAATGAAGAAGGAATGCTTGTAATAAAAACCAAAGGCGTTCATGGAAAGATAGAAATTTATGATAATTTAGGCAGAAAGATTTATAAAAATAAAATAAATGACCGGTTGATTTATATGCCCAAAAAGCATGGAATATATTATGTGCGATTTATTGACGGGCAAAATTTCAGCGTCAAAAAAATAATTTCTGGGAGATATAATTAAGGAAAGTATTTTTTCGTGACTAAAAAAATCCTGTTATTTTTCTTTCTTCTTGTTTCGGTTTTATGGCTCTTCATAAAAATCGACCGTATGATTCAAATCGACCGGTGTTTGGATAGCGGTGGAATATGGAATTACAAAATGCACCGCTGTGAAAAGGATAGTCTTACAAAGGAAGAAAAAACTCTTCCTGTTTCACAAAAACACCAAGGAACAATTAATTGAGTAAATTAAAAAAACTCAATATTGAACATAATGTTTTTTCTAAATTTTGCAACTGCTAACTCCTCTTATTTTTTTTTATAAATCGGCAGAAAGCTCTTTTTTCATGTTTATTTATTTTCGTATTTTTACCTAAAATTTTTACGCATGGAAATCGAAAAAGACATATTGATAGAAGACTTGGTGGAAGATTATCCTTTTGCCGAGGAATTTCTACGTGTCCGCGGGATAAAATGTATCCGTTGCGGCGAGCCTATTTGGGGCACCTTGGAAGATGCTTGTAAGGAAAAAGGATTTTCCGATCAAGAAATAGAGCAAATAGTAAAAGATTTAAACGAAATTAACCAAAATAAAAATCAACAAAATGAGTCAGAAGATCAACATACAAGAAGTATTAAAACGATTAGGTATAAAGGAGATTAATTCAGGGGTCTCTACCGGAACAAAATGGTTTGAAACCGAAGGAAAACTTAACAAATCCACTTCACCCGTCGACGGCAGTTTGATAGCTTCGGTGCAAACGGCCACAATGGATGATTATGAAAAAGTAATCAAAACGGCACAAGAAGCTTTTAAAGAATGGCGTATGACACCTGCTCCGGTACGTGCGGAAGTAATCCGTCAAATCGGGAATGCTTTGCGTGAAAACAAAGAAGATTTGGGCGCCTTGGTTTCCTATGAAATGGGGAAAATCTATCAAGAAGGTTTGGGAGAAGTTCAAGAAATGATAGATATCTGTGATTTTGCCGTGGGACAAGCCCGTACAATGAACGGTTTTAACTTACAGTCTGAAAGACCTATGCACCGCTTGATGGAACAATACCAACCTCTGGGAATTGTGGGAATTATTTCCTCTTTTAATTTTCCAGTAGCCGTATGGATGTGGAATGCCGCCATCGCCATCACCGCAGGAGATGTGGTAGTATGGAAACCTTCTTCCAAAACTCCTTTAACGGCTATTGCCTCACATAAAATCATCGAAAAGGTCCTCAAAGACAACAATGTTCCCGAAGGAGTTTTCAATCTTATTATCGGTCGTTCCTCGGTAATGGGTGATAATTTCCTTGATGACAAACGAATTCCGCTTATTTCCATGACAGGTTCTACTGCCGTAGGAAAACGCGTGGGCGAAAGAGTGGGAAAACGTTTGGGAAAAACCATTCTTGAATTGGGAGGAAATAATGCCGTGATTGTCACTCCCAAGGCCAATTTGAATATGGCTTTAATGTCTACGGTATTCGGTACGGTCGGTACGGCAGGACAACGTTGTACTTCTACTCGTCGAATTATTTTACACGAAGATATTTATGACGAATTCAAAGAAAAAATGATCAATGCCTATGAAAAAATCAAACAACGAATAGGCAGTCCGCTCGACCCCGAAACTTTGGTAGGTCCTTTACATGATATACATGCGGTAAATCAATTCAAACATGCCATCGAACAAGTTCAAAAAGAAGGTGGAAAACTCATCTACGGAGGAGAAATCCTGGAAGGTCCCGGTTTTGAAACGGGTACTTATGTGGTTCCTGCCATTGCAGAAGCGGAAAACCATTATGATATTGTACAAGAAGAAACCTTTGCACCGATTGTATATCTGATTAAATACAGCGGAGATGTGGAAAATGCCATTGCCTTAAATAACGATGTACCGCAAGGACTTTCATCGGCCATCTTTACACAAGATATGCAAGAGGCTGAAAAATTCTATTCGGCTATGGGATCGGACTGCGGTATAGCCAATGTCAATGCCGGAACATCCGGAGCCGAGATAGGCGGTGCTTTCGGTGGAGAAAAAGATACCGGAGGCGGACGTGAGTCCGGTTCCGATGCATGGAAAGCCTATATGAGAAGACAAACCACCACTGTTAATTACGGTTCCGATTTGCCATTGGCACAAGGAATTAAATTTGACCTCGATTAAAACATAAAAATCACAAACCAAAAAAAGCAGTCTTTTATTAAGGCTGCTTTTTTATATTATTTATCTTTTGATTCGTTTTTGTCTCATTTTTCTTTTTCGTTTCTTGTATAGCTTAGGTTTTGTCTTGGTAATAACGGCATCCACCACATTACTTAATTTGATTGTCACTTTGTCATCATCTTCCTTGATGCTCAATTTCCATTCGGGAATTTTTCTGAAATTATATTTGGAATAAATATTTTTCACTTCGGTTAATTGCTTGGGTAAAAGAAAAATTTTGGGGTCGGGTTTAAAAATAAATTCCTGACCGTTATATACTACTATGATTGATTTTATTTGCTCATAAGTATATCCTTCGGGCTTTAACAATTTATTGTTTTCTTTATCCAGGATATTTACTTTTAAATAATCAAGATTATTTGTTTCCACATACATTTCCAACGGCAAACCTTTTGCTTCGGCTTTATAATGATTATAATATATCTTCAAATCAACCGGTTCATGCTTCTTTTTGATTAATTCCAAATAACGGGGAATAGAATATTTGTGTAAATCGGCTACTTCTTTGTCTGCCAATTTTTTGATTCGAGGATATAAAGAGGTAGCAATGACTTGATCTCCTTGTCCGTTATTTATTCTTCTCACCATCTTTTTTAAACTGTCATAAGGCATTTTCTCATATTGATATCGTATTCGGTCCAAGATGTGTCTTCTTAAAAATTTAAATTGGTGATCTATATTCCATAAAAAATATTCATAATCCTCGGGGGTATTCACATTCAGTCCGTATTCTTTAAAATAAGTATCGATATTTGAAGAAATTTTCTCTTGTTCTTCCCATAAAATAGTATCCAAAACCAAATGAGGATAAGTATAGGACAAGAATTGATGAGCCAATGCTTTTCTTTTTCCGGTATGTTGTGCAAAAAGAGAAGTGTATGTAAATAAAATTAATATAAATACTCTGTGTTTTTTTGACATATCAAATGAGTTGATTTTCTTTAAAATAGGATATAATAGCTTCTTTCATCAAATCTTCTTGCTCTTTTGCTTTCATTTTAGGCAATAGTTTCACTCTTTTATAGTGAGGCCAAGCATCCTCGTCAAATTTATCAAACTTATAATATCCATAAGGTTCCAAAAGTTTACAAGTAGCTATATGCATTAAATTTACTTTTTCATCTTTGGTAAAAGATGGTTTTACCCTACCCAACTCTTGAACACCTATCAAAAAAAGAATGGTATCCATTTCAGGCTCTTCTCCATCAGTGAATTTCTTCTTAAAAAAATCAACAACTTTCTTCCAATCTTGCAATTTTTCATTCATATTACTCTGTTTTTTTAATCAAAATACAAAAATAGCTTATTTTCAAGAAGCTTTCTTACTAAACTTTTTTCAATTCGTTTTATTGAATAAAACCGGGCAAAAGTTTTGTAAAAGCCCATATTATATTTTTTAGATTTAATCCACTTTCAAAAACCATTCCTTTTCCAAGATAATATCAAACGAAAGCATGATACGGATATTATGTAATCCGCAAAAAATAAATTACCTTTGTATATTGCATTTTACCCAAAATATTTTCCTATATGACCAGACACATTTACTATATTTTTTTAGCATACTTATTATTAGGCTATTCTTGTAAATCTCACAAGTTAAAGAAGTTAGAAAAAGATTACGAGCTTTCCGATAAAAAAGAGAAAAAGAAAAAGACCAAACATTTACCTACTCTCGCCGAAGTTTTTGCAGAAAGCATTACATCCGATGATTTGGACTATCACGTATATAACCTGTCTGCCGATACTATGCAGGGAAGAAAAAACGGTACTCCCGGGCAAGAGAGAGCCGCCGAATATATCAAAGATTTCTTTATCGACGAACAAATTGCCTTTCCTCTGGAACTCGAAGGTTATTATCAAAATTATACGGTTACACAAAACAATATGCCTGTGGTTACTTTTGAAACCGACTTGGCTGCTTATAAATACGGCGAAGATTTCATATCCTTTTTTCCTCATGACACCATAAATATTCAACAGGATAAAATCATTTATGCAGGTTACGGAATAGAGGATTACAAATACAATGATTATGCTTATCAAGACGTGAAAGACAAGGTGGTACTGATTGCCGGAGGTGAGCCAAAAGATGCTTATGGAAATTATATTATTTCCGGCGGCAGAAAACCTTCTGAATGGTCTGCAGATCCCATTCATTCATATATCCTGAAAAGAAAAGCGGCATTGAAACACGGTGCCAAAGCCTTATTGATTTATGACCCTCAAAACACTGAATATTTTTGGCATAATTTCAAGAAAAAATTTCAAAATAAAGAATTAAGCGTATCGGCAAAATATGACTCCTTATATGATTTTTTTATCAATAAAGAAATGTTTGCCGGAATAACCGGTTATGAGGATCCTGCCGATATGTCTTATGACCGGAAAACCAGAAAACTCAGTGTGCCGGTCAAAATCTATTATAAAAATACCAATAAACTTACCCGGTCCAAAAATGTGATAGGATGGATTGAAGGGGAAGAAAAAAAGGATGAATATATTGTGGTTATTTCTCATTATGACGGATTAGGTATAAAAAACGGAACCATATATCCAGGAGCAAACGATAATGCTTCGGGTGTAGCCGCTTCCTTCGAAATGGCAGAAGCCTTTCGCTATGCTATCGATTCAGGATATGTTCCCAAAAGAAGCCTTGTATTTATACATTTTTCCGGAAAAGAAGAAGGGATGACCGGTTCAAAATATTATATAAAACACCCTGTCGTTCCTCTTGAAAAAACAAAAGCGGTTATTGAGCTGCATCAATTGGGAAGGTTAAAAAATGAAGACGAAATCGGCGAATTTTTCCCTGTTTATATCGGATTAGACAGGTTTGGCGAATATGATATACGGAAAAAAATTGATGATATTCATGCGTATAATGATCATATTAAAATCCATTATAATGCGGAATATGCCCCATCGGATTTTTTGCAATTTAAAGCCATGGACATACCTGTTATCTACTACTACGGAGGAAGCTTTAACGATTATCATAAACCGACAGATATTGCAGAAAATGTCAGTTATGAGATTTTAAAAAAACGCACCAAATTCATTTTCCAAGTAATATGGAAATTGGCCAATGATAAAAATTTTTAATAAAATTTAAAAAGTATCAAAATGAAAAAGGAAATCATAGAAAAAGCAAAAGTATGGACAAAAGCTCCTTTTGACGAGCAAACCAGAGAAGAAATAAAAGAATTGATAGAAAATAATCCGGATGAACTCGAAGACCGTTTTTATAAAAACCTGGAATTCGGTACCGGAGGAATGCGCGGAATAATGGGTGCGGGAACCAACCGTATCAATAAATATACCTTGGGAAAAAACACGCAAGGACTTGCCAACTATATCAACCGTGTTTCCAACAAAAAAGAAAAAAGTGTTGCCGTTAATTATGATGTACGTCACAACAGCAAGGAATTTGCCAAAATTGTAGCCGATGTACTTTCAGCAAACGGAATTAAAGTATATCTTTTTAAAGAATACCGCCCTACGCCCGAACTTTCTTTTGCCGTAAGGCATTTGGGAACCGATGCAGGAATTGTTTTGACAGCCTCCCATAATCCCCCGGAATATAACGGATATAAAGTCTATTGGAGCGATGGTGCGCAAATTGTCCCGCCACAAGATAAAGAAATCGTTGATGAAATCAATAAAGTAAAATTTGACGAAATTAAATTTACTCCCAATGAAGATTTGATCGAATACGTGGGAGAAGACCTTGATAAAGCATTCCTGGAAGCTTCCGTTAAACACGGAACCTTTGATGCCCCCGATCGAAGCAATATAAAAATCCTCTTTACTCCCCTACACGGAACTTCCATCACTTTGATGCCGAAAGCAATGAAAAAAGCGGGATTTACCGATTTTCATATTGTAGAAGAACAAGCCAATCCCGACCCTGAATTTTCAACCGTAAAATCTCCTAATCCCGAAGAACCCGAAGCCTTTACCATGGCCCTTAAAAAAGCCGATGAAATAGGAGCCGATATTATTCTCGCCACCGATCCGGATTCTGACCGTATTGCTGTGGCCGTGAGAGAACCCGATGGAAAAATGAGACTCCTCAATGGAAATCAAACTATGTCTATGATGGATGCGTTCTTGATTAGAAAATGGAAAGAACAAGGTAAACTGGACGGGAATGAATTTATTGGCTCCACAATTGTCTCAACCGATATGGTTAAAAAAATCGGAGCCGCAGATAATGTAGAAGTAAAAACCGGATTGACAGGCTTTAAATGGATTGCCAAAATGATTCGTGAGGCTGAAGGGAAACAAGATTTCATCGGAGGCGGTGAAGAAAGTTTCGGTTATATGGTGGGAGATTTTGTTCGTGATAAAGATGCCATTACTTCGGGTCTATTGGCTGCCGAAATTGCTTCCGAAGCAAAATCAAATAACAGTTCATTTTTTAAAGAGTTATTAAAACTTTATAAAAAACATGACTTTTATAAGGAAGGCCTTGTTTCACTGGTAAAGAAAGGAATTGAAGGGAAAAAAGAAATAGACCGAATGATGGTAAATTTCAGAGAAAATCCACCCAAAGAATTTGACGGTTCACCGGTGATAAGAATGGAAGACTACAAAACCTCTATTGCAAAGAACCTAAAAACCGGAGAAGAAGAAAAACTTACAGTTGAGCCTTCCAATGTTTTGATTTTTTATACCGAAGACGGAAGCAAAATAGCCATGCGCCCCAGTGGAACAGAACCAAAGATCAAATTCTATTTCAGTGTACACAAACCTTTGAAAGAAATCGAAAATTATAAAGAAGTGGAAAAAGAATTGGATGATAAAATAGAACGGATTAAAAAAGATTTAAACTTATAAAAAGGAATGGATAAACGTTATAGACAATCATTTTATCAATATGTCAAGCCTTATAAAAAATTTGCTTTTTTAAACATTATCAGTAATGTTTTTTATGCTCTTTTTTCTACATTGGCTTTTCTTGTTTTTATTCCACTGCTAAAAGTTCTTTTCTCCGAGGATGTGCAAAAAACCATTCCCAAACCGGAATGGACAGGCATAGAACATCTCAAAGAATATTCTACTCAACTTTTAAATTATCATTGGTTGGAATATATCAATTTGCACGGTCAGAAACAGGCTTTGACATTGGTAATTATTCTAGTTATCAGTATAGTGTTTTTAAAAAACCTATTCAATTATCTCGCTTTGTTTTTTATGACTTTTTTGCGAAACGGAGTATTAAAAGATATGCGTGATGATTTATATGATAAAGTTTTATCTCTACCTATCCCTTTCTTCTCTGAAAGAAAAAAAGGAGATGTAATTGCCCGGATGACCTCAGATGTAAACGAAGTAAAAAATGCGGCTCTGATTGTTCTTGAAATCATTGTCAGAGAACCTTTAACTATTTTATTTACAATAGTAACGATGTTGTATTTGAATTACAAACTTACTTTGTTTGTATTTCTTTTTACACCGGTCGCCGGTTATATAATTTCAGCAATAGGAAAAAAATTGAAACGGGATTCTCATCTGGTACAAAAAGAAAATTCACATTTTCTTTCTCTTATAGAAGAGACACTTACCGGACTTAAAATCATCAAAGGATTTAATGCCGAACCGGTCTTTTCAAAAAAGTTCAAAAAAATCACCCAGAAGATTTACCGGTATTCCAATGCCATGATTAACCGTCAAAATTTGGCTCATCCGGCGAGTGAATTTCTGGGCATTCTCGTGATTGTCGCTATTGTTTGGTATGGCGGACAGCTCGTTTTGGATGAGAAAAGTTTAAGCCCTGCTGTTTTTATTACATTCATCGCCTTGGCATACAACGTATTGACTCCTGCAAAAGCAATAGCCAAAGCCAGTTATACCATACAAAAAGGAATGGCCTCGGTAGAACGGATTTTTAACATTTTGGATGCTAAAAATCCGTTAAAAGACAAGCCTAATGCCATAGAGAAAAAGAGCTTTGACCAAAAGATTTCTTTTGACCGGGTAAGTTTTAAGTATGAGCTGGATGATGTATTGAAAGATATCACCTTTGATATAAACAAAGGAGAAATGGTAGCATTGGTGGGACAATCGGGAAGTGGAAAATCTACGATTGCCAATTTATTATTGCGTTTTTATGATGTCAATAGCGGAAGCATCAAAATAGATGGGATCGATATCCGCGATATGACCAAAAAATCTCTGCGAAACTTAATGGGACTGGTCACGCAAGATTCCATTTTATTTAATGATACGGTCAAAAACAATATAGCCTTGGGAAAACCCGATGCCACAATGGATGAAATCATTGAAGCTGCAAAAATTGCCAATGCCCATGAATTTATTATGGAATTACCTCAGGGATATGACACCAATATCGGAGACAGTGGCAACAAACTTTCGGGAGGACAAAAACAACGTTTGAATATCGCGCGTGCCATCCTGAAAAACCCTCCTGTAATGGTAATGGATGAAGCGACCTCCGCATTGGATACCGAATCCGAAAAGCTCGTACAAGATGCATTGGATAAATTAATGAAAGATCGAACTTCAGTAGTGATTGCACACCGTTTATCCACCATTAAAAATGCCGATAAAATTATCGTCTTGCATAAAGGGCGAATTATTGAAATAGGAAATCACAAAGAATTGATGGGTAAAAAAGGAACTTATCATAATTTGATTATGCTCCAATCATTCGAGTAAAATGAATGAAAAATCCAAATATTATATTGATGTTGTCCTTCCCTTGAAACTTTGGAAAAATTTTACCTATGAAGTAAGCAGAGAGGAGTATTCATTTTTGGAAAAAGGAATGAGGGTAGCGGTTGAATTTGGAAAACAAAAAGTGCAGACCGGTATTGTTTATAAAAAACATCAAAAAAAACCTTTGCATTATGAAACCAAACCGATATTGCATATTATAGATG
The DNA here is from genome assembly GCA_027061855.1 of Flavobacteriales bacterium. Classification (GTDB taxonomy): domain Bacteria; phylum Bacteroidota; class Bacteroidia; order Flavobacteriales; family Flavobacteriaceae; genus JALSPZ01. Next base: position 23,065 of record JAMOVT010000074.1, read on the forward strand.
ACGAACCTATTATCAATGAAAAGCAATGGCAACTTTTTGAGTTTATTTCTTCTTATTATTTAAGCCCGTTAGGATTGGTGGTAAAAGCCGCTCTTCCGGGAGCCTTTATGTTGGAAAGCGAAACTTATCTTCTGTTGAATGAGGATACAAAAAGTGATGACATAACCGGGCTCAAGGAAGAAGAAATTTTAATCCTTCAAGCCCTAGACTTAAAAAAAGCGATTCATATTAAAGAATTAAGCAAACTATTGCCCAAGAAAAAAATTCTCAAAACGGTTCATGCCCTAATCAAGAAAAACAAAATCAAAACCCTTCAAGAATTCAAAGAAAAATACAAACCCAAAACGGAAATCTTCATTCAACTTCATGAGGAATGGAAAACGGAAAAGTTAAATGATTTATTAGAGGAGTTGCACAAAAAAGCACCGAAACAAAAACTTCTATTGTTCACTTTTTTGAGTTTGCAGAGGAATGGAAAGCCGGTGGCAAAGAAAACACTTCTTAAAAAGAGCAATGCCAATGCAAACAGTTTAAAATCACTTATGGGAAAAGGTGTTTTTTATGAGATAGAAACTTCCATCGATAGAATTCTGTTTGAAAATGCTCGTGAGCAAGCGCAAGCACTCTCCAACATACAAGCTGATAAAAAAAAGGAAATTGAGAATTTATTTGAACAACAAAAGCCTGTTTTGTTTCACGGAGTCACTTCCAGCGGAAAAACACAAGTGTATATTCACCTTATTCAAGAAAGTTTGCGCAAAAACAAACAGGTTCTTTATTTAGTTCCCGAAATTGCTTTAACCACTCAGCTGGTCCAACGTTTGGTTAAAATTTTCGGCAATAAAATAGCTGTTTACCATTCCCATTACACACAGCAAGAACGTCGTGAAGTCTGGATGCAAGTTTTACATAAATCCCCACAAGCTCAACTTATTTTAGCAGCTCGTTCGGGAATTTTTCTACCCTTTGTTGATTTGGATTTAATAATCGTTGATGAAGAGCACGAAAAAAGCTATAAGCAACATCAACCTGCTCCACGGTATAATGCCCGCGATATGGCTATTGCAATGCATAAAATTCATCAAGCCAACATTGTGCTGGGATCGGCTACACCGGCTTTGGAAAGTTATTTTAATGCACAAAAAAAGAAATTTTCACTGGTTGAACTCAATGAAAGATTTGGAAAAATAGCACTTCCCGAATTAAAAATTATTGACTTGAGAGAAGCACAGAGAAGAAAAAAGATGAAAGGATATTTTTCTCATGAAGTCCTAAATGAAATTGAAAAAACACTTTCTGAAAAAAAACAAGTCATTGTTTTCCAAAACCGTAGAGGTTATGCGCCGGTAGCCCAATGCAAGGACTGTGGCCACGTGATGGAATGCCCGCATTGTGATGTCAGCTTGACCTTGCACAGACACAGCAACAAATTAAAATGCCATTATTGCGGTTATCAGATTGAGGCGCCCTTAGTATGCCCTGCTTGTGGTAACCCTTCCATAGAATACAAAGGAATAGGGACGGAACAAATACAACATGATTTGGAAAAGTTCTTTCCCGAATACAAAATTGACCGTTTGGATAGCGATACAACCAGAAATAAAAACAGTTTTACAAAGATTCTAAATCGATTCCAACAGTTTGAAACCGACATTCTGGTAGGTACACAAATGCTTGTCAAAGGTTTGGATTTCGAGCATGTCGGCCTTGTGGTGGTCATGAATGCCGATCAATTATTATATTTTCCTGATTTTCGTGCCGATGAAAGAAGTTTTCAAATGCTAATGCAGGTAGCAGGAAGAGCCGGCAGAAAAAAGGATCAAGGACGTGTATTGATTCAAACTTATAATCCTTCACACCCTATCCTACAATTGGTCTTGGAAGGAAATTACAAAAAAATGTATGCACAGCAAATACGGTTGCGGAAAGAATACTTTTACCCTCCTTATTCAAAAATGGTCAATATTATTTTGAAAGAAAGAAACATACAAAAAGCCATTGAGGCTTCTCAATGGCTTAAAAAATCTTTTGATCATTATTTCGGACAGGTTTTAGGCCCTTCCGACGGACTTATTCCCCGCATTAAAGATCGCTATATTAAGGAAATAGTAATTAAGCTTCCCGCAGGGAAAAATCTTCATCACGAGAAGCTTAAAATTTTGCATGTTTTAAATTCTTTTGAAAACATTGCTTATTTCAAATCTGTACAGGTCATTATTGATGTAGATCCTTATTAATTAATTATTAATTTTTTTATTCCCATTCCTTTATCCGAGTGGATTTTTACCAAATACATTCCTTTAGGCAATGAACCGATATTAAATATATATTGAGTTGAATTTTCAGGAGACACACTAAGAAGTTGTTTACCGTCAAGACTTATGATCTCTATAGATTTCACCAACATATTTTTCCATTTCAAAAGAAATGAATCTTTTGCAGGATTGGGATAAAGCATTATACTATTGGCTATTTCATCATTATTAATACTTGCCGTACCACTAATTATCAAATCGTCCAAAACTACTCCTTCACCTGTAACAGAAGGATCGGAAGCCATTACAAAACGGAACATTACATGGGTTTCATTTGCCAAGAAAGATAAATCATGAGAATAGGTGAGCATATCTACATTTGTTCCGGTCCATTGACTACCTATACATTCTGATTGTTCAAAGTCACTATTATACCAGTTTGGATCATTTGCCGTTCCCAATACTTGCCAAGTTTTTCCATAGTCTGTCGAGTATTGTACGTAGAAAGCATCCCAATTTTCTTCAATATCAAAAGCAAGTTTAAAACTAATGCTTGGGTTTAAGACTTGAGTCATATCAAAACAAGGAGTAACGAGATAATCTTTATTGAGATCTTCATAATTTCCGCCTGCATTTGTACAATAAGCATACTCTCCATCGCCCGCTTGCTTCAATTTAAAACCTGCCGGTTTGGCAATTTCCCATAAATCATCTCCTACTTCACGATAATGAAGTAAGGGATCGGTAAAAATACTTTCAAAAGAAGTTTCGAAATTTAAATTATCCGTTTTGTTTACAAGAAAATAATTTTGATATGTATTATTTTGAATAAATTGCTCATTGTTAAAATTTACTTCAGCTTTTACTTCATATTTTTTGTATTCCCAATTTTGTTGAGGTAATTCGATATCTACCGTTTCACCCGGCGCAATATTTTGAGTATAATCTATGCTTCCGTTAGCAGCATTTATATCATAATTCAATTGAAAACCATTTACATTGTTACTTCCTTTATTTTTTACTTTCACCAAAATTGAAGCATTAGTAGTACAAGTAAAAGGATTTCCTGAACCGGTTACTATATCAATGATTGCCAAGTCATTTTCCGGTTGAGTTACTGGAATGGCCGCTTCCCATATACCTCTACCAAAAGTTCCGGCTGTAATGATACCTTGCTCGAAATTTATTTCCAAATCACGAACCGGAACATTTGGTAATCCGTCAGAAAATACTTGCCAATCGGTAGAACCGTCATTTTTATAATATACTCCTAAATCTGTTCCCAAATAGATGGAATTATCTGTACTAAAAGGATGCCATTTAATTACATTAATATGTTCCCCAGGGAAGTTTGAGGTTATATTATTCCAAGTAGAGCCATTATCGGAAGATTCATAAATCATTTCATCTGCTGTAAACCATATCTTATTATCAAAAGGGTTTACTGCTATTGAAGAAATTGCATATAAAGAAGAGCCTATCTCCACTAGAGTTTGCCCCCGATCCGTACTACGATAAAGCTTAGTACCTTCGGCCACATATATAATGTCCGGATTAAGAGGGTCACATTCCAAAGCATCTATATTACTAAAAAAAGAATTAGTTGTTACTGCTTCCCATACCCCATTATTTAATTTATAAATCTTTTTAAAACCGGAATAAAGTGTCCCGTCGGCAGCCATATCTAGAGGAGTAACCCAATTTCCTTTTTCTCCCGCAGGCTGTGAAGCACCACTACTGACTGTAATTCCGCCATCGGTAGTAATACTCAAAGATTGGCCGTAATAAATAAAACTATAACCCACATTCGGCTCATTATTTTTCATGGCATTTTCCATTCCGTCTCCACCATGATAAATTCTCCAAATTAAATCTTTACGGGAAAAACCCCCATTATCTTGCAGTCCTCCGTAAATTTGATAATTATCTGTCAATGAAGTGGAAATTTTATAGAACTGACTTATTACCAAGTCTTCATTATAATCTGTAAAGGTATCACCGTCATCCTCGGATAAATAAATACCTCCATCAGTTCCGGCAGCCAAAACTCCATTGTAATATCTTAAAAAATGAATATCCGCATGGGTATAATTGGGTGTATAATTATTCCAAGCGTTTATATTGGCAATATTGTTACCTCCATCGGTAGAACGAGATAAATTGATTACTCCGATAAATAGTGTATTGGGATCTGTATCGGAAACGGCAAAAGCAAAATCATACCAGCTTTGATTATTATTGGCAAAAAAGTTGTCATTTTCGGCCGTTTTTGTGAAATTTTGTCCTTGATTATTCGAAATATAAACTCCTCCAAAGCCTCCGTCACTTTTAACGGCAGCTAGATAAACTCTGTCTGTTGAGGCAGGAGTTACTTCAATTTCTATTCTTTGGGGATTGTCAGTAAACCCAACATTTATTGATGAAAAATTATCACCTCCATCCGTAGAACGATAAAAGGTATTGGTAGAAGCTGCATATATAATAGAAGAGTTTACAGGATGTCTTTTCATTGATTTTATATTACCTTGAAGTGAACGAATCCAGTTATTTCCTCCATCTATTGTTTTATATAAACCATTTGAAGTAGCTACCCATAAGGTATTATCATTCTCTGCTCCAACTATAATCTCATATATAACAGCTGTTTCCGGCAAAGAATCGGGGCCTATTGCTTCCCAGTTATCTCCTCCGTCAACAGATTTATATACTCCTCGACTATAAGTATCTTTTGCATCGTCATCCCCCGTTCCAATAAAAATTATATTATTGTTTTGGTTTGACAATGCAATTGCAGAAACTCCTATTTGAGGCAAATCATCCGTAAGAGGTGTCCAGGTTTGTCCCTTATCGGTTGTTTTCCAAATACCTCCGGCGGGGGCTCCTACATACATAATATTGGAATCTGTTGGATCAATCATTACAAAATTTACTCTCCCTTTTCCGGGTAAATGATTATTTCTATCTACTATTGAAGGCCCCACAGAAGTCCAATTTGCCAATTGTCTTTTGTTTTGAGAAGACATAGCTTTCTTTTTGGCAAATGCCCGGTCGATATCTTGTATGGGATGAAAACCTCCTTTCCGGTAGAAATAAGGTTCCCATAAGCTCCTCCACCTTTCAAAAGGTTTAATTCCGTTTCCTTTCTTTGACATATCTACATTCTCGGCAAACTTCTGAAAACGAGCCAACATTTCCGGATAACTCAGTTGTTTCGACGCGGTTCCGTTTTCCGGTTGCAACCAAGGAACATCAGGATATTGACCATAAGAACTTATACTTAAAAGTAGAATAAAAAGTAATAATATTTTTCTCATTTTTTTGTTTATTTACTGGTAATTTATTTATTTTTTTTTATTTTTTTTCAAAATAGGTTTATTATCAATTTTAAGAAATTTTCGGGTTGTATCTTTCATAATGGAATCATATTCAAGAATTTCTTTGAACTCATCTTTTTGTCGATGATATTTCCCTGCAATTTCAATCATAAGATTAATATCGGATACAATTTTATTTAAAGTTTTTTCAATGGTATCCGGTTCTATTTTTTTCTTGTTAATTAAATAATTTAATTTATTGATATGCAAACGTGTCAATACCAAACGGCTTTTGACCGCAGGCGTATCCAATAGACTCTGTTTTCTCCGCAAAGTCAAAGGATGAATATAAGACATATTTTGTTTGGTTTTATCGCGTAAAAGTTCTAAGGAGTAAAGGCTGTCATTAAAATTATTAATCAGATTTTTAAAATTCTTATTGACCTTGGCCAAGGAATCCGTAAGGCTGTTTTTTTTTATTTTATTATGCAAACGAATTTTTAAAATTTCATTCTCTTCTTTGGTATTTTTTTGATTTTCTTGCACTTGTATTTCTTTCTCACAGGAAAGAGAAAAAAGTGTAAAAATCGCTAAAACCAAAAAAACTTTAATTTTCATAGGCGCAAGATAAAAAAAACTCTAAAATAATCGTTCTGTTTATGACATTTTTAAGTTAATGCTAAAAAGAAAAAACAGTATCTTTGTGATAAATTGAAAATTGTATGGGAAAAGCATTGGTTATCGGCTCAAACGGTCAAATCGGAACGGACTTGGTAGAAAAACTCCGTAGCCTTAAAGGAGATGAAAATGTCATTGCCTCGGATATTTATCAACCGGCAAAAGAAGACCCTTTTTTTATCTTGCTGGACGCAACCGACCGTGAAGCCGTTGAAAAAGCAATAAAAGCCCAAAATATTGACGAAGTTTATTTAATGGCGGCCATACTTTCTGCCAAGGCAGAACAAATGCCCAACAAGGCTTGGGATATCAATATGCAAGTTCTGTTTAATATTCTGGAATTAGGAAAACAAGGCTTGATTAAAAAGATTTTCTGGCCCAGTTCCATTGCCGTTTTCGGTCCCAATACTCCGCGTATTAATACTCCTCAATATACCATTATGGACCCGAATACGGTTTACGGAATTAGTAAATTAGCCGGAGAACGTTGGATTGAATATTATAATGAGCATTATAATATGGATGTACGTAGCGTAAGATATCCCGGAATCATCAGTTGGAAAACCCTTCCGGGAGGAGGAACGACCGATTATGCCGTAGAGATTTTTCATGAAGCACTTAAAAATAAAAAATACACGTCTTTTTTATCCAAAAATACACGTCTTCCGATGATGTATATGCCCGATGCCATTGATGCTACCATAAATATTATGTCTATCCCCAAGGAAAACTTACGCATCAAGCATAGTTATAATATTGCCGGAATTAGTTTCACTCCCGAAGAATTGGCCGATGCCATAAAAAAACGCATACCGGATTTTGAAATTGATTATAAACCGGATTTCCGTCAAGCCATCGCCGATTCATGGCCGGAAAGCATTGATGATGATATGGCATTTAAAGATTGGCATTGGCATCATAAATATGATTTGGATGCCATGGTGGATGACATGCTGAAAAATCTATCTAAAAAATACAACAAAGAGGAAAGTTTGCCTTTATAACTTAAAATTTTTCCAATAAAATTTTGGCAGACGGAAAATTTTCCAAAAGTTTTCTCATGGCTTTTACGGATTTATTGGCCATAAAAACATATTCCGGATAATTATTACTGCCAGCCAAAGCCCCTTTTGACTCCAATACTCTTTTCACCTGTTTTGCAATGGCAGGGCTTGGATCGATGATGTTGACTTTGTCTCCCAAAATGGCTTCCATTTGTTTTTTTAGAAAAGGATAATGTGTACAACCCAATACCAATTGATCAATTTCTTTCTCCATCATTGGTTTCAGGTATTGAGTGAGTAAAAATTTACTCTCCTCCGACTCCATTTCCATATTCTCTACTATTTCCACTAGTCCTTGTCCATAGCGTCCGATGATATCTATATCTTGTGTGGGTATTTGTTTTTTTAACAGGTCCAACATCTCACTCTTCAAAGTCCCTGCTGTAGCCAGCAGACCGATTTTTTTTGTTTTACTCAATAAACCTGCCGGTTTAATGGCAGGTTGAATCCGGATAAAGGGAACTTTGTATTTTTGACGCAAATGCGGAATAGCATTGGTCGAAGCTGTATTACAGGCTACAACTATTAATTTGACATTATGTTCCAATAAGAATTCGGTATTCTTTTCACTTAAAAAGATAATTTCCTCTTTACTTTTATCTCCATAAGGGGCATTTTTATTATCGGCCAAATAAAGCGTATTTTCATTAGGCAATAATTTTTGTACCGCCATCCAAATACTTAAGCCTCCCACTCCGGAGTCAAAAAATCCAATGGGCTTGGAACTCATAAATAACTATTCGATTTTGTGTTTGGCATAATTTCTCCACCGTTCGATTGCTTGTTGCATATCAGAAGGTATTTCCGAATCAAACTCCATAAATTTTCCGGTTTTAGGATGTACAAAACCCAATGTTTTGGCATGTAAAGCTTGCCTGGGGAGAACCTTAAAAGTATTCTCGACAAACTGTTTGTATTTTGAAAAAGTCGTTCCTTTTAATATTTTGTCACCTCCATATCTTTCATCATTAAACAAAGGATGCCCGATGTATTTCATATGTGCTCTGATTTGATGAGTACGGCCTGTTTCCAATTCCAATTCGACCAAAGTCACATAACCGAAACGCTCTAAAACTTTATAATGTGTAACGGCATGCTTCCCTTGATCACCTTCGGGAAATACAATCATTTGCAAACGATTTTTGGGATTTCTTCCTAAGTTTCCTTCAATCGTTCCTTCGTCTTCTGCCAAATCTCCCCATACCAGCGCAATATATTTTCTCTTTGAGGATTTATCGGCAAATTGTTTCCCGAGATGCGTCAAAGCCTCTTCGTTTTTTGCCACCACCAATAAACCTGTGGTATCTTTATCAATACGGTGTACCAACCCCGGACGCTTATCGGCATTTTCAGGTAGATTATCAAAATGATAAATCAAACCGTTTAATAATGTGCCGCTATAATTACCATGACCGGGATGAACCACCATTCCTGCCGGTTTATTGATTACCACTACATCATCATCTTCATAAACTATATCCAGGGGAATATCTTCGGGAACCAATAGATTTTCATAAGGCGCATAGGGCAAAACAATTTTTATTTTGTCCAAGGGTTTGACTTTATAATTCGACTTAATCGGTTTATCATTTACCAAAACTCCTCCCGCTTTTGCCACATTTTGAATACGGTTACGCGTAAGGTTCTCAATTTTATCGGTCAAATACCGGTCTATTCGGACAGGTGATTGCCCGGCAGGCACTTCAAATTGAAAATGCTCGAATAGTTTTTCTTCTTCGGGGGAATTAGTTTCCAAGGACATTGTTTAATATTTCTTCTACGTTATTATCATTTGAAGTCGGTTCTTCATCGTTTCCGGAAGTCGATTCCACACTGGTTTTTCCGTCACCTACAATTAAATTTACAGTGGTATTTTTGGGTACCGGCATGCCGGCTTTAAGGGTGTCTTTTTTATGCATAGCGGCGAGTACCACTTCTGCAAAATAAGGCCTTTTAGTAATTTTTCCTACTTTAAAACCTGTGGTTTTCAATATAGTTTTGGCTTGACGTTCTGTTTTTCCCAAAATTTTCGGGAAAGGAACTTTGCTGTACCCTCCACTGTTTATTTTTACATAAATTTTTCTTCCTAATTTTACTTTATCACCTTTTCGGGGATCTTGCTCGATAATGGAATATTTCGGATAATCGGGATTATAATCCACCGTATCGATTACCACCAGATTCATTCCTCTTTCCTTTAAAATCCCAGTCGCTTCTTCAATTTTTTTCCCTTTTAGTTCGGGCACCAAATGGTAATCATCATGATTTGTATATGAATCCAAATAAAATTGCAATCCAAATACCAATAAAACCGTCAAAAGGATTGCGGCTAACAAATTCTTAAAAAAGGTTTTACTGATCAAAAAGCGAAAAAAATCCATGAAAAATAATTTTGACAAATTTATGAAAAAATATCGGGTTGTTCTTCGTTTCTTTTCCAAAGCTCTGAAATAAAGACGGGAAAATACCGAAACTATTGCCCGTATATTCATTTGATTCAATTTTGAAGTATATTTGCCTTATGAGAAAATATCAACTTTCCGATTGGTTACCCACCACCCTAAAAGAAGTGAAAAAACGAGGCTGGGATGAGCTGGATGTGATTTTATTCAGCGGTGATGCCTATATCGATCATCCTTCCTTCGGGCCTGCCGTAGTGGGGCGAATTTTCGAAAGTTTCGGTTTGCGTATTGCCATTGTTCCTCAACCCAATGTCCGTGACAACCTGCAAGATTTCATAAAATTAGGGCGTCCGCGTCTGTTTTTTGCCGTAACTGCCGGTAGTATGGATTCTATGGTCAGCAATTATACAGCCAGCAAAAAACCCAGAGACAAAGATGCTTATACACCGGGAGGTGAAAAAGGATTCCGTCCCGATTATGCAAGCATTAAATACAGCCAAATTCTCAAAAATTTTTATCCCGATGTTCCTATTCTCATCGGAGGAATTGAAGCTTCCTTGCGTCGCGTTACTCATTATGATTATTGGAGTGACCGCTTGAAACCTTCTATTTTGGCCGAATCCGGAGCGGATTTATTGGTTTACGGTATGGGTGAGCAACCGCTGCGGGAAATTGTTCGTTTGGTAGAAAGAGGCGTTCCCTTTTCTTCTTTGAAAACAATCCGCCAGACTGCCTATTTGCAAGATAAAAATCAGGCTTTGCCAAAAAACAAAAACTGGGAAGACATCCGTTTATTTTCTCATGAAGAATGTTTAACGGATAAAAAAGCCTTTGCAAGAAATTTCAAAACCATTGAAATCGAGGCGAATATGCTCACTCCCAAAAGACGATTATTACAGGATATAGGCGATAAAACCCTGGTGATCAACCCGGCTTTTCCCGCTATGACGGAAAACGAAATTGATGCTGCTTTCGACCTTCCGTTTACGCGTATGCCTCATCCGAAATACCGTAAAAGAGGACCGATCCCCGCCTATGAAATGATTAAGCATTCCATCAATATCCATCGCGGTTGTTTCGGCGGATGTAGTTTCTGTACCATCTCCGCACATCAGGGAAAATTTATTGCCAGCAGGAGCAAATCATCCATTCAAAAAGAACTGGAACAAATCACACAACAGGAAGATTTTAAAGGATATATTTCCGACATCGGCGGTCCTTCGGCCAATATGTACCGAATGAAAGGAAAAGACCTCTCTATTTGTGAAAAATGTACTTCTCCTTCTTGTATTTATCCCGTCGTTTGCAGTAATTTAGATACTTCTCATAAAGATTTATTGGATAT
>JAMOVT010000075.1 GCA_027061855.1 Flavobacteriales bacterium
TCTCCATTATAGGTGATGGCTTTTTTAAACATCTCCGGAGAAATTTTTATTTGTGGCTTAAATATCGAATGGGATAATTTTGAAATTCCGGCCTGGGTAATTTTATTTCCGGGATTGTAAATACCTGTTATTTTGGGTTTTGAATGAATAGAAGATTTTATAGGAAATTTGTCAATTTTTGAACTGATACTTCCCACTACTTTGTTGATATAATAATCGGCATATACAAGTTCAATTTTATTAAAAGGAATAGTGGTTTCAAAAGGAGGACTCCAATTGGGAGAAGCTTTTACTTTTACAAAAACTCTATCTCCTTTTATCAATGGAACATTTTCTATGGCATATACTCCTTCTGAATTTGTTGAGGTTGTATAGTAACTTATATTTCCTCCTTGATGTTGAACCTTGATTTTTACTTCGCCATTCATATAAGGCAGCGTATCATTATTAATTGTATAAATTTCCCCCCAAATTCTATCATGGTAGGCATCGGCATCTTTAATCACCATAAGGTAACCTCCATAATTTTTCACTTCCTTTTTCCATAACAAATAATATTTACTGTATAATTCAAATTTCTTTTTGAAACTTTTCATTTTCAATTTTCCGTCTATTAAAAATTTGGCTCCCAATTCGGCCTTGAAATTTGTCGTATCCTTATTGTCAAATTCAGCAGAAGCTTCTGCTCCTCCTCGCGTACGAAGTTTTAGTATATCATAACTCTTATATTTCATATCTGCTGTGAGATCAACTCCGGCAAAAGCTTTGATTTTGGCAGTAACTTGGTAATCGATATCAAAATATTTATTCATTTCAAAAACAGGTTTTAGGGAACGGGGATAATAATAAAAAGTTTTGCCTTTAATTCCAGCTGTTATATCAAGACCTTGTTCCACAGCTATATTGAGATGTGCCTCTCCATTAGCTTCCAATACCAAAAAAACTCCTATTTTACAACTTCCATAATCTTCGATGGGAATATCATATCCCCAAATAGGAAAAGATACTTCCTCTTCGACTTTTGCATCAGCCTTTATATCCAGATCAAGTTTTTCTTGTGCATTAAAAACAAGCTTATATCCTTTGTTTTTTGAATATTTTGCTGTTATGATAGGATCAGTAAAACCAATAAAACCATCCAAATGCACATTCAGGTCGATTTTGTGGGTAGCAGAGCCTTTTTTCCAAGTTTTTGAAAAATGATATAAAGTATCTTTGAATTCCAATCGCATGGTATATTTGGCATTGGGATCTCCTTCATCTTTTACTTCGGTATTTTCCAATGTAAATTCGGTATTTGCCATGTTGATTTTGACACTTTGTTCGGGAAGATAAATATCTTTAAAAACCTCATCAAATTCCGGTTTGATTAACACAACTGTATCCTTAGTAATTTTTATGGGTTTAAATACCAAATCCGTTTCCGGATCTACATAAATTTTTCCGGGTTGCAAAGAGGTTTGCTTAAAAATATTATCAGGCAAAACAGGATTTTGAAGAACCGGCAATACTCGCTTTTTTAGAGCTGGATTTAAAATTTGAACATTTTTTTGAAATTCGACACGAACATTTTTAAACCGTGCGGGTTTTAGGCCTTTGTTTATCGCTTTTTGAGCAGCAGGATGAATTTTATGCTTTTGAATAGCATTAATAGGTGCATTTACCAATTGCAAATTGGGATAATTGTACAATTGAGAAATCTGAGAAAGGATGTGGAAAGGGGCAAGTAATACCAATAGAACAAATAGAAGCCCCCGCATTTTTGAAGCTTTCATGGGATTAGGTTTTGGATTAACTCATTAAATATAAGCAACTTAAAGAGTAAATAAAAAGATTTTTGTCAGGAAAAAAAATTATTTCAAACTGTGTTTAAAAATTGGTTTGTGTTTACGAGTTCTCTTCAATGGTATTGTAGGCTGCCAATATAATTTCGAACAACTGCCCTTATAAAAATAATATGGAGGTCTGCCCTCTCTAGTGATTGGGTTCT
>JAMOVT010000076.1 GCA_027061855.1 Flavobacteriales bacterium
TTTGAGTGGTGTTGATGAGATTTTCATCATAAGGATAGGAAACTTTGATATAATTTTCGGTAAATCCGTGCATTTGGTTTCCTTTTTGGGCTTTTTCAAATAATACGGTTTTTGTTTTTCCTTTTTGACTTTCATAAAAGGCTATTTCTTTTTTTGCTGATAAACCCCGTAACATTTTACTGCGTTTATTCCGGACATTTTTAGGAACTACGCCGTCCATTTTTACGGCTTCGGTATTGGGCCGTTCGGAATAGGTAAAAACATGCAGGTAGGAGATGTTTAACTCATTCAAAAAATGATAGGTTTCGAGAAAATGCTCGTCTGTCTCGCCGGGGAATCCTACAATCACATCCACTCCTATGGAAGCATCGGGCATGAGTTGTTTGATTTTTTTTACCCTTTCGGCATATAATTCCCGTAAATACCGGCGTTTCATTTTTTTTAGCAATTCGTTGCTGCCGCTTTGCAAGGGAATATGAAAATGCGGAACAAATTTTTTTGACTGAGATACGAATTCAATGATTTCATCGGTAATCAAATTGGGCTCGATGGAGGATATACGAAAACGTTCGATACCTTTTACTTTATCCAATTCTTTTATCAAATCTACAAATGTTCGCTTCTTTCCATTTGAGTAATCAGTAAAGGTGCCTGTATTAACGCCGGTAATCACTATTTCCTTTATTCCTTGCCGGGCAATTTCACGAGCATTTTCCACCACTTGTTCCACTGTGGCGTTACGACCTTTTCCGCGGGCAAGCGGAATGGTGCAATAGGTGCATGGATAATCGCAACCGTCTTGGATTTTCAAAAACGAACGCGTGCGGTCGCCCGAGGACCAAGCAGGAAAAAAATCATTGGAGTTTTCCACTTCACAGGCATGAATTTCGGCTTTTTGTTTTTTTTGGAGGCTTTGGATGTATTGAGGCAAACGGAATTTTTCTTCAATCCCCAGAACCAAATCCACTCCTTCGACATCGGCGAGTTCTTCGGGTTTTAATTGGGCATAACAACCTATGGCAATCACCATGGCTTCGGGATTATGTTTCAAAGCTTGTTTTACATATTGCTTGAATTTCTTATCGGCGTTTTCGGTAACCGTACAAGTATTGATGATATAAACATCGGCTTTCTCTTGAAATCCGCCTATTTCAAATCCCGCTTGTGCGGTTTTTTTTGAAATCATGGAGGTTTCGGAAAAATTCAATTTGCATCCAAGGGTGGTAAAAGCCGCTTTTTTCATAAATTTTTTTCTAATTTTTCTTTTAAAAAGTCTTTCAACAAGGATTCCGAATTACGCACCAAATCTTCCGGAGTACCCATAAAAACCAAGTTTCCGCCTTTTTCTCCCCCTTCGGGGCCGAGGTCGATAACCCAGTCGGCGGTTTTTATCACATCGGGGTTGTGTTCAATTACCAAAATGCTGTGTCCGTTTTCGATTAAGGCCTCAAAAGACTTCATCAATTTATTGATATCGTGAAAATGCAATCCGGTGGTGGGCTCGTCAAATATAAACAATGTTTTAGCTTGTTTATTTCCCTTTACGAGGAAGGAAGCCAATTTAATTCGCTGCGCTTCTCCTCCCGAAAGGGTAGAGGAGGGTTGTCCCAAACTCACATATCCGAGTCCTACATCTTGCAGGGGTTTGAGTTTTTCTACGATTTTATTTTCTCCGTGAGCAGTAAAAAATTCGATGGCTTCATCAACGCTCATTTCCAATACGTCGCTGATGCTTTTATCATGGAATTTCACTTCGAGAATTTCATCTTTAAAACGTTTTCCGTTACATACTTCGCAAGTGAGATGCACATCGGCCATAAATTGCATTTCGATGGTGATTTGTCCTTCTCCTTTACAATGTTCGCAACGTCCGCCGTCTACATTGAAACTGAAATGTTTGGGTTGAAGTTTTTTGATTTTGGCCAGTTTTTGCCGTGAAAACAATTGGCGGATATCATCATAGGCTTTAATATAGGTAACCGGATTGGAACGGCTGCTTCGTCCTATGGGATTTTGGTCGATATATTGAATCTCTTTGAGCTGATTAATGGCTCCTTCCAAGGCGGTAAATTCTCCCGCTTTGGGGCCGTAATCGTATAATGCTTTATGAAGGGCCGGATAGATGATTTGCGACGCCAAAGTGCTTTTACCGCTTCCCGAAACTCCGGTAATCACCGTAAGCGCATGCAAGGGAAATTTGATATCGATATTTTTCAAATTATGCTCTCTCGCTCCTTTGATTTCGATAAAATCCTTGCTTTTGCGGCGAACGGAAGGAATGGGAATCTCTTTTTCTCCTTTTAGATAACCGGCGGTAAGCGAATCGCTTTTCAGAATTTTTTTCATAGGACCTTGGGCTACAATTTCGCCCCCGAAAATACCCGCTTCGGGTCCCATATCGATGATTTCATCGGCGGCTTGCATAATATCCTCGTCGTGTTCCACCACTACCACGGTATTTCCCAAATCCCTGAGATTTTTCAATACCTTGATCAATCGTCCCGTATCTTTGGGATGCAAACCGATACTGGGTTCGTCCAATACATAAATGGAACCTACCAAACTGCTCCCCAATGAAGTAGCGAGATTGATCCGTTGGGTTTCACCGCCCGACAAGGTATTGGAAGCACGGTTCAGCGTTAAATATCCCAATCCTACATCTAATAAAAATTTTATACGGTTATTGATTTCCAATAAAATACGTTTGGCAATTTGTTGTTCGTAGGAAGATAAAGATAAATTGTCAAAAAAATCTTTGAGCCGGTCGATGGGCATTTCCACCAATTCGCCTATGTTTTTATCGCCTACATAAACATTAAAAGCTTCTTTTCGCAGACGTTTTCCTTCGCAATCGGGGCAAAGGGTTTTTCCTCTGTATCTCGACAGGAGCACACGGTTTTGAATTTTATAACTTTTTTCTTCTATTTCTTTGAAAAAATCATTGATGCCGACAAAATATTCATTGCCTTTCCATACCAAATCTTTTTGAGCTTTGGTGAGTTTAAACCAAGGAGTATGAATGGGGAAGTCAAATTTATGGGCATTTTTCACCAATAAATCTTTATAGTAACTCAATTTATTTCCTTTCCAGCAACTCACGGCTCCTTCATAAATCGAAAGTGAAGTATTGGGGATTACTTTATGAGGATCGATACCCAACACACTTCCGAATCCGTCGCAGGTTTTACAAGCACCGTAGGGAGTATTGAAACTGAAAAGATGGATACTGGGTTCGGGAAATTCCATTCCGTCCAGGGCAAATCTTTGGGAAAATTCATAGGTTTTTTTGTTTTCCCAGTCGGTAAGTATCAGTTCTCCGTGTCCTTCAAAAAAGGCTTTTTGAATGGAATCTGCCAGGCGGTTAAAATAATCTTCGTCTTTTTTTATTTGAATACGGTCAATGACCAATTCGAGATTTTCATCTAATTGGGTTTGTAATAATTCTTCGCTGATTTTTATAATTTTCTCTCCCGATTTTACCCGGGCATAACCTTGTTGTTCGAGAATGCGAAGAATGGTTTTCAGATCGGTTCCTTTTTCAAATTTCAAGGGAGAAGAAATAATCCAACGACTGTTTTCTTTTTGCTGCTTTAAAAAATTCAAAACATCTTCTATTTGATGTTTTTTTACTTCTTTTCCCGACACGGGAGAAAGGGTTTTCCCGATCCGGGCATAGAGTAATTTTAAATAATCATAAATCTCGGTAGCCGTTCCTACGGTGGAACGCGGATTGGAAGTATTTACTTTTTGTTTGATGGCAATTGCCGGGGCAATGCCTTTTATGTTTTTTACTTTCGGTTTTTGTATTTTTCCCAAGAACTGGCGTGCATAAGAAGAAAGACTTTCTATATACCTTCTTTGACCTTCGGCATATAACGTATCATAGGCCAAACTGGATTTGCCGCTTCCCGAAACTCCGGTAATCACTACGAGTTTGTTCCGGGGAATGAGCACATCAATTTTTTTGAGGTTGTTTTCTTCGGCTTCCTCAATTAAGATATGTTTTTCCGCTTGATATGTTTCTTTTGGATTTTTCATCAGCCGTTTTGGCAAGTTTTTATTTATAAATCAGACCTGCCACAATAAAGGACAGGTCCGATTTAAGAAGTAAATATTTAATAAATTTTTATTCGTCTTCAAGTGCCGCCAAATATCTTTCGGCGTCGAGTGCGGCCATGCTTCCTGTTCCGGCAGCGGTTACCGCTTGTTGGTAAGTGGGATCCATAACATCTCCGGCTGCAAAAACTCCGGGTTTATTGGTTTTGGTGCTTTTGCATTCGGTTTTGATATATCCTCTTTCGTCCAATTCGATTTGGCCGTTTAAGAATCCCGTATTAGGAGTATGTCCGATAGCGATAAACAAACCTTCCAAAGGAATATCTGTTTTCTCTCCGGTTTTATTATTTTTCACGCGCACACCTTCTACCACTTTGTCCCCTAAAACTTCATCTATCTCCGTATTGTATTTGATTTCGATATTGTCGATACGGTTTACGCGATTTTGCATGGCTTTTGAGGCGCGCATTTTATCACGGCGAATGAACATATAAACTTTATCTGCCAATCCGGACAGGTAGCTGGCTTCTTCGGCAGCGACATCTCCACCACCTACAACACCTACGGTTAATCCTTTATAGAAAAATCCGTCACAAGTGGCACAAGCGGAAACCCCACCTCCACGCAAACGTTGTTCACTTTCCAATCCGAGGTATTTTGCAGAAGCTCCCGTGGCAATAATTACGGTATCTGCGGTTACTTCTTTGTTATTATCGATGGTGACGATATGTTTTTCGCCGACTTTATCGGCCAATTGAACTCCGGTTGCCATTCCGAAACGTACTTCGGTACCGAAACGTTCGGCTTGTTTTTTCATTCTTTCCATTAATTCCGGTCCTTGAATTCCTTCGGGGAATCCGGGATAATTTTCTACATCGGTAGTAGTGGTCAATTGTCCTCCCATTTCCATTCCGGTATAGATAACGGGTTTAAAACCTGCTCTTGCCGCATAGATTCCGGCAGTGTATCCGGCAGGTCCGGATCCTAATATAAGTACTTGAATGTGTTCTCTGTTATCGCTCATAATATTCTTAATTTTAAACTGCAAAGATACGATATTTTTTAGCCTTTTGAAAGTCTTGGAGATTAAAAAATATTATATGACAATAAGCTTATAAAATAATAAAAACCGCTTCAATCAAGAAGCGGTTTTATCAGAGGGTGGATAATCGGGTTTGAACCGACGACCTCCGGAACCACAATCCGGCGCTCTAACCAGCTGAGCTATATCCACCGTTTTGCGAGTGCAAATATAATACTTTTTTGAAAAATGTAAAGAATTTTAAAATAATTTTTTTGGCCAAATGAAAATGCTTACTTTTATATTCAAAAGCTATTTTTCATGATAAACATCGACGCTATTCTATCTAAAAAACCTTTTGCCATTATCGGACATCGTGGTGCTCGTGGAGTAAAGCCCGAAAATACCCTTGTATCTTTTGAATATGCCATTGAGAAAGGAGTGGATATAGTAGAAATGGATTTGCATAGAACCAGGGACGGAGAAATCATAGTTTTTCACGATCCCGATTTTAAGAGGTTGGCAGGGATTGACAAAAAAGTCTCGGAAGTGGATTTGGCTTTTATAAAAGAGCATATCCGGATTCAAGGAGAACCTGTTCCGACTTTGAAGGAGGTGATTGAAAAGGTAAAGGATAGAGCAGGGATGTTTTTGGAAATTAAAGATCCAGAAATAACTTCCAAAGTAGTAGAAATAGTACAAGAAAATAAAATCCAAAATCAAGTAGCAATAATCAGTTTTTATGATGAGGTGTTAATAGAAGTAAGAAAAATTGATGAGCAAATAATTACCGGATTAATATATCTGAAACCTCCCGGAAGAATTTTTGAAGCGAAAAAATTGGGGGCGAACATCGTTTTGCCTTTTTATCGAATAGCCACCGAAAAAGCCAATGCCGTGGCGCATAAATTGGATTTGAAAGTAGCTGTATGGACGGTTAATGATTTGGAAACGGCCAAAGAAATGTACATGCGAAAAGTAGATGCCATAGCTACTGATTTTCCTGAAATATTGGTTGCGTTCAGAAATGAATTACAAATAAAAGATTAAAAAAGATGTTGAAAATACGACCGATAGAAAAAAAAGATAATTCTACTATTGCCTCAATCATCAGAAATACCCTCGAAGAATATAACAGTGCCATTCCCGGCACGGCTTATTTTGATAAGAGCTTGGATAATATGTTTGAGGCTTATCAAGAAAAAAGTACTGTCTATTTTGTAGCCGAATGGAACGGAGAGGTGATTGGAGGAGCGGGAATAGGGAAATTGCCGGGCGAGCCGGATGATTATTGCGAATTGCAAAAAATGTATATTTTGCCGCAAGCCAGAGGCAAAGGTGTAGGTAGGAGGTTGATGAAATCTTGTTTGGATTTTGCCAAAAAATCCGGTTATAAAAAATGCTATCTCGAAACTTTTTCCTATATGAGAAATGCCCGGAAATTATACGAGAAAAACGGATTTAAATATATAAAAACTCCCCGTGGAAATACCTCGCATACCGCTTGTGATGTGTGGATGGAGATGGATTTGGAGGGATATAGAAAAGAATAGTTGAGCGTATTATGCACTAGAACTGACTTGGTTTGTGCCCACATGGCTTGAAAGCCGGATATTTTCCAGAAGTTTCGGGACGAGCTGTTAATTTTTGCCATAATTATTTGACTTTGGTGTGTTTTTTGGTGTATATTTGTAGCATAAACGGCTAAGTTCGCGAGCATACAAGAACGTCCCCCGTTTACAAAGGAGCTACTTTCGGGTAGCTTTTTTTATTTTAAGGATTGAACATTTTTATCTTTATCAATGAGTATAAATTCCTCTAAATTATTTTTGCCTTCTTTATAATTTGAGTTCTCTTTTCAATAGTCATATGTATATTAAAATCGGTATTATTAAGCTCAATAACTACAAGTTTACAATTTTGTTTATGAGCACTTTTAAAAATATTTTATACTATATATAGATTTTATTTTCCTTTGAAATAAAGACAAAGAAGAGAATTTTTTATTATATTTGTTGCAAGAAAGTTGCCGAGTTGCGGATTGTTCTTTTAGAACTTTACCGTTATTGTGCCGGCAACTTTTTATTTTCTAACTGTATCCTGTTTCTTTCTGAATTTTTTAATAATGATGGTCGCCTATTCCAATACTTTATCCTCAAACGAGTGTTGTGAATTGCTTTCAGATTAGTATCTTTGATATATTGATTACAGCTACTTACTATATGCCATAGACTTTACCAACGTTGTGAATTCCTTTCAATTTTATATCTTTGATATATTGATTACAGTAACGAAAACAATCTGCCTATGAAATAGAACGTTGTGAATTCCTTTCAATTTTATATCTTTGATATATTGATTACAGTGCTCATCGATATTCGTTTCCGGTGTTTTTAGTTGTGAATTCCTTTCAATTTTATATCTTTGATATATTGATTACAGTCTTCCATCTGAAAATTTGGGCAGTAAACTTGTTGTGAATTCCTTTCAATTTTATATCTTTGATATATTGATTACAGTCTATCAACAATGGCAAATCCGGGCCGTTAAGTTGTGAATTCCTTTCAATTTTATATCTTTGATATATTGATTACAGT
>JAMOVT010000077.1 GCA_027061855.1 Flavobacteriales bacterium
AAACGAAAATCGGTTGTATAATCGAAATTTCGCTTTTTAATAAAACCCACAAAACTTCTTACTAGTAATAGAACAAATAATAAAAGGAGGAAATAGCCCCAATAATGATGAATGAATTTAATCATGATTTCTTTTTTTTAAGTCCCTCAAAAATACGTATTAAAAACGAATATGCACAAGCTCGATTAATCATATAAATTGATAGTTCGTATAAATAAAATTAATTTTTCTTTTCTTCTTTTTTCAGATTCACCAAAAAATCCATTGTGTCCACTCCATCAGCATATTCCCATAATTCCGGCTTTTGGGTTTGACCAAATGGAATGGCGCCCGGAATATCCATATTGCTTACCACGGCTTGGATTTTGTCTTTGTCTTTTTCAATGATTTTTTTTACTTGCTCGGGATTTTCATAAAATTCATAAAATAAAGTACCGATGGGAGAAGAATAATTCACATCTTCTTTTAATAACACCAAACCGTTATCCAGCAAGCTGTTTCGTTCATGGGCATCGGTTGACATCAGGTAAACGGCTTTGTTATAATTATAATTGTTGGCATATTTAGGATAATTAATCAAATCCTTGTATTTAAGCAGCGCCTTGAATAATTTGTTGAAATCATAATCTTTCGGCACAAAAATTTTGGAAATATTACGGCATCCCAGTCCATAATATCTCATAATATCGTCCGCCAGTTTTTCCAGTTCTTCCTCTGTTTCATTTCCGGTAAGAACAGCAACGGAATTTCGGTTTTTACGAATAATATGCGGATATTTACCAAAATAATATTCGAAATATCTCGCCGTATTATCACTTCCGGTGGCAATCACTCCGTCTATGTTTTTTAAAGTATCGGGAACAAACTCAATCTGTTCTTTGAATTCGGGATTTTGGTATTCCAGAAATTTGGCCATCAAAGGAAGTAACTGTTTATCGTTCGAAGAGAGCTTTGCTTTTACTTTATTTCCGGACATTAAAGTCGAAATAAAATCATGAAATCCGACCATCGGTATATTTCCGGCCATAATAATTCCAATATTTTTAGGAGGTAAATTATCGGAAAATTCATACGCATCAAGCCAGCGGTCAATCTTTTCCGGTTTTAATGCTTCTCCCCAAGACGCAAGAGCATAACGAATATTCTCCGGAGTAAACCACGGATTCGTTTCTTGGGCATGTTTTATGATGTGATCCAGAGCCTCTCTAAAAAGTTCATTGTTCTTTACAGACTTATCTTCTTGAAAACCATTGTATTTATACTGCCTCAAAAATTTTCCCAGTTCTTTGAGTGATTTTTTTCTGTCTTTTATTGTCATTATTAAAAATGGTATTATATTTGTGAACAAAATTAAACATTAAAACTTAAAAACGTAATACTATGGCATTATTTATTAACGAAGATTGTATCAACTGTGGTGCTTGTTTACCCGAGTGTCCCAACACTGCAATTTACGAACCCGGTGAAGAGTGGAACATGGCAGACGGAACTTGTCTGGATGACGATACTCCTCATGAGCCTCTTTCTGACGAATTCTATTATATCGTTCCTGAAAAATGTACGGAATGTGTAGGATTCTTTGACGAACCTCAATGTGTGGCAGTTTGTCCGGTAGATGCAATTGAAAAACATCCCGATTATGATGAGTCTCCCGAAGAATTGATGGAGAAATACAAAAAATTACACTGTGTAGACTAAATAGTGAAAAAAGCCGCTCGTTAAAGCGGCTTTTTTATTAGCATTTTGTTAAAACTTCTTCCCATTGGAAGAAGTTTTTTATATTTACCCAAACTAAATTTTTCCGAATGAAAAAAGCAATTATCATTTTATTACTCAGCTTTACTTTTTTTTCTTGTAAAACCACACAAAACATTACTTCAACCAATAAAAAAGGATTGACCGAACCCGAAAAAAGAGGCTATTGGCAACAAAAAGTCGATTATAAAATCACGGCTGATTTGGACACCTTAAAAAATCAATACAAAGGGAAAATCAAACTCACTTATTATAACCATTCAAAAGACACTTTAAATAAAGCCTATTTTCATTTATACTGGAATGCTTTCCAGCCGGGTAGTGCAATGGACTGGCGAAACCGTTGGCTTGAAGATCCCGACCGCGAATTGGATAAACGGATACAAGCTTTAAAACCGGATGAAATCGGGTTTGTTAAAATTCATCGTTTGGAACAAAATGAAAAACCCGTTACGTATACAATTGTTGGCACCGTTATGGAAGTGAATTTAGATAAACCGCTACTGCCCGGAGAATCTACCGTATTTGACATTGATTATCTGACTCAAATTCCTTTATTATTAAGAAGGTCCGGACGAGATAATAAGGAAGGTATCGATTACTCCATGGCTCAATGGTATCCGCAAATTGCCGAATATGATTTACAAGGATGGCATACCGATCCATATATCGGGAGAGAATTTTATAATGTTTGGGGGGATTTTGATGTACAACTCAAAGTGCCTGAGAATTATATGGTTGCAGCTACCGGTGACCTGGTTAATGCCGAAGAAATAGGGAAAGGGTACAGCGGTACAAAAACTTCAAAAACCGATAGTGAAGGAAAAATTACCTGGCATTTTAAGGCCAAAAATGTTCATGACTTTGTATGGGCTGCTGATCCGGATTATATCCATGACGTTATAGACGGCCCTGATGGAGTAAAACTTCATTTTTTCTATCAAAATGACCCGTCGATCATAGAAAATTGGAAAAAATTACAACCGGTAGTAGTAAAAACAATGGCTTTTTACAATGAAAAAATCGGAAAATATCCTTATAAAAAATACAATATAATTCAAGCCGGTGACGGTGGAATGGAATATGCCATGGGAACCTTTGTATATGGAAATAAACCCTATAACAGTTTACGGGGAACGGTTCAACACGAATTGGGACATGCTTGGTTTCAATTCACCTTGGCTACCAATGAAGCTCAATACCCTTGGATGGATGAAGGCTTTACATCCTATATTCAGGATTTAGCAAATGTTTATGTGAACGGAAAAATATCTCCTAATCCATTTAGCCGGTCCTATTCAGGCTATCGCTACTTGGTAAAAATGGGCAAAGACGAACCTCTCTCTACTTTTGCCGATCATTATCATACCAATTTGGCTTACTGGATCGGCGCTTATGACAAAGGAAAAATGGTTCTTTCTCAGTTAGGCTATATTATGGGATTTGACAAACTTGATGAAACTCTAAAAGAGTATTATTCCAACTGGAAAATGAAACATCCTCAACCGGATGATTTCTTCAAAATCGCTCAAAAAGTATCCGGAATGGATCTACGGGTTTTTAAAAATGACTGGATTGAAACTACACATCATACCGACTATGCGATTGAAGAGGTAAAAGAATCGGATGGAAAGACCGTTATCACAATAAAACGTTTGGAAGATATGGTGATGCCTTTGGACATTGTCGTGAAATATAAAGATGGAAGTCAGGAAAGTTTCTATATTCCTCTGGATGTCGTTCGCGGGCAAAAAGCAAATCCTTTTCCGGAAATGAAAAGGAATATATTACCCGTCTGGAAATGGGCTATTCCCCAGTATACTTTTGCCATAAATAAAAAGAAAAGTGAAATCGATTATATTGTAATTGACCCATTGGGTTTTATGGCGGATATTAATCCTGAAAATAATTTCTATAAACAACAGAATGCCACGAATCAATAGTTTAAAGAGAAATAAATTACTCAAAAGTAAGAAAGAAATTGATGCTTTGTTTATAAATTCAAAATCATTTTCTTCTTTCCCGGTGAGGTTGGTTTACTCCATAAAAGAAGCAGAGCCTGCATCAAAAGCTGCCTTTTCGGTATCAAAAAGAAAATTTAAACGGGCTGTTGATAGAAATCGTATTAAAAGGCTGCTGAGAGAAGCCTACCGCTTACAACAAAATGAAATCAATACAAAAGGATTACGAATGATGTGGATTTTTACAGGAAAGAAAATGCCTCATTTTGATGAAATTTATTCAGCAGTAGGTACAATTATCAATGAACTAAACAAAAAAAATGGCCACTCATAACGATCTCGGTAAACAAGGAGAACTCATTGCGCAAGATTTTTTACGTTCCAAAGGCTATGAAATTTTGGAAACAAATTGGCGTTTTGGAAAAGCCGAAATCGATATCATTGCAAAAAAAGAAGATCTTCTGGTAGTGATTGAAGTAAAAACACGTTCATCCGAGCATTACGGCAAACCTGAAATGTTTGTGAACAAGAAGAAAATGAAACTTGTTCTCGAAGCGATTAATCAATATGTGGATCAAAAAAATATAGAGGATGAAATTCGGTTTGATATCATTTCCATTATAATCAATCAATACAGAAAAGATATCGATCATATCGAAGATGCTTTCATTTGGTTTTAATTGAAAAAAATCCAATTAATACCGAAACGAAGACTAAAATCACGCATAGGATATCCCGGAGCCGTATAATATTTTGGGGCAGTTCTTCCCCATATGGCATTGAGATGCTCCGCTTTGAGGTAAAAACGGAATCGTTTTACTTTAAAGTTAACAAAATAATCCAAAAGCATAAAATCACCTATTTTTTCATTTCGTTGCAATATATAATCTGCCAATACGGGATGATAAGCCGGTGCATAAAAAGACGAAAAATATTTAATGGTGAAACCGGTTTGAAAATGTAAATGTTTTCTAAAAAAACGGTTTGAATAATACAGGCTTTCTCTAATGACAAATTCCGGTAAAGAAAGAACTTCTTCACCACTCAAAACCTTTTGGTATACCATATCCGAAGCCAAGCCGAATTTATTCCATTGCCAATCATTCTGAACATGTATAGCGGAATAAGAAACGATAGATGTATATTGATGAGGCAAAGTATCCAGTCCAAAATAAGTATAATTGTTTATAATGGAATGGCGAAGCTTCACTTTTCCCCATTTTTTATGAACCGCTTCAAAGCTTAATTCTTGCAATTGTTCATTGGAAAAACCGGGGTTATACCAGTTTAACTTTTCATAGGCAGATTGAAATAAAATATATTTGAAATCCGGTTTTTTTGACTGGCTTTTTATACCTGTCTTTATATAACTCAGACTGTCTTTTTTATAAATGACAGAAGTGGAAAACAAGTATGATTGAAGGTCATTGCCGGGGATGGTTTTTAGTTTTCCTTCTAATGATAATTTTTTCCATTTCAAACGAAGTTTGGAATTCCAGGATATATCTTTATATAATAATTCTTTGGGTATTATTTGCCCTGAAATTTGCTTAATAGAATCCCATTTGTAATCTGTCTGTACATAGCCAAACCCTGTTTTAAATTGAATGTTTTTTGAGTGATAAACAGCCCAAACATCATTTTGAATCAAATTTAAAGAGGTGGAATCCAAAATCTGACCGGTAGTAAAAGCTTGTCCTATAACAGGGGAAGGAGAAGTTTGCTCATAAATATATTTTTCTCGTTGAGAATAAAATTCGTTTTGAATAGAAATATGTTTTTCAGGCCAAATCAAATACGATTGATTCCAATAGAATTGTTTATTAAAAGTGCGCGTTTTTGCATCGATAAAGTTCACTTCTATTCGCGAGCGATTATAAAAATCGGGGTTACCGCTTTCGAATTGCAAGGGATCTTTCAGCCCGCCGTTTTCTTCATTCATTAAATCATGTGTAACATAAAATAATTTTGCCTTGTATTTTTTATTTTTTGACCGAAAGTGGGTACTAAAAAAGAAACGTCCCAAACTAGTGGCAGAATGCCGGTATAAACCCAAAGAAGAGATTCCCTTATATCCTATTTGGAAATTTAAATCCGGATTAATATTAGTTGTGATAAAGGCTCGGAGCATTTGTCCTTGGCTTATTCCATTCAAATAAAACAAATCGGAATAGGCAGAAGGAACTTGATAAAAAGGCACTTCATATTTCGACCAATTATTATAGGATTTGGCACCAGCGACAAAATTTGGAATCAATTCTTCAGATGCCGGTGAAACCGCTGTCAACGGAATAAAACCAAGTCCCATATTTTGAAAAGGAAGTAATAATAAATCATCTTTTAAAGTATAATTTAAACGGTAGATTTGACGTACAGTTAAAACCGTATCTACCGGAATACTATCTTTATCGATAAAAAATTTTTTATATTGATGAATGGAATAAACGACCTCGCTTCTTTTGGTACGTTTTGTTTTAGGAATACTATCACTAATCTCCTTGCCGGTAAATCCTTTTCTCGGTTTTAAATTAGGAAGTTTTCCTCCTATTTGACCAAAGGAAGATAAAAAGAAAAAAGAAAAAATAATCGCTAAAATACCTCTCATAAGATTTTCAAAAATACAATATAAAATGGAAAAGCCAATAAAAAAATAAGGACGATTCAATCATTTGAACCGTCCTTAAAATAAAATATCACTTAAAAATTAACCTAAAGCTACTCGAGCAAAACCCGTTACTTTAAGATTAGGATTTTTTGATTTTACATAATCGGCAACCGAAGTTTTATTGTCTTTAATAAACATTTGGTTTACCAATGTGTTTTCTTTGAAGAATTTTTTCAATTTTCCTTGAGCAATTTTATCAAGCATTGCTTCGGGTTTTCCTTCGTTTCTCAATTGCTCTTTGGCAATTTCGATTTCTTTTTCGATTACCTCCGTAGGCACTCCATCTTCATTGAGAGCCACCGGATTCATTGCAGCTACTTGCATAGCCACATCATGAGCTACTTCTTCTACTCCATCTACTTTTTCTGAAAGTCCTACCAATGTAGCAATCTTTTTGTTGGCATGTACATAAGAACCAACATGTCCGGCTTCTAATGCTTTAAAATCACCAATCTCGATTTTTTCACCGATTACACCTGTTTGCTCGATTACTTTATCGGCAATGGTACCGTTTTCAAACGGAGCAGCCAAGAATTCTTCTTTGGTATTATAATTCAAAGCTACTTCCCCCATTTTGTTTGCCAAGTTTACGAAGTCTTCGTTTTTGGCCACAAAGTCGGTTTCACAATTCAATGAAAATACCACTCCACGAGTTTTATCGTCATTGAGTACTGCTACTGCCACTCCTTCGGTTGATTCACGATCGGCTCTTTTAGCTGCTACTTTTTGACCTTTTTTACGCAATATTTCTACTGCTTTTTCAAAATCACCTTCTGCTTCAACCAATGCCTTTTTACAGTCCATCATTCCGGCACCGGTCATTTTTCTTAATTTATTTACTTCTGCGGCGGTTATTTTTGCCATAATATTTTCTTTTTATAAATTAATAACGTTTATTTTTCTTCCTTTTCTTTTTCGTCAGCTACTACTTCTTCTTTCACTTCGGCTTTTTTGTCAGCTTCAGCTTTTTCTTTCATCATTTTAGCAGCTTCTTTTTCAGCACGAGCTTTTTCTTTTTCTTGTTTTCTTACTTCAAGACCTTCGGCAATTGCATCGGTTAAGTAAGAAAGTACCAAATCGATAGATTTTGAAGCATCGTCGTTTGCAGGAATAGGATAGGTTACTTTTCTCGGGTCAGTATTTGTATCAACCAAAGCAAAAACAGGAATACCCAATTTATTTGCTTCGGCTACTGCCACATGTTCTTTGTTGATGTCTACCACGATCAAAGCCGCAGGAAGACGTGTCATATCAACAATAGAACCGAGGTTTTTTTCTAACTTTTGTCTTAAACGTTCCGTTTGCAAACGTTCTTTTTTAGATAAAGTATCAAAAGTACCGTCTTTTTTCATCTTATCGATGGCTGCCATTTTTTTGATGGCTTTACGGATAGTAACAAAGTTTGTTAACATTCCGCCGGGCCATCTTTCTGCGATATAAGGCATTTTTACTTTTGAAGCTTGATCGGCAATGATATCTTTTGCCTGTTTTTTGGTAGAAACATAAAGAACTTTTCTACCGGCCGATGCAATTTGTTTCAAAGCTTTTTGCGCTTCTTCTATTTTTGCAGCGGTTTTGTATAAATTGATGATGTGAATACCGTTTTTCTTACCATAAATATATGGTGCCATGTTGGGATTCCATTTTCTGGTCAAGTGACCGAAATGCGCTCCCGCATCTAGTAAATCTTGGATTTCTACTTTTTTTGCCATTTTGTTTTTAGTTTACGTTCCTTGTGAAATTAGCAATGCACCGGGTTTGGGGTACATTTGGATGCTAAACTAAATATTTCATTTAAAGAACAGTTAATAATTTGTTTGATTGGTTTAACGTTTGGAGAATTGGAATTTCTTACGTGCTTTGGGTTGACCGTATTTTTTACGCTCTACCATACGAGGATCACGAGTCAACAATTTTTCTTGTTTTAACAAGGGTTTGTACTCGGGATTTACCTCCACCAATGCACGGGCAATTCCTAATTTCAACGCATCTGCTTGACCGGTTACTCCACCTCCTTTGATAGTGGCTTTAACATCGAATTTTCCTTCTGTTTCGGTTACATTAAAAGGCAATAAAATTGCTTTTTGATGAGTTGGAACAGTGAAGTATTCTGTAAAATCTTTGCCGTTAACAATGATTTTTCCGGTTCCTTCGTTCATGAAAACTCGCGCAACAGAGGTCTTTCTTCTTCCGATAGTGTGAATTGTATCCATTATTTAAATTTGTTTAAATCGATTTTCTTAGGTTTTTGTGCTTCTTGCTTATGCTCAGCTCCTGCATATACATAAAGATTTTTGTAAATCTTACGGCCTAATTTATTTTTAGGCAACATTCCTTTGACGGCAACTTCTACCATTCTGATGGGATTTTTCTTCATCAATTCGGTGGCTGTCAATTCTCTTCTTCCACCCGGATATCCGGTGTGTCTTACATAAACCTTATCATTCCATTTGTTGCCTGATAATACGATTTTATCCGCATTAATCACCACAACATAATCTCCTGCATCTACATGAGGAGTGAAATTGGGTTTATGTTTTCCTCTGAGGAGTTTGGCTACTTTTGAAGCCAATCGCCCTAATGTCTGTCCTTCGGCATCAACAAGCAACCACTCTTTGTTGGCAGTCTGCTCGTTTGCTGAAATTGTTTTGTAACTTAATGTATTCACGCTCTTCAATTTTAATTATAAAAATTCGCTTCTAAAACGGTTTGCAAAGTTATGAATATTATTTTTAAATACAAAACATATTCTGTTATAAGTTTTTAACGAATTTGGCACCTTGTAAAATCTCTGAAAAGAGCTATCACTTATATAAAATCAGACCGACTGTCAAAATAAAAAGACTGATATATATTACCAGAATATTTTTCCAAAAGGGATGCGCCTTTTTCATCTCCATAAACTGAAAAGCTACCAGTAAAAATTTGATTCCGGCAAATATTAAGATTGCAATAGTGGCATAAAAAATATAAGGAGAATAATTGGAAAGTAATCCCGAAAGAAGAGTAAGGAAGTAGAGTATAATAATGGTATGTTTATTTGTTAATTTCATATGTTTCATTTTAAAAAATCAGATATAATAAAGGGAAAAGCAATAGCCAAATTAAATCTACCATATGCCAGAAGTGGGCACCTGTTTCAAAACTTTCCGGAGAAATCGGTGACTTAACGGATTTTAAACCTTTGTACATGAAAGCCAAGATGATTACCCCTACCATTACATGCACCACATGAAAACCGGTTAATAACCAGTAAAAAGTGAAAAAAGAATTGTATTCCAATCCTATTCCGTGTTCTATTTTCTCATAGTATTCAACCCCTTTTAAAATCAAAAATGATATACCGCTTAAAATTGCTATTGCGGTATAAAATGATGCTTTCGTAAGATTATTTTTCTTTATAAATCTGACTGCTTCCGCCATAAAAAAACCTCCTGTGAGCAAAAAAAGAGTATTTATTACTCCGTAAGTGGAATTTAACATCAAGCGAGAAGAATGGTAAACTTCCGGATTACTTTTACTACTGACCACCATTGCAATCAAGGCAATACCAAAAGTGAGGAGTTCCAACAATATAATAATCCAAATCAAAATTCCTCCGGGAGGATAATATATGTTTTTATAATTTATATTTTCTTTCATATTTAACGTTTTATTTTTTCAAATAATAGCACCATTGCTTCAAGCAGTTCTTGTGGCGTACTCATAATTTTATATTGATTTATTCCAAACATCTGCGGCAAATAATATTTGGCTTCGGCTTCAATTGCCAAAGCATAGGTTTGAATATTTTTCATTTTCAATTCTCGCAATGCTTGTTTTACATCCTGAATTCCATATTTTCCTTCGTATTTATCATAATCATTCGGTTTTCCGTCGGAAATTAAAATTACCCATTTGTTTTTTGCCTCTCTTTTTTCCAATAAGCTACCCGAATGCCGCATCGCAGTTCCTATACGGGTATAGCCTTGCGGTTCAATCTCTCCTATTTTATACCTGCCACGCTCCCATGTTTCATCAAAATCTTTGATTGTTAAATAGGTGGAATAATTTCTGGTTTTGGAAAAAAAGGCCTGAATGGAAAAATCCACACGATATTCATTCAGTATCTCTCCGAATAAAATAGAAACCTGCTTTTCTATATCTATTACCCTGTTTCCGGCCACATACCCGTCACTGGAAAGGCTTATATCCAGTAAAATAAGCATGGAAATATCTTTTTCTGTTTTTCGTTTTGAAAGATAAATTTTTTCTTCGGGAGTCCGTTTGGTAAGAATATCCGTCAAATAATCGGTTACGGCATCAAGATCGAAATGTTCTCCTTCAAATTGCCTTTTTTGTTCGGTATATCTATTATGAATATTGGCCAACATCTTCCTCAGTCCTACTAAGACGGTCTTATTTTCAGATAAAGTATTTTTGTAATAAGAAGGATTTACTGAAAGAATATTTTTAGGATACAGTTTGCAATAGTCCTTTTTATATTTTGAGGTTTTATAATCCCATTCATCATAGGTTAAATATTTGTCTTTCGAAGATATTTCAGCACTTTCTGACACATTAATATTCTCTAAAAATTCGGTTTCATAAACCGAGTGCGTTTCTTCATCTGTTCTAATCATACTTGACATGCTCAGTTCGTCCAAAGCATTCTTATGCGTTTCAAGCTCATCACTTCCATCAAAATCTTTCCAAATACCCCCTTGATGCTCCTCCAAGGTTTCTATTTTCTCATAATAATTATGAACCACCTGATCTTCCTGTTGTTTTTTATCCAATTGGCGAATTTTCATTTCCTCTACCCCTTTGAGTTTTAAGGTCGTCTTTATCTCTTCTTGAATCGCTTTTTTTACTTTTTCATTTATTTCTTTTAATGGATTGCTACTACTCTCATGGGTATTATTCATCCATTTCCCATATAAAAATTTGAGCTGAGACTCCTCTTTTTTTTGGTTCCCGTTTTCAAAAAAATGAAGCATCCTTTTATGTATTTTTTCCATAGCAGGAAATTCAGAAAACATCTTTGCTAATACCAAAGGAGCCGTTTCAATGGCTTTTTGTCGGGATTTTTCCAAAGAAATTTCCGTATCATCAGCGTTCCAATTCAGAGCGGCTTTTTTTTGATAAGAAAGAAAAAGAGTACGGAAAAGATAGAATTCGAAGTTTTCTTCGTAGGAATCAAAAAACGCGGAATATGCCGGTAAAAAAAAGTTATTATTCTTGTAGCCTCCTTCTTCTTTGGCAATGAATATATCAATGGGCTCTCCGGTGATTGCTCGTGCCAGAACCATCATTCTGGTTTTAATTTTTTCCAATAATACCGTGGAGGATGAATTTAATATAGCCTCTTTATTTTTCTTTTCCAGCTTTTCTTTGCCTTTATAAAAACCGGCAAAGACATTTTCCAAAATCTCATCCCAACTCATAATATTAAATCAATAAATCGGTCAAATCTTTTAAAGCTTCTATAATCTCAGGTTCATCACTGAGGGGTTCTATTACCGCTACGTGTACGGATAATCTTTTAGGCAAACCACTTTGAATTAATTTGGCAGCATCCACTAATAATCGCGTGGAAACGGTTTCCGACAACCCTATTTCTGTCAAGTTTCTTATTTTGGTTCCTATTTTTACTAATTTTGCTGCAATTTTAGGATCCACACCACTTTCATTGATGAGAATTTCTTTTTCGATTTCGGGTTTCGGATAAGTAAAACTCATGGAAACAAATCTTTGTTTGGTAGAAGGTTTTAATTCTTTAAAGCCTCGCTGATAACCGGGATTAAAAGAGGCAACCAACATAAAATCCGGATGGGCTTTGATCCTCTCTCCTAATTTATCGATATATAATTCTCTTCGGTGATCCGTTAAGGGATGTATAGCTACAATTACATCGGGGCGTGCTTCGGCTATTTCATCCAAATAAATAATTTTTCCCTGTTTTACAGCACGCGTTAAAGGACCGTCAACCCAGACAGTTTCCGCTCCTTTAATAATAAATCTCCCTACCAGGTCAGTAGAAGAAGTCTCTTCATTACAGGCAACGGTAATTAAATCTTTATCGAGTTTCTCTGCCATATATTCTACAAAACGCGATTTTCCCGTTCCTGTGGGACCTTTTAATAAAAAAGGCAATTTATTTTTATAGGTCTTTTCAAAAACCTCTATTTCTTTTCCAATAGGGTGATAATATATGCTCATAATTTTTATTTAAACGGAAGTTTAAAAGAGATTGCAACTAGGGCAATCTCTTTTATTGTTTCACACACTCACTATAATAAATATAGTATTATTAATTTTCCAACGCCTCATCAGTTGGCAAACCATATTTAATAAAATTAATCATATATAAGATTAATCCGGTAGTTAAAATAGTGGCGCCGATGATTACTACCCAAAAATGCGGATAAAGTTTCTTTTGCACGTCTATAAAATCATATCCTAACATTCTTTCCAAGTATACCTGAGCCACACCGGCAGCAGCAAAAGCCGAGACCATAATAAAAATTCCGATATTGGAAAGCCAAAAAGCCAGTCTTCCACGCACATTGTCATAAAATTTTCTTCCGGTTAAATTAGGCATCGCATAAGTAATGATAGCAAAAACTATCATTGCATAGGCTCCCCAGAAAGCGAGATGGCCATGCATGTCCGTCACTAAGGTTCCGTGAGTATAAAGGTTTACCTGTGGCAATGTATGTGCAAGGCCTAATACTCCTGCTCCGAGAAAGGAAACAATTGCTGCCCCCAACGTCCAATAAATAGCCATCTTATTGGGGTGTTTTTTTTGTCCTTTTCTATACATATTTACCGCCCACAAAGTCATAGCCAAAAAAGCCAATGGCTCCAAAGCGGAAAAAATACCTCCCACAATCAACCAGATTTTGTTTACTCCTATATAATAATAATGGTGACCCGTTCCTAAAATACCGGATAAAAAAGTAAGCCCTATCACTACATAAAGCCATTTTTCTATTACCTCGCGATCCACACCGGTGAGTTTAATTAACAAGAAAGCCAAAATACCTCCCATTATCAATTCCCAGACTCCTTCTACCCAAAGGTGAACTACCCACCAGCGGAAAAAAGAATCTAAAGTTTGACTGTCAAATTGCAACATACCCGGCAAATACAAAAGTGCAGCACCTACCAGCCCTCCGAATAATACCAAGGCAGTCGTGGTTTTTTTCTTTCCTTTGACAATCGTCATTAAAAGAATTACAAGGAAAAGAATAACATTCAAAGCAACCAAATAATCCAATTCATGAGGAATTTCCAGAAATTTTCTTCCTTCCCACCAATTAAAATGAAAACCTGCCAGTGCAGCTACACCCACCACAGTTAAAGTAATCAATTGTATATAAGCCAAAAAAGGTTTCCATAGCTCGGTTTCGGCTTCTTCGGGAATAATATAATAGGCAGCCCCCATAAAACCGGCTAACAACCATACAACCAAAGTATTGATATGTACCGTATGAGCTGTATTAAAAGGAATCCATTTATGTAGTCCGTCATAACCCAGATGATCAAAACCCATGATAAAACCATAGGTCAATTGTATAGATAATAATAGCATAGATAAGGCCCAAAACCAGTATGCTACTTTTTGAGATTTATATTTCATAGTGATAATTTTTAGTCGTTAGATTTCATTAAGTCCTTTGATAAAGGCGATACTTTCCGGTCGACCTTTTCAAAGCCGTTGAGGTCTTTATTGCCAATCCATTTGAAAAAAGCTATCAAATCATCAGCTTCTTCTTCAGAAAAACCATAGGCAACCATTTTTCTTCCTTTTGGATTCCAAGGAGTAGGAGATACCAAAACGGATTTTACATAGGGTTCTCCCCTACGGTCTATTACACGGGTTAACTCCGGAGCATAATAAGCCCCTTCTCCCATTATTGTATGACATCCCATACAATTGTTTTTCTCCCAAAGATGTTTTCCGGATGCTACATCCTGAGGAATATCAGTCCTAACTTGCTTCAGCGAGTATATTGTCAAAGCGATAAATATCGCAAATGTGACAAAAGTTCCCACTAAAAAGAACATTTTTGCTTGTTGTTTTGTGAACATAATAAATTAATTTTGGTTAAATAATTAAAAGACTAATTAATCTTTTATATTCACAAGTTTACTAAAAAGCATTGATCCACAGAATGATAAAAATCATATTTTTACAGGATTAATCCTCCAAGAAATTTTTTTTCACTCCTTTTAAGGAAAGATAAGCTCCATTTTTCTTTACTTCTTCTGCAAATTCTTTAATACTTTGATTTTTGAATTTTGCAAGCAAAGCTTCTTTAAAAGGAGCGACGATAAAATGAACGGGGCAAGGATTTTCATCACTGCATTGCGGCAAACCTAAAAAACAACCGTCAAAAATATCTTCGGATTCGATTTCATTAAGGATGGAACAAATGTTATTTGTTAAATTTTGCTCAGTAGTAAAAAAACCACCATTCGGTCCTTTTGAAGAAGAGATGATTTTGGATTTGGCTAATTGTTGTAATAATTTGGCAATGAATGGTTGTGGAATTTCTAATTCCTCAGCTATATATTTAGCTCCGAAACGTTTCTTAGAGGAACTATTTTCAGCAAGATATAAAACAGCCCTGATGGCGTATTTTGAAGCATTTGAAAGCATAATTTTATTTAAGCAATCAAAAATAAGAAAAAATCAGTAATAAAATATGATTTAATCTTCTTTTGCAAAATGAATGATAATCAAAAGCAAGCTCAACAAAAAGAAAAAAATAGCTGCGTATAAAACATAATTCATATATGGCCAACCTACAAAATCTCCAATAGATGCAATCAAAAATAATTGAAGACTGAATGCAATAAAAAGTTTCACTTTTTTCATCCTAATAGTTTTTAATAACCGGCCAGTTCTATTCCGTTTAGATTTTTGTATAATTCCACTGCTTTCCGGTCGGTCATATCGCTGATAAACATAGCCACATTTAAAAGTTTTTCATAATCCGAGTTTCCTTCTTTATAATGCGGGGGAATCAATTTTGCCAATTGTCTATTTTTCTCCGGAAATAAAACCGCTTGCGAAAATTTATGCAACAAATCGGGCAAAACTTTGCTTCCTGCTATTTCTATTTTTAAAACAGGATCGGATTGATAAATATTTTCAACACTTTGTTTTATTACTTCATTTAGATTTTTTTTCTTTATAGCGGGCAATAAATCTAATAAAGAAGTATCCAATTCACCCGCTATAAAATCCTTTTCATTTTCTATAAAAAGTTGAGAGGTATCTTTTACCAATTGATTAATAGCCATACTCCTCAGGTAATTTACTTTTTCGTGTTTCGATTTAATTTCTTTATACCTACGGTCAAAAGAATTATTTTTATCAATAATATTCATAAATAGCTCTTCTACTTGCGTAAAAGGCACAAAACCCATATTAAAACCGTCTTCAAAATCTATAATATGATAGCAAATATCATCGGCGGCTTCCACCAAGAAGGTTAGAGGAAACCGTTTCCATGCTTTTCCTTCATCATTATGCTGCTCGATTAAATGTAAATTTTGCGCAATCTCGGATTCGAAAATTTCCATTTCGGATTGATAGATTCCGAATTTTTTCAAACTCGCTTTTTTTTCTTTTTTTCTTTTCGGCAAAGACTCTTTGGGATACTTTACAAAAGTGCCATAGGTTCCTAAAGTAAGTCTTAGACCTCCTTTGATATTTGAACTGGATTCCGGAGTTTGAATAAGAATTCGAAAGCCGGAAGCATTCCCTTCAAAATTTTGCAAATCGGCTTTTTGCTTTTCATTCAAGTTTTTTATCAATGGAAAAGCCTTTTCACTTCTAAAAAAAGAACTTATAGCCGATTCCCCTGAATGTCCGAAAGGCGGATTTCCTATATCGTGTGCTAAACAGGCGGCAGAAACCAAATGACCAAAATCGACAGCCTCAATTCCGGTTTCATTGATAATTTGAGGATATTTTCGGGTTATATTTTCGCCCACAATATTCCCTATTGATCTTCCAACGGAAGCGGTTTCCAAACTATGAGTCAAGCGGTTTCGCACATAATCCGAAGCAGGGAAAGGTAAAACCTGTGTTTTATTTTGCAAGCGACGAAAGGCGGATGAAAAAATAATCCGGTCATAATCTTTTTGAAATTCCGAGCGACTTTTATCCGGTTTTGAATCGGCATATAAACGCCTTTTAGCAAATTTGAAATAATCTGTCCACTGCATTTATCGCAAAGGTTTTTTGGGTAAAGGACTAATAATACGCACATCATAAAATTCTATGGCACCTTTTACAATCCCTTTGATCAAGTTAAACAAAGCATCGGTTATATTTTTCTTAAATATATCTTTGGAATGAATCAAACTCACTTCACGAGCAGGTTCGGGCTTTTTAAAATTGCGCAAATATTTTTTCTCATCCGGACATAAATCTTCCGTATGCAAATAGGGCAAGAGAGTCATTCCCATTCCCTGCTTACTCAATTTAATCAATGCATCAAAATTACCTATATTCAGCTCAAAACCTTGTTTTTCATTGGCCACTACACTACAAATATTTAGAATATTGTCACGAAAACAATGGCCTTCATCTAACAATAAAATATCTTTTTCATCCAGATCTTGCTCATTGAGTTCTTTTTTATGAAACAGGCGATGATTTTCAGGAATAAAACCTACAAAAGGCTCATAAAACAAGGGTCTTTCTATGATTTTGTCCTCTTCCAAGGGTGTGGCTGCAATACCGGCATCCAATTTTCCTTCTTTCAAATCACGAATCATTTGTTCGGTCGGCACTTCAAATATTTCAAGGTTTACGTCAGGATATTTCTTCAAAAAGCTCTTCAAAAACATAGGCAATAATGTAGAGGTCAAAGTCGGGATGATTCCCAATTTGTAATCTCCTCCTATATAGCCTTTCTCCTGTTGCACCAAATCATTGATACGTGTACTTTCATTCACGATTACTTTTGCTTGATCAATAATCTTTTGACCTACTTCGGTAATCTGAATGGGTTTTTTATTTCTGTCAAAAATAATCACCCCTAATTCTTCTTCGAGTTTCTGTACTTGCATACTCAAAGTAGGCTGGGTAACATGGCATTCCTGAGAAGCTTTTGTAAAATTCAAATGTTTGGCAACGGCCAATAAATATTTGAGTTGAGCAATGGTCATAATGAGTGTTTTTACAAAGGTATAAATTAATCTTATACACTTATAAGGATCAATCAAAAATACACAAATTATTGCATAAAACATATTTCAATTAAGAAGATAAATTAGTACATTTGTACAACCTAAAAAATTCAACTTTCGACATGTCTAAAAAAGAAGAATCTCCCAAAATTTTTTCCACTTCCACCAGTAAAGAGTTAGCCCAAAAAATTGCGGATGCTTATGGTGTTCCTCTAGGAAAAATGGAATTACAACGTTTCAAAGACGGTGAGTTTAAACCCTCTTTTAAAGAATCTATCCGTGGAAAACGTGTTTTTTTAATCGGATCTACCTTTTCTCCATCGGATAATTTAATGGAGCTACTCCTGATGATTGATGCTGCCAAAAGAGCCTCTGCACAATATATTAATGCGGTTATTCCCTATTTCGGTTGGGCCCGTCAGGAACGGAAAGACGAACCACGTGTGCCCATTGCCGCAAAATTAGTAGCCAATATGCTTGAAGCCGCAGGTGCTTCAAGGGTCATTACCATGGATTTGCATGCAGACCCTATTCAAGGTTTTTTTGAAATTCCGGTCGATCACCTCTATTCCAGCACCATTTTTGTTCCTTATATTAAAAAACTCGGTTTTAAAGATGACTTGGTCATTGCTTCTCCCGATATGGGAGGCTCCAAACGCGCCTATGCCTACTCAAAATACCTCGATAGTGATGTGGTAATATGTTACAAACAGCGTAAAAGAGCCAATGAAGTGGGAAAAATGGAACTGATAGGAGATGTAAAAGGGAAGCATGTCGTATTGATTGACGACATTATCGATACGGGTGGCACCCTTATCAAAGCGACCGACTTAATGCTCGAAAAAGGAGCGAAGAGCGTACGTGCTTTTGCCACACATGCGCTACTTTCAAACAATGCTCAGGAAAAAATAGCGCAGTCCAAATTAAAAGAACTTGTCGTTACTGATACAATACCCAGAAAAATTTTGTCAAAAAAAATAAAAGTGCTATCTTGCGCCCCATTATTTGCGGACGTGATGCATAATGTGCATTCGCACAAATCCATCAGCGGCAAATTTATTATGTAGAATCATTTAAATTAAAAATAAAAACAAATGAAATCATTAACAATTAAAGGCTCTAAAAGAGAAAGCGTAGGCAAGGCAGCGACCAAAGCCTTACGTAATGCTGGAAGAGTCCCTTGCGTTTTATACGGAGGTGACGAACCCATGCATTTTTCAGCAGATGAACGTGAATTCAAGAATTTGGTTTACACTCCGGAAACGCATACCGTAGTGATTGAATTGGAAGACGGAAGCAAGCACGAAGCTATCATGCAAGACATTCAGTTTCACCCTGTTACCGACAGAATTTTACACATAGACTTCTATCGTCTGTTCCCTGACAAAGAAGTAACCGTAGCTGTTCCGGTAGAAACGGAAGGTGTGGCTCCCGGTATTATCAAAGGGGGGACAATGAGCAAAGTGCTTAAAAAATTAAAAGTTCGTGCCATCCCTGCCAATCTTCCTGATGCCGTAGTAGTGGATATCTCAAAATTAGATATCGGTGACAAAGTTTATGTTTCCGAATTGAGAAACGACAAATATAAAATTTTACACCCCGACAATGTAGTGGTTGTACAAGTGAAGATGTCAAGAGCGGCTATGAAAGCCAAACAAGATGCTTTGAAAGCAGCAAAAGAAGCTTAGATTTTCATTCACTTCAAAATATCCAAAAAACCGGTTTTTATGCAAAACCGGTTTTTTCTTTCCTATCCGTTTCAAATTTACTTTGTATTTTTACATATTAAATAAGTAGGCATGGCTGAAAAAAAAGTAAAAAAAAATAAAATTGTTGAAAAGCTGACGAATCATTACCGGCTTTTAATTATTAATGAAGATACATACGAAGAAAAATTTAATGTACGCTTAAATCGTCTTAATGTATATTTATGGGTCAGTATTACTGCCTTGCTTTTAATAATCGGAACTACTCTTCTGATTGCTTTTACCCCTCTACGAACTTATATCCCCGGATATACAGTTCCCGGCTTGAAAAAAAATGTAGTAAAATTAAAAATTAAAACCGATTCCTTGGAACAGAAATTAAAAATAAACAATTATTTTTTAAATCAATTACAACGTGTATTTCGCAATGAAATCACAGCCGAAGAATTTGAGAAAGAATACAAACAACGCATTATCAATCCGGATACCCTAAAACTCAACCCGGGAAAAGTCGATTCTCTTTTACGTAAGGAAGTCGAACAACGAGAGAAATTCTCTACGGCACAAAGTAAAAAAGCTACCGGTTTAAATCTAATCAATCCGGTCCAAGGAAAAATTACCAATTCTTATGATGCCGAAAAAAAACATTTTGCGGTGGATATCGCATTAAAAAGCAAAACCCCTGTAAAAGCCATAGCAGACGGACGAATACTTTTCTCTGATTGGACCCGCTCGGGAGGTAATACTATTATTCTTAAATCTGCGGATAATTTAATCAGTATATACAAACATAATAACAAACTTTTACGCAAAGAAGGAGATTTGGTAAAGCAAGGAGAAGTAATTGCTTTGTCCGGAAATACCGGAGAAAAAACCAGCGGCCCGCATTTGCATTTTGAATTATGGATCAACGGATATCCCGTAAATCCGGCTGATTATTTTAATTTCAAATAATAAGATCTATGGGAATAAAATCGAAATTAGCAAAGATATATGCAAAAGCTGTCATTCGAAAAAATAATAAATGGATACAAGATCAAACAGGATCACAGCAAAAAACCTTTCGGCAATTAATCTCCTCCGCCGAACATACCGCTTTTGGAAAAGATCATAATTTTTCGTCCATTACTTCCTATGAGGATTTTAAAAAAAATGTTCCCGTTAGAGATTATGAAGGACTAAAACCCTATATCGACAGAATTATTCAAGGAGAATATAATGTACTTTGGAAAGGACGCCCCATTTATTTTGCCAAAACCTCCGGGACTACTTCGGGAACCAAATATATCCCTATCACCAAGGAGTCGATGCCGTATCATATTATGGGCGCCAAACATGCGCTTTTACATTATATTTATGAAACGGGAAAATCGGATTTTGTGGACAGAAAAATGATTTTCCTGCAAGGGAGTCCCATACTGGATGCAGTAGGTGGAATTCCCACGGGAAGATTGTCGGGGATTGTAGCGGCGTATGTTCCCTCCTATTTGCAAAGAAACCGTATGCCCAGTTGGGAAACCAATATCATTCCCGATTGGGAAAAAAAAGTAGATGCCATTGTGGAAGAAACTTTAAAAGAGGATATGAGTCTTATTAGCGGTATTCCCTCTTGGGTGCAAACCTATTTTGAAAAATTAGTAAACAAAACAGGAAAGCCCGTTGGCGAAATTTTTCCTCATTTTAATTTATTTGTATACGGAGGCTTAAATTTCGAGCCCTATCGAAACAAATTCAAAGAATTAATCGGTAAGCAAGTGGATACCATAGAGTTATATCCGGCTTCCGAAGGTTTTTTCGCCTACCAAGACAAGCAGGATCGAGATGATTTATTACTGTTGACCAATCACGGAATGTTTTATGAATTTATTCCGGCGGATCGTTTTTATGAAGAAAATCCTCCCCGTTTATCTTTGGAAGAGGTGGAAAAAGGAGTTAATTATGCCCTTATCCTCAATACCAATGCAGGTCTCTGGGGATATAATATAGGAGATACGGTGATGTTTACTTCGACTAATCCTTATCGATTAAAAGTCACCGGGCGAATCAAACATTATATCTCGGCTTTCGGCGAACATGTTATTGCTAAAGAAGTGGAAACGGCAATGAAAGAAGCAATGGCGCAAACCGGAACTGTGATTTCCGAATTTACCGTAGCTCCGCAAATTCATCCCGGCAAAG
Source organism: Flavobacteriales bacterium (assembly GCA_027061855.1). Classification (GTDB taxonomy): domain Bacteria; phylum Bacteroidota; class Bacteroidia; order Flavobacteriales; family Flavobacteriaceae; genus JALSPZ01. The sequence continues at coordinate 21,459 of JAMOVT010000077.1, forward strand.
GACTTCCTTATCATGAATGGCTGGTGGAATTTGATAAGGAACCGCAAAATCTTGATAAATTTGCTTCTATACTTGATCAAAGTATGCTTAAACAAAATGTGTATTATAAGGATTTGATTGACGGCAAAGTATTACGTCCCTTGGTTGTCACAAAAGTTAAAAAAGGAGGTTTTGACAGCTATATGAAATCAATTGGAAAATTGGGCGGGCAGAACAAGCTTCCGCGTTTATCCGACAACCGCAAAATTGCCAATAAACTTTATGAATTAAATCAAATTTTATAAGTTATGTATATATACAATATTACTTTTCACGTTTCCAAAGACATTGAAAAAGAATGGCTCGACTACATCAAAAAACATTTTATTCCAAAAATGCTTAAAAGCGGTCTGTTGGAATCCTCGCTCACCAGCAAAGTAGTTACCGATGACCCGCAAGGTAATTCCTATTCCATTCAATTTAAAACCCGGTCAAAAGAAATATTGGACCAATTTATCCAAAAAGAATTAGAGCCTATTTTAGAGGAAATAAACCAAAAGTTTTCTCCCAAAATGGTCTATTTTGCTACGGAATTAGATGTAATAAACACCGATGAATAAAGAAGATATCGCAAGACTCAAAGACTTGCTTGACGAGAAATATTTTCTATATAATCGTCCGGATTTTATTGAAAACGATCCCATACAAATTCCTAAATCTTTTTCTGAAAAAGAAGACATAGAAATAGCCGCTTTTTTAAGTGCGACCATTGCTTGGGGAAACCGGAAAAGCATCATTAACAATGCACGGAAATGGATACGGATGATGGATAATTCTCCTTTTGATTTTGTTATGTCTCATACGGAAAAAGATTTAAAATCACTCCTTTCTTTTAAACACAGAACCTTCAACGGAATCGATGCCGTTTTTTTTATACAAGCTCTTCAAAACATATATAAATTTCACGGTGGTCCTGAACAGGTTTTTATTACCGGTTACGAGAAAGAAAAAAATATTTATTCTGCCATTTCTTATTTCAGGCGTATATTTTTTGAAATTCCACATCCCGAAAGAACGGGAAAACATATCTCCAATGTAGAAAAAAACTCAGCGGCAAAAAGAATCAATATGTTCCTTCGTTGGATGGTAAGAAAGGATAAATCGGGAGTGGATTTCGGCTTATGGGACCTACCCGCAGCCGCTTTGATGTTGCCGCTAGACGTTCATACGGGTAACGTATCGAGAAACTTGGGTTTGCTTAACCGGAAGCAAAACGACTGGAAAGCGGTTGAAGAAGTCACTTCCAATTTACGCAATTTTGATCCCAATGATCCGGTAAAATACGATTTCGCTTTGTTTGGTATGGGAGTAGAACCCAATAAAATATAATTCCAAACACGTAAAATTAACGCATCAAGTTTTACATTTTCTTAAAGTGTTTTATTGAAAAAAATAGTTTATTTTTGTAGAAAACAGAATAAAATGAGTGAAGAACAAAAAAAACAAGCGATTTCCGAAGAACAAAAAGTCGCTTTCTACAATCGTTTAAAAGAAGAATTGGAAAAAAATGATCAATGGCCGGTAAAATATATGTATAAATTTATCGTTCCCAACAAAGAAGAAAATGAAGAAGAAGTAAAAAAAGCTTTTGAAGGAAAGGAAATTGATTTTCACAAAAACTACTCGAAATCAGGAAAATACGTCAGCCTTACCATTGTTACAAATGAAGATTCGGCAGATGATATCATTCAAAGATATCGTTCTTTGGAACATATTGAAGGCTTGGTTGCTTTATAATCCACATATATAATGGAAGAACAAAAATTTATCTATAACACCGACAAACCACCCTTAATTATCCCGGAATACGGTCGTTATATTCACCAAATGGTGGAACAATTAAAAAAAATTGAAGACCGGGAAAAAAGAAACAGAAATGCACGTGCCATAATCCAATTATTAGGCAACAAAAATCCCCATTTACGTGATGTTCCCGATTTTCAACATAAGCTTTGGGATCATTTATATATCATGGCCGGTTTTGATTTGGATATCGACTCTCCTTTTCCCAAACCCGACCCCGAAGCCTTCAAAGAAAAACCCGGAAAATTACCCTATCCGAAAAAAGGATATACTTTCCGTTACTACGGCCATATCATCAAAGAAATGATAGATGTAGCGGTTTCTTGGCCGGAAGGGGAAATGAAAGACAAACTCATTCAAACGATTGCCAATCATATGAAGAAAAACTATCTGACATGGAACAGGGATTCTGTAGATGATGAGGTGATTTTTGAACACCTGCGTATTTTGTCAGACGGAAAAATTAATTTAAATACTACGGATAACGAATTGCGTGACGCCAATACTTTGGTCAAAAAAAGATCGCGGGGAAATTATAGCAAAAACAAATATTATAAGAAAAAGAACAAATAAATGGGTACTTTTATCATCGAAGGCGGAAAAGAATTACATGGCGAAATTACTCCACAAGGTGCAAAAAATGAGGCCTTACAAGTGATCAGCGCGGTGTTACTTACCGATCAAGAAATTGAAATTTCCAATATTCCGGATATCATTGATGTCAATAAATTGATTGAAATTCTCCGCAATTTAGGTGTGAAGATTCAAAAAAAGAAAAAAGGCACCTATACTTTTAAAGCAGATGATTTAAACCTGGATTATCTTAAATCCGACGAATTCAAAACCAAAGGCGCCGGTTTACGCGGGTCCATAATGATTATGGGGCCTTTATTGGCCCGTTTCGGAAGTGCTTTTATGACAAAACCCGGAGGAGATAAAATCGGAAGACGCCGGTTAGACACCCATTTTGACGGCTTCAAGAAACTTGGAGCTGAAGTAGTCATTGATAATGAAGCTAATTTTTTCGGAATAAAGGCCGATAAACTAAAAGGAACATATATTTTACTCGATGAAGCCTCGGTTACGGGAACAGCCAATATCATTCTCGCTGCCGTACTGGCCGAAGGTACCACTACCATATATAATGCCGCATGCGAGCCATATATTCAGCAACTCAGTAAGATGCTCAATAATATGGGTGCAAAAATTTCAGGAATAGGCTCTAACCTGCTTACCATTGAAGGAGTAAAAAAACTCGGAGGTACAAAACATAAAATCCTTCCCGATATGATTGAAATCGGGAGCTGGATTGGTCTTGCGGCAATTACCCGGTCGGAAATTACCATTAAAAACGTAAGCTGGGAAAATTTGGGGCAAATTCCACGTGTTTTTGAAAAATTGGGCATCAAATTAATTAAAAAAGGAGATGATATGCTCATCCCCAAACAAGAAAAATACCAAATCGGGAACTTTATGGACGGCTCTATTCTCAGCGTTTCCGATGCTCCTTGGCCCGGATTTACTCCGGACTTGTTAAGTATTGTTTTGGTTACCGCTACACAAGCCGAAGGAACTGTCTTGGTGCATCAAAAAATGTTTGAAAGCCGTTTGTTTTTTGTCGATAAACTCATTGATATGGGTGCTAAAATTATTTTATGTGATCCCCACAGGGCTACCGTAATCGGTTTGAACCGTCAAAGTCCGTTAAAAGCTACAACGATGAGTTCTCCCGATATTCGTGCCGGTGTTTCACTTTTGATTGCCGCTTTATCTGCAAAAGGGACAAGCATCATTCATAATATAGAACAAATAGACCGAGGATACGAAGCCATAGATAAAAAACTCAATGCCCTTGGAGCCAATATTCAACGGGTTTCCTCTCTATAAAGAAAAATTAAAAAAATACAATGAAGATGAATATGACAGAAACTTCACAATGGAAGGAGATAACTTCTTATGCAAAAGAATTAAAAAATAAAAGAATCATCGATCTTTTTGATGAAAACAGAATGAATGAGTTTAGCCATGAACTAAACAATATATATTTTGATTACTCAAAAAACAAAATCGATCAACCTCTTTTGGATTTATTTATTAAAATGGCTAAAGAACTGAATCTTCAACAAGGCATTGAAGATATGTTTAGCGGAAAAAAAATAAATACTACCGAAAAAAGAGCGGTTTTACATACTGCATTAAGAGCCCCCGAAGATCAAATAATCAAGGTAGACGGACAAAATATTATTCCTCTTATACACAATGCAAACAAAAAGATAGAAAACTTTACCCGAAAAGTGATTTCAGGAGAATGGAAAGGAACAACCGGCAAATCTATTACAGATATTGTCAATATTGGAATAGGAGGTTCGGAATTGGGGCCAAAAATGGTTGTGCATGCATTAAAAGATTATAGAAATCACCTAAAAATACATTATCTTTCTAATATCGATCCTTTTCAACTGGACCACCTTTTAACAGAAATTGATCTTGAAACTACTTTATTTGTAATTGTTTCAAAATCTTTTTCTACCCAAGAAACTTTGACTAATGCAGAAAGTGTTCAGAAATTATACATAAAAAAATACGGTAAAGATGCTATTGCCAAACATTTTGCCACTGTAAGTACACAAATAGAGAAAGCAAAGAATTTCGGGATTGCCGAAAATAATATATTTCCCATGTGGGATTGGGTCGGAGGAAGATTTTCTTTATGGAGTCCTGCCGGAATTTCCATTCCCTTAGCCATTGGATTTGAAAATTTTAAAAAACTCTTGGAAGGTGCTTATCTAACAGACCGTCATTTTAAAGAAAAAGAATTTAAAGAAAATCTTCCTTTTTTAGGAGCCATAACCAGTATTATATACAATAATCTATTGGGTTATGAAACGGAAGCCTACATCCCTTATTCCGAGAAATTAAAATACCTTCCTGATTTTCTTCAACAATTACTTATGGAAAGTAATGGAAAATCCATTAATAAAAACGGCCGAAAAGTTTCTTATCAAACCGGAAATATTTTATGGGGGAATCCCGGGACAAATGCACAACACTCATTTTTTCAATTGCTTCATCAAGGAACAAAAATGGTTCCTCTGAATTTTATTGCTGAGAAAATTAATCGCTCCACGGCCTTCCCTATGCAACATAGAATGCTATTATCCAACATGATTGCACAATCGGAAGCTTTATTAAAAGGAGAAGCCAACGAAAACCCATATAAAAACTTTGAAGGAAACCGTCCCTCGACAATTATGCTTTTGGATGAGATTACTCCTTCTGCATTAGGGAGTTTACTTGCCTATTTTGAGCATCTTACCTTTGTGGAAGGCTATTTATGGGATATAAATAGTTTTGATCAATTCGGAGTCGAATTAGGCAAAAAAACAGCCGCCCATATCTTGGAAAGTTTAGAGCATAAAAAAATTGATAGAATACATGATGATTCTACCAATCAATTACTACAAAGAGTAATGAAAGATTAAACAGCTTTTTTTAATTTTTTTCTAAAGACAAACAAAAGAAATAAAGCCACGCCAAACAGTAAGATTTCATACTGATCAATGGGTAATCCCGGTGGCGGTGGCGGTCCCGGAGGGGGTGGATTTTTTCCGCCTCCTGCTTGTGCTAAAAAAGGAATAAAAATCGAAAAAATTAAAAAAAATTTGTTCATATTGATAAATTATAATGGACAAAGATATAAATTTAATTCATTTAAACGAAATAAAAGGAAAGAAATGTTAAAAAAAAGTGGACCCAGCTGGGCTCGAACCAGCGACCCCCTGATTATGAGTCAGGTGCTCTAACCAGCTGAGCTATGGGTCCAAATTTGTAGGTGCAAATATAAATATTTTTTGAGAAAAACCTATTCTTTTTTTATTTTTTTTCTTCACATAATTCAACCAATATTCCCCCTGTGGACTTAGGGTGGATGAAATTAATCAATTTATTATCTGCGCCCTCTTTGGGTTGATCATATATAAAAATAAAACCTTCTTTTTGTAAGCGTTTCATTTCCTCCTCTAAATCATTTACATCCAAAGCTATATGATGCATTCCTTCTCCTTTTTTGAGTATAAATTTTGAAACAGGGCTCTCCTCATTTAATCCTCCCAAAAGTTCAATCTTTGTATCACCGATCTGAAAAAAAACGGTTTTTACCCCTTCCCTTTCAACCTTTTCCTCTTTATAAGCTTTAAGCCCCAATAGTTTTGAAAAAATTTCCTCGGCTAGGCTAAGGTCGCTAACCGCAATTCCCAAATGCTCGATTTTTTGAATAGCCATATTGTATTTTTTAGGTTCTTTATACAAATATACATTATCTTTGCTTTTAAATAAATGCATTATGGAAACGAAAAGACAAAAAAGAATTGCAAAAGTCATTCAAAAGGATTTGGCAGAAATTTTACAAGGAGAAATTAGAAAAAACGGAATTAAAAACCTCATTATCAGTGTAACTAAAGTGCATGTTACACCTGACCTTACTTTGGCTAAAGCCTATATCAGTGTCTTTCCTTCTGAAAAAGCCGACGAATTACTGAATGCCATAAATGCAAATGCCAAACAAATCAAACATGAAGTGGCACAACGGGTAAAACATCAATTGAGGAAAATGCCCGATTTACAGTTTTATAATGATGATACACTGGATTATATTGAAAAAATTGATCATGAACTAAATTCCGGTGATAATCCAATAGATTAAAATAATATTTTGAAATCCATTCTTTTTTTTTCTAAGAGGTATTTGTTCAGCAGGAGTGATAATAATGCCATAAATATTATCGTATATATCGCTTCTCTGGGCGTGTTTTTTGCCTCTGCTGCTTTTATTATAGTTCTTTCGGGTTTCTCAGGCATACGCACTTTTAATCTTAATTTATTAAAACTCACCGATCCGGATCTCGTCATTCTTCCCAAGCAAGGAAAATTCTTTACTTACACCCGCTCTCTCGACAGTGTTTTACATAGCGAAAAAGAAATTATGATTTTTTCAAAAAGCCTTGAAGAAAAGGTTTTTTTGGATTATCATAATAAACAGAAAATAGCCAAAATAAAAGGAATTGATTCCAATTTCTTTAAAGTAATCCCTTTGGATACCACTATATTTTTAGGAAATCCTCCTGAATGGAATTCCAAAGACTTATTGGTAGGAGTGGGTTTAGCCAATGAACTATCGATGATGTTGAGTTCCGGAACCAATCCCGAAGTAGTTAAAATTATGGTTCCAAAAGCCGGAAAAGGAATTATAAGAGATCCTCGAAAAGCCTTCAAAAGCTTGTATTTTTTTCCTACGGGAGTATATCAGACATCCAGTGATCATGATAAGGTATATATGTATAGTTCCATTGATGCTGTAAGAGAACTTCTTGGGCTAAATAGAAATCAAATTTCACAGATTGAAATCAAAGTTTTACATCCTGAAACTCTTTCTTCCCTCCAAACTTCTTTACAAAAAAAAATCGGTTCTAATTTTAAAATACTCAACCGCCAAGAACAGAATCCGCTTATTTTCAAAATGTTAAACACTGAAAACCTTATGACCTATTTTATTCTTCTTTTGATTCTTATTCTGGCTATTTTTAATATCATTGGTACATTAATTATGATTATTATAGATAAAAAAGAAAATATAAGTACTTTAAAAATATTGGGAATGGAAACCGGGGATATTCGAAAAATATTTCTGGTTCACGGAATAAGCATGACATTAATCAGTGGTGTAGCCGGATTGGTATTCGGATTAATAGTAATATATATTCAACTTACACATCCGTTTATTTATATTCCACAAACCTCCTTAGCTTATCCCGTTGAAATTCATTTCTCAAATATTTTAGCCGTTTTAATTACTTTAATCTCGTTAGGATTTTTATCTGCTTTTATCGCTGCTAAACGTATTCGGTAGGATGTAACAATTAAGGGACTTAGCCGTTATCAACATATAAATAGCGAAAATGGAAACTATTCTGGAAATAAAAAATCTCAGTAAAGAGTATGGCAAACTAAAGGCGGTGGACGGGCTGAGTTTTCAAATCCAAAAAGGAAAAGTATATGGGTTATTAGGACCTAATGGCAGTGGTAAATCCACTACGCTGGGAATGATATTGGGAGTCGTAAATAAAACATCCGGCGAAGTAGAATGGTTTGAAAACCGGCTCAACCAACAGCAAGGTTTAAAAAAAACCGGTGCCATTATTGAAAGACCCAATTTTTATCCTTATTTAAGCGCCAGGCAAAATTTGGAATTGGTTTGCAAAATAAAAGAAATCAACCCTAAAAATATAGATGAAAAACTCGAACTGGTGCAATTGGGAGATCGAAAAGACGAACTTTTCAAAAACTTCTCCTTGGGAATGAAACAACGCTTGGCGATTGCCTCTTCTCTTTTAAATGATCCAGAATTATTGATTTTGGATGAACCTACAAACGGACTTGATCCCAAAGGAATAAGAGAAATACGAGATATAATACATCAAATTTCACAAGAAGGGAAAACAATCATATTAGCCTCCCACCTCCTCGACGAAGTCGAAAAAGTCTGTGATCATGTGATAGTTTTGGAAAAAGGAAAGAAAATCTTTGAGGGGAACGTGCATGAATTGGTCAATCACAAAAGTTGGTTGGAAATAGAAGTAGATAATCCGGATAATGTCGCCCGGCACTTATCTGCCATTCCAGAAATTTATGAGGTAATACATAAAGAGAATGGTAAATTACAAGTGTTTACGGAACTGACCGGCAAAGATCTGAATAAAATTTTATGGAAAAAAAATATAGCCGCCCACCAAATCATCAGCAAAAAACCCAGCCTCGAAGAAATGTTTATTGAATTAACCCATTCCTAATATGCAAATAAGAAAACTTTTATCGATTGAATTATACAAAATCAAACATCACAGGTTAAGTAAAATCTTAATTGCAGGTTATTTTTTGTTGCTTTCTTCGATTGCAATGATTGCTTCCATTAAATTTAAATTGGGAAACACACAAATTCATTTGGCCGAGCAAGGAATTTTTAACTTCCCGTATATTTGGCATTTTAATACATATATGGCCGATTTTTTCACCTTTTTTCTTGCCATTATAATTGTTTCTACCATCACAAACGAATATTCCTACCGTACATTAAAACAAAATTTAATAGACGGAATGAGCAAAAAGGAATTCCTGCTTTCCAAAGTGTTATTCATTATTCTTTTGAGTCTGTTGGCCACTTTTTTTGTATTTATTATATCCTTGATTTTAGGCTTGATATATTCCGACTATACCAGTAGTGGTATTATAGTTTCTGAGATGTATTTTCTCTTTTCCTTTTTCTTGAAACTTTTGGGGACTTTTATGTTTATTTTTTTCTTGGGATTGCTATTCCGAAGATCTGCTTTTGCTTTGGGTTTCTTTTTATTATGGTTGGTATTTGAACAAATACTATACAGCTTGATTCGATGGCAATGGTTCAATGAAAAAGTCGCCGAAAAGGCTTCCTGGTTTTTCCCCATTGCTTCTTTCAAACATCTTTTACCTCAGCCTTTTACACGTTTAAGTGCCGCAAAACAAATAGGCAAACAAATAGGCGAAGAAATAGGACGTTTTCAAGGAATTCCTTTTTTTCATTTTTTAATTGCCATTAGCTGGATTATTGTTTTTTATTGGTTATCTCTTTATTTATTGCGAAGAAGAGATTTATAAATAAAAATTTATACTTTTCTTAACGAAGTTTTTTTCGTCTTTTTTTGTTTTTAGAAACATCATGAGGTATATTTGTAGTTTACACAATTTACAATGAAAAGAATTTTTATACTAAGCTTATTATTTACAGGTTTACAACTTTTTGGACAATATGAGACTTCACACTGGTTTTTCGGCACCCATGCCGGTTTGAACTTCCAATCGGGGGCTCCTGTTCCCGAAAGTGGTGGACAAATGAATACCGAAGAAGGATGTTCTTCCATATCGGATGCCTGTGGAAATTTATTGATGTATACAAATGGTGTTGAAATTTATAATGCCAACCATCAGCTTATGCCAAATGGCAGTAATTTACACGGAAGTGATTCTTCCACCCAGTCCGGGATTATTGTTCCAAAGCCAGAAGATCCTAATATTTATTATGTCTTTACCGTTGATGCTAACTATAACGGAATTGAGGGAAGTAAAGGTTTGAAATACACGATTGTAGATATGAGTCTTGACGGAGGCTTAGGGGATGTACCACCGGATCCAAATCCTAATCCTTCGGGAATTACCTATAAAAACATTCCTTTGGTAGAACATTCTACTGAAAAAGTAACGGCAGTTGTGAGTTCCGACGGAAGTTCCATTTGGGTGCTTACCCTTTCCGCTACCCCAACCAATAATCAAATTCCCTATTCTACGGTTGGCAACTACGCAACTACTATCTATGCTTTTAAAGTAACTGATTCAGGAATAGATAATACAGCCGTCCTTTCGAACTTAAATTTCAGTATTTACGGAGGCATCGGCTATATGAAAGCTTCTCCTGACGGAACCCGGATTGCTATTGCAAATATGAATGACAGTACTGCCTATTTGTTGGATTTTGACAGCACCACCGGAAAAGCCTCTAATCCGGTTTCTTTATTTGACTATAGTGTAGCCCCCTATGGAGTTGAATTTTCGCCTGACAGCAGCAAATTATATATAGGAGACCGCGACGATCGGGTTTATCAAATAGATCTTATTAATAATAATGAAATAACTGTGCTGAGCCGGGAGCCCAATTACCGTTCTGCTTTACAACTAGGATTGGACGGGAAAATTTACCAGACTTATACTGTAGATTACGGAATAGGGTCTCATTACCTCAGTGTCATTGAAAATCCGAATGAAGCGGGAACCGCGTGTAATTACAAGTACAAAGCTATCAACTTACCTAATAGCATGACAGCTCGTCAAGGGCTGCCTCCTTTCATCCAATCCTATTTTCTGCAAATAGGCGGCTTAAAAAATTTAGCGGTTGAAATAGACCAGAATTTGGAAATCAACTCCAATCGCCCTTTTACATTAATCGATTGGGATTTTGGAGATGGAAACACGGCTGTTACTTATCCCGATAATCCTCCTGAAAACACACATTCTGCGATTCAACATACTTTTACGGATCCGGGGACTTATACGGTAACCGCTACGATTCATCTTACACAAGGTTGTGATGTAAATGCTTCCATGGAAGTAACGATTTATCCTAATCCAAACATTTCTTTACATATGCCAAATAATACAATGGAATTCTGTGATGAAAACAAAAATGGAAAAGTAACACTAAACCTCCATGATTTGGATGCTGATATTATCAATAACCAGACTGCACCCGGCACACATATTGTTCGCTACTACCCCAGCCTTCAAGATGCGGAAAATGAAACAAACGAACTTTCCGATCCTTATACCAACACTACCCCTTATAATGAAGAAGTTTTTGTACGGGTGGACAATTTAAATACTTTGGGAAAAGCGATCGACGTCATACATATACTCGTGCACCCTTTACCCGAAGTTATTCCCCTTTCCCCCTATGGAATTTGTGATACTGACACCGATGGTTATACAACTTTCAATTTGGAGACAAAAAAAGAAAATATTCTAAATGGCCGGAATCCCGATGAGTTTGAAATTAAATTTTATCCTACTCTATCTGATGCAGAAAATGACACAAACGAAATTACAAGTGAATATATTAATACCAATGCGTTTACAGATCAAATCATTTATAAAATAACTAATGTCGAAAATTCTTGCACAAATTATGGTGAGTTGACTTTAGAGGTATATCCTCAAATAGAAATCCAAATGCCCGATGAATTTATCTTATGTCGAGACAGCTCCGTCAGTATTGAAGCGCCTGCGGGTTTTACGACTTATGAGTGGTCAGATGGTCAAACAGGAAGAATTATTAATGTGGACAAAGAAACGAAATTGACTTTGACCGTAACCAACAATCAAGGATGCTCGGAGTCAAAAATGATTAAAATCATCGAATCGGCTCCCGCAGATGAAGTGAGTGTTGAAGTACATGATTTTCAAGAAAATAATTATATAGTGATAAATGCAAAAGGCATAGGTAAATATGAATATTCCATTGATAATATTAATTTTCAAGAAGACAAGCTAATAGAAAAATTGGAAGCTGGTTCATATACCGTATATGTGAGAGACAAAAACGGCTGTGGGATGGTGACAAAAACCTTTGATATTATTGATGCTCCACGGTTTTTTACTCCAAACGGCGACGGCTATAACGACTATTGGCAAGCCAATCATTTACAAGTGCTTCCGGGTTCCTATATTCACATTTATGATCGATA
>JAMOVT010000078.1 GCA_027061855.1 Flavobacteriales bacterium
CGTACTCAAAAAGGGGTGAAAGTCGGAAGATTTAGTCCGGAATTGAGAGAATATTTATTAAATAGCGCCGATAAATATATCAAGCAAGGAATGCTGGAACTGAAAGATGACTATTTAAAACCTACTGCCGATTCTTTGTTTTTAATTGAGGGAATTATAGTGGATTTATTTTTGGAGGAAGCCTAAAACCAAAACAAGTCACAAAAAATGTGACTTGTTCTGTTAATCCTAAAACCTAATCATTATGAAAAACTAATTTCATATAGCAAATATAAAACATTTTTTCTCACATTTCCAAACAATTAGGACTTATTTTTTAATTTTTATTATTTGGGAGAGATTTTTTGTTTTTTGCAATATAATTTTCATAGATCCAAGTCAAGGTAAAAGTGGGAATAAAATCAATTCCCGGTAATATTTCTTCAATAAATGTAATCGCTCCGGCTATTTTACCTACGGAACCGGCATACATTTTGGTCATTAACCAATAAGCAACTGGTGCCCATATAACATCCTCAAATTCACCTATCATAGGTAAGGTAAAAGACAGCATTCCCAAGGCATCAAAAAAGATGCTTAAAAGAAGTTTTTGCTTTTTGTTGTTTTCCAATTGTAACATATACTATTTCAATTTGCTTTTGAATTGTTTGCGGAATTTTTCAAGTTTCGGTAAAACCACATATTGACAATAAGGATTATCAGGATTTTTTTCCAAATAATTTTTATGGTATTCTTCCGCTTCATAAAAAGGAGCTTCCGGGACTACTTCCGTTACAATATAATTGTCAAACACATCCGATTCATTTAAGAATTTGATATAAGCCTCTGCTTTTTCTTTTTGTTCGGGAGTGGTATAAAAAATGGCTGATCTGTATTGTGTTCCCACATCATTGCCTTGGCGATTTAAAGTTGTAGGATCATGTGTAGCAAAGAAAACTTGCAATAATTCCTCATAAGAAATTTGATCGGGATTATATATAATTTTAACCGCTTCCGCATGCCCGGTTGCACCTGTCGATACTTGTTCATAAGTCGGATTAGGACGTTTGCCTCCGGTATATCCCGGAACTATGCTTTCTACTCCTTTTAAGTTCTTAAAAATGCTTTCGGTACACCAAAAACATCCCCCGGCAAAGATTGCCGTTTCTTTTTTAGGTTGACTATTCATAGTTAAAGTGAAAAATATAACTATGGTAAATATACTATTTTTTATAAATGATTTCATAGTTTTTCAAGAGCAAGAATAATGCCGTATTTTATTTTAATTTGTCATTATTGTGATGTCTCTTATGATCTCGCCGTGCCTTTTCCTGTAAACGTTTTGTCCAAATCTTATCCAGATCGGTTCCGGTTTGATTTGCCAGAGCCATTACTACAAAAATCACATCTATCAATTCTTCTCCGAGATCTTTTTCTCTGTCCGATTCCTTTTCCGACTGTTCCCCATACCGGCGTGCAATAATACGAGCTACTTCCCCTACTTCTTCGGTAAGAATTGCCATATTTGTCAGTTCGTTAAAATAACGTACCCCGTGATTTTTAATCCATTGGTCTACCTCTTTTTGCAATTGTTTTAATGCCATAAATTCAGATTTAAATTTTTTTATATAAAGCTCCTTGGGGAGAAAGCTTACTTTCTATTATCTCTACTTTAACAGAGGAAATGTCCCCTAAATTTTCCTTATTATATTGATTGACGGATTCAAAAAAATCCGGATTCACTTTTTTTATTCTCCCAAGTGTAATATGAGGTTTAAAATGCGATTTTTTGGAAGAAATCATTCCTTTTTCATTCAAATATGCATTTATTTTTTGATATATTTTTTTCAATTGTTCATTAGGTGTTATATCAGCATACAATACAGATGGTTTTCCCTTTCTTTTAAAAAAATTCAAACCTTTGATTTGAAGACCGGCTTCTATTTCGTTTTTAAATTCTTTGTTTATAAATTCTTGAATTTCTTCCACTTTATAAACCGGCATTTCTCCTAAAAAAATGTAGGTAATATGAAAATTTTCAGGTGTTCTTGTCCATTTAATATTTGCTTTGTCCTTTAATTCTTCTTTTAATTTTTCAAACAGTTTGGTCAATTCAGGTGATTGAATAAAACTTCCGATAAAAATTCTTTTCTTTTTCATATTAAAATTTTATTCTTTTCTTTTGGTATCTATAATAATTGTAACGGGACCATGATTGATTAACGATACATCCATCATTGCTCCAAATTCACCCGTTTGAACCGGTTTGGATATTTTTTTATTTATTTTTTCTATAAATTTCAAATATAACGGATATGCTTTATCAGGTTTTGCCGCATGCATATATGAAGGACGGTGACCTTTTTTTGTTTTTGCATGCAAAGTAAACTGACTAATAACCAAAGCATTACCATCTACATCTAGCAGGGATTTATTCATTACCCCCTTTTCATCATTAAAAATTCTTAAATTTATAATCTTATGAACCAGCCAATCGATATCTTCTTCGGTGTCTTCATTTTCTATTCCCAGGAGAATAACCAAACCACAATCGATTTTTCCTCGAATTTCTCCTGATATTTCCACATCTGCCTTTTTTACTCTTTGCAAAACTACTCTCATAGGATATATTTTATAATCAAACTTACAAAAATTACTTATTCATACTTATATAACCGTTTATAAAGCTAAATGGTTTTTTTATCAACTTTACAAAATTAATTCAAAAAATCCTTTTATATTTAACTTAAAATAATCCGACTATGTTGAAGACTATAATAATAGATGACGAAAAATTAGCCATTGAAAGTTTACAATGGGAGATAGAAAATTTTTGTGATAATATTAAAGTAATAGCCACATTTTCTAATCCGGTTGAGGCGATCAAAGGAATAAATACTTTAAAACCCGATCTTGTTTTTCTCGATATTGAAATGCCCGAAATTGACGGATTTCAATTATTACAAAAACTTCAATATAAAAATTTTGATTTGATCATTACTACTGCTTACAATCAATATGCAATACAGGCTTTTCGCGCCAATGCCATCGATTATTTACTTAAACCCATTGATCCGGACGAACTGGTGGAAGCAGTTGATAAAGTACAAAACCGAAAAGGCTCCGGGGAAGAAAATCATAATATAGAAGCCATTTTGGATCAAATTATTTCGAAACAATCAAAGCAATCCAAAATACCTCTTTCTTTATCAAACAAAGTGGTTTTGGTAGAACCGGAAAATATCATTTATTGCAAGTCGGAAGGAAGTTATACACGTGTATTTATGAAAGGAAATAAAAAAGTGTTGGTGTCCAAAAGTATCAAAACTTTGGAAAATCTTTGTCCCCCCAATAAATTTATGCGTGTACATAAATCTTATATAGTAAATGTGGATGAAATTCGAGAATATATCCGTCAAGGAGGTGGTGAATTAGTTTTGTCGAACGGTATGGTTGTGCCTGTATCCCGTACGCATAAAAATGAAGTGCTACAAGCCTTAAATATTCTCTAATTGTTTTTGGAAATTGACATATTGCGGGAACTCTCTTCTCCTACCGAAAATGGAATTGTAGTTTTTGTTTCGGGATTTTTATTTATTCTGGGCGTATATCATTTTTTTCTGTATTTTCAACATAAAGACAAAAGTTATCTCTACTACTCTCTTTATAGTTTACTAGTTTTTGTATATACCTATCATCGGGATTCCACTTTTCTTTTAACCAAGTTAAGTTCTAATCTGATGCCTGCGATAAAATGGATGTATGATCCGATAAAATGGATGTATTCCGTTGTTTATATTTATTTTGCCATTACTTTTATTGAACTTTATAAATATAATCCGAGATGGGATAAAATTTTACGAACTTTTGCAAGGTATTCCTTATGGTTTTTAGCTTTACTAATGATTTTTTCTTTCGTTATACACAATAATAAGCCTATTGAAATTGCTTACAATTTTATTTTCCTACCCATTATTTTTATTTTGTCACTTAAAGCACTCCATGTATTTTACAAAACTAGCTCTCCCATAAAGTATTATTTGATTATAGGCTCCGGAGTTTACCTGATTTTGGCCGTACTATCTCATATTCTTACTTATACCGGCCACCCGTTCAGGGTATTATTTTATTTAGCGATAACTTTTGAAATGCTTATGTTTGCCTTAGGTCTCGGAAAAAAACAAAAGTTAATTCTTGAAGAAAAAAATAAATGGCAAAGGCAAATTATTAAAGAACATGAAGAAAATTTAAGACTGAAAGATGAACTGACTAAAAAGTTAGACCAAAAAGTACAAGATAAAACCGCTGAAATAATTGAATTATTAAAAGCCAACGAAGCTGAAAAGAGAGAAAAAATAGCTCTTCAATATTCTAAAGAAATGATTCGATTACGCATGATGGCGCTCCAGGCGCAAATGAATCCACATTTTTTGTTTAATTCGCTAAACTCCATTAAACATTTTATTATTAATAATGAACCAAAAAAATCCATTTCTTATTTGACAAAATTCGCCAAATTAATTCGTAATGTTCTGGATTACTCCGGTGTTCCGGAAATAAGTTTGAAAGATGAAATAGAAATAATGAAATTATATCTGGAAATAGAAAACTTGCGTTTTGATCATCAATTACATTTTGATTTCATTATCGACCCTTCCATTGATTTAAATCAGGTAAAAGTGCCTCCGTTAATTTTGCAGGCTTTGATAGAAAATGCCATTTGGCATGGTTTGGCTCCTAAGAAAGAAAATAGGCGGCTATGGATTCGTATTTTTAAAAAGCATGAACAAATTAAAATTGAAATTGAAGATAATGGTATTGGCAGGGAACGTGCGGAACTAATTAAAAAAACAAAATCAAGTATGTTAAAAAAGAAACCTATGGGAATTAATATAACAGAAGAAAGATTGAAAGTGTTCGCAGAAAAATATAAACATAAATATCATATAACTTTTGAGGATTTAATAGATGAAAGTGGTGCAGCCGCAGGAACCAAAGTAATTTTATATTTACCGGATTATTCCAAAACACAATAATAATAGTCTATTCATCTTGTTTTCAATCATTTCTAAATTATATTTTGAGAACATATATTATAATTTGATGATTTTGAAAAAAACTTGTTGTAGTTCTTTTTGTATTTTCAAGAAATAAATACCACTTTTTAAATTTCTGCAATCAATCTTATTTTTATTTTTCCCTTGACAAATCAATTGGCCTTTTAAATTATATATAGCAAAATTATAGTCGGAAATATTTTTTATATGAATATATTCGGATACCGGATTGGGAAAAAGCAATATTTGTTCCTTTATATTATCTCTTAAAGATAAGGAAGGATCAAATTCATCCGCTCCAATATCTATATAATTATTTATTTTTCTAGATTGTTCATCAATATCCTTTTCATGTAGATCTATTTGAGTGGATGGATTTCCGGAATCAATGCAAGGAGAATGAGATTGTAAATGTAAGTCAGGCTGATTTACATCAATCAATAAAGGATTTTTAAAAAAAGAATGCAGCTCTTTTCCGGTAGCTTGTTGGTATCCGGAAAAATCATTGTATTCCGTTCCATTTATTTCAATCACTATTTGAGTGGCTTGACCGCCTGCATCATAATAAGCATTATAATCCAAATCCACTCCGGACAAACTATTCTCACTAATAATAAGTACATGATCATTATTTGCGGCATTGAAAATATTGTTTTCTATATGACAATTTTCCAAATAACTCAAATATAATTCCCCACTGTAAGAGTTGGATGTGTCGTTATGAAACAATGTATTGTTTCGAAAAATACTGTTTTCCACTTTTCCGGTTACCGGATAATTATATCCTCCTATTACCAAACCTGCTTGATTATTATTATATATTAGGTTATTACGTACTATAATACCTGAGGAAGACGGATTGGTATTTACTTGCCCGTTATTTTCACATCCCACTTCAATTCCGTAATTATTTTCCTGAAACAAGGTTGCGCTCTACTAAAATATTTTTTCCGCCATCTATATAAATACCGGCAGCAGAATCATAGGCCGAGGGATTTTGATACACAAGATTATTGATAATCACACCATTTCTGGCCTGATCTAAGTTAGGGTCCTGACATTCACCTTCATAACCAATGGCGACTATGCCTATATTCGTATTGTTGTAAATTTCATTTCCATTTATTTCAAATCCGTCAATGTTCCCGTTTAAAGACAGAGCTTCGCTCCATCCGGTCTCACAATCATGGATTTTATTATTTAACAGTCTAATATCCGTAGATGCCTTTTGGGAATCTCTCCCAAACACAATAATAGGCTGTGCGTTTTGTTGTTCCGTGGGGGTTTGTCCTAATGCATTTGTCGAATAGTCGATATTATAAAATTCATTATGAGATAAAATGATATGAGAAGAATTTATGATCAATACACCTTGTGCATCATTTACTTGGTAATCTTTAAAAATAATTCCTGAAATTTGAATGTATTCCTGATGTTCTATTTTAATTAAAAACTGTCCATCCAAAAGATTATTTCCCGTGATATTTACTTCCTCATTTTGGTAATTTCTAATAACAATAGGTAAATTAACCGTTCCGGAAACACTTATGTCTATCATACCTTTATAAGTTCCCTGCCTGATTAATAAACTATCGCCGGGATGTATTTGATTAACGGCATAATCAATTGTTTTCCAGGGTTGGGAAAAACTGCCCGTATTGGCATCAGATCCCTGTGTAGAAACAAAATAAGTCGATTGAGCTTTAATACCAATAACACTGTTTTCAAAGATAAAACTCAACAAAAATAAATAAATATATTTTTGCATATTTTCCTAATATTTGTTTAAATATAGGATAATTATTTTAACCCATAGAAAACGGTATATTTTCCAAACACTTTTTTGTCTTGATAATATTTCATTAGTTTACTCAAAATCGTATCTTTTTCTTTGACTTTGAAAGTAATTAATACACCCTGATTTTCTTGTATTTTTTTCTGTAAAGAATTCCATTCATCCGGATTATTTACATTAATCAAATAGTTTTTCCAAGTCAAATTATTTTCAAATTGGGTTTCCCTATTTAAGTCATTAGAATTTTTATACAAAGAGATGACTGGCTTGTTTAGTTCAAAAGAAATGGAAGGTTGCCGGGAATTATAAATATAAATAGTTTTAGTATCGAGTTTTTTCTCTTTTATAAATTCGGTCAGAGGTTTAGGACTATTGATTAAAAGAGCATTTTCACTCATAAATTTACCAGAGGCAATAAGTATAAATACACTAAAAAGAACAGCATTGTATATAAATTTTTGAATTAAATTCATCCTTTTATTATTCCAAATATATAAGATTACAAACAGATAAAGAATACTAAAAATGAATAATGCAACCGGTAGGATGAATTCTGCCTCTAAAAAGAATGCAATGATCATGGATAACGGGAAAAACAGATAAAAGATAGAAATGAAATTGAAAGCTGTTTTTTGTTTTTTGGGAGAACTATTCAGAATAAAATAAGCTGTAAGCAAGGCTATAAATCCATAAAATGGAAGTATATAAAGAATTCTTTTTGAAGTAGATAGCGAAAAAAAGAAAATAGGGATTAGTATAGCTAAGAATAAGCTTAAGACTATTTTGTTTTTTTTTAGTTCATTATGTTGTTCTTTTATAAAATACGGCCATAGCAAAGCCCACGGAGCAGTTGTTATAGGTGCCAAAACTATAAAATACCACCAGGGCATTGCACGATGAAATGAATTCTTAGCAAAGCGTTCCAAAGTTTGTTTTCCAAGAAAATAATCAATAAAATCGCTATTCTCATAAGCTAAAAAGAGATACCACCATAGACCGGTAACTAAAAATAAAAGAAAGGCAAAAAAATGATGTTTATTCCATTTATTTTTTTTCGGATTAAAATAGGAATATAAAAGACTGAAAATAAAGACTACAATAAAAACTACCGGGCCTTTTGTATAAAAACCAAATCCTAGGCTCAAAGCAAAAAGATAGAGATAAAATGATTTTTCTTCCCTATAATATTTTAACCAAGCATAAATAGCTAATAATACAAAACTGGTCAAAAAAGAATCTGTGGTAAGATTTCTCGAAGAAATCAATACCAAGGGCAACGAAGCATATATTGCAGCTGAGAGAATGGCCATTTCTTTTTTTCTAAAAAGTAAAAGAGCTATTTGATATACAAGCCAAACTTGAAACAAGACAGACAATTGCAGAAAAAAACGTGCGGCAAATGAGTTAATCCCGAAAATCGAATAAGCAACAGCAGTGATTTGATAAGTGAAAGGAGGCTTATGATAGTGATGAATATTGAGTAAATTAGGATGAATCCAATCACCGTCTTTAAACATTTCACGTGCAATTTCTGCATATCTTGCATCACTGGTTTCCACTACTCCGTAACTTCCTACATTGATGAGTAAACCAAATGCCAAAATAAGTAAAATGATATTGAGATTTAGAGATTTATTTTTCATTTTCTACTTTTCAATTCGATGATTATATTTCGCAAATATACTGTGAAACCAAAAATTTGTCCTATAAATAAAACCGGATCTTTTCTTAAAATAGCATACACCAAAATCATAAAGGAGCCCGTTAAACTCAATAGCCAAAAACCCAAAGGAAGCATAGATTCTTTATTTCTCTCGGATATAAACCATTGATAAACAAAACGCATAGTAAAAATTACCTGAGCCAAAACGCCCCAAATCAAAAGAGGAGCGGATATTTCTTTGTTGTGAAAAAGATGATGGATATCAAAACGTTTATTATGAAAAAAGAAAAAGATAATTAATAAAGGAAAAATATAAAGAAATATACGTAGAGAACGAGGTAATTTTTGCCAAGTATGTTGCAGTTGCATATTTCTTATATAAATAAAATAGGTCAAAGATTGACCTAACATGATAGCAAAATCATTACGTAACCATCCATAAATAAACAATAAAAAAGAAGCTATCAAACTTAGCTCCCAAAACAGTTCCGGAGTGAGTACCTTTTTTACTTTTTCCGATTTAATCCACTGAACAAGCAATCGAGCCGAAAAAAGTAATTGGGCAGTAAAGCCTATAATATATACATAATTTTTTGATAAAAAACTAAGCATTAAATACCGGTATTTTTATCTTCGATCCCGTAGTTTATATACCTGCTTTTCATCCACCGGTAGGCAAAAGCATCTTGAAGGGGTTTAATTGAGCGATTAAAAATATTGAATTTGGATGCACCATGTAAACGAGGAAAATGCCGTACATTCACTTGTTTGATTTTCGCTCCTTGCAATTTGGACAAAGCCGGAATAAAACGGTGCATTCCATCAAAAAACGGTATTTTTTTTGCTACATCTGTTTTTATAATTTTAAGAGGACATCCCGTATCAATGATTCCATCATTTATTAATGCTCTGCGTATGGCATTTGCTATTTTCGATTGTATCCGTTTATTCAAGGTATCTTTTCTATCACCACGGTATCCTACCACTAGATCATAATCCTTAATAAATTCCCAAAGCTTATCAAAATCAAAGGGAGTGGTTTGCAAATCAGCGTCAATATAACCTGTCCAAGGAGTGGAAATATGATCAATTCCTGCTTTTATTGCTGAGCTAAGCCCATAATTTTTATCAAATTTAAGATATTCAAAACGTGAATCTTTATCACTTAATTTTTTAATTTTTTCAAAACTTTCATCCGTCGATCCGTCATCAACAAACAGGACTTTGCTTTTTATGGGGCTTTGGTCAAAGTATTCTTTAAAAGTCTGTTCCAACCGGTCAATATTTTCCTCTTCATTATATACAGGAACGATTATTGTTAAATCATATGTTTGTTTATTCACTTTCTTTGGTTTTGCCATCAAAATTAATAAAAATTGTCGAACCTTGTTTCTGAGATATGCATATATATATTAGAGTTTTTCCGGCTTTTATTTATATTAATACTAAGTGTTTGCTAAATAGTTAGAACCGGTCACCCTCCCGAAGTAAGTTCGGGATGCTCTGAATCAATTTTATTTACTTATCAAATATTCTATATATTTCCGGCTCTTTTTATTTTTCACTTCTCTTTCTCTTTGGTAAGCCAAACTTTTGGAATCAAAAAACTCATAATAAACCAATTTCCAATCCTTGGCGCGGCCGGTAAAACCTTTATGATTTGTTCGGTGTTTTTTTAATCTTTCTTGGAGGTTGGAAGTAGAACCAATATAATATTTATCTAAAGAAGCGGAATATAATACGTAAAAATAATATTTCATAAATAAAAAAAGAGAGATAACTCAATAGATTTATCTCTCTTCTTTGTGGGCGATACTGAGCTTGTCCCGAACTCGTTTCGGGAATTCGAACCATTGCCCCTCCCGAAACAAGTTCGGGATGCTCTGAACCAATTTTATTTATTTATCAAATATTCTATGTATTTCCGGCTCTTTTTATTTTTCACTTCCCTTTCTCTTTGGTAAGCCAAGCTTTTGGATTCAAAAACCTCATAATAAACCAATTTCCAATCCTTGGCGGGGCCGGTAAAACCTTTATGATTTGTCAGGTGTTTTCTTAGTCTTTCTTGAAGGTTGGAAGAAGAACCAATATATTATTTATCCAAAGAAGCGGAATATAATATGTAAAAATAATATTTCATAAAAAAAAAGAGAGATAAATCTATTGAGTTATCTCTCTTCTTTGTGGGCGATACTGAGCTTGTCCCGAACTCGTTTCGGGAATTCGAACCAGTAACCCTCCCGAAACAAGTTCGGGATGCTCTGAACCAATTTTATTTACTTATCAAATATTCTATGTATTTCCGGCTCTTTTTATTTTTTACTTCCCTTTCTCTTTGGTAAGCCAAACTTTTGGAATTAAAAACCTCATAAAAAACCAATTTCCAATCCTTGGCGGGGCCGGTAAAACCTTTATGATTTGTCAGGTGTTTTCTTAGTCTTTCTTGAAGGTTGGAAGAAGAACCAATATATTATTTATCCAAAGAAGCGGAATATAATATGTAAAAATAATATTTCATAAAAAAAAAGAGAGATAAATCTATTGAGTTATCTCTCTTCTTTGTGGGCGATACTGGATTCGAACCAGTGACCCCCTGCTTGTAAGGCAGGTGCTCTGAACCAACTGAGCTAATCGCCCTATAATCTCTTATTTCAAATCTTCGGCTCTGTGACCCTCCCGAAGTAAGTTCGGGATGCTCTGAACCATTCCGATAACTATCGGAAGAGCTAATCGCTTTAATTATTCAAAGACTTTTATAGGAACGCTTGTTGTTATTTCGTCTTTGCGAGTGCAAATATATAACAAGTTTTGATTTCTGCAAAAACTTTTTATATTTTTTTTTAAGAAATTTGAAGGCTACTATTTATGTTTTTGATTCCCAATTAAATATATTTTTATTAAATTTTACATCTCATACTTTTCAATATTTCTATGGTTTTTCTTTCTAGTTTAGTTTATGTATTTTTGTTTAATTAAATAATTTTTTTAATTATATTTTAAATAACCTATCTTTGCTATTTAGAATCAATCTAAATAATAATATGAAACTAACCGAATTAAAACCATCTCAAAAAGGAATAGCCATAAACTGTGAAAATAGTTTATTGCCTCTAAAATTGATGGAAATGGGCTGTGTGGACGGGGTTGAAATTGAATTTATAAATAAAGCGCCACTAGGTTCTCCTTATTATTATAAAATTGGAGGCACACGTATTGCCCTTGGAAAAGAAATTGCCGAAATGATAGATGTTAAGCCAACAAAAAAGCATGATGACAATGAAGAAGAAAAAAATTAAACTTGCCCTGGTAGGAAATCCCAATACTGGGAAGACTTCGCTGTTTAATAAATTAACCGGATTGCATAAAAAAATAGGTAATTATCCCGGAATCACGGTAAACCGGGTAGCCGGTATATTTCAACTTGATGACGGTACTTTAATAGAATTAATTGATTTGCCCGGGACTTATAGTCTTCATCCGAATTCCAAAGACGAAGAAGTTGTACTCAAAGAATTACTATTGAACAGGGAAAATATAGAAGGAGTTATTGTAGTGGCAGATATAAATAATCTCAAAAAAAACATGATTTTGCTTACCGAGTTACAAGATCTCGGAATGCCTGTAATGCTTGCTATCAATATGTGCGATGAAATGAAACGTAAAGGTATTGAGATAGATATAGGTAAATTAGAGAAACTATTGGGAATTCCCGTAATGTTAATCAGTGCTAAAAAAGCCAAAGCTGACGGAGAAAAAAAAGGAAAAGGGAAAATTCATGCACTCAAACACAGGATTCCGGAGATGTTTACTGGCAAGGGAAAAAGATTTTTTGAAAATTACGGATTAACCGCCTTAAACTTAGATTTTATACGAGACAAAATCAAAACAAATGATCTCTATAAAAATTGGATTTTATATACGGAACAAGATAAATTAAATGAAGCAATTGAAAAAAAATTTCCTTATATCAACGAATTACCTTTTGATCGTACTGCTGTTAAAAAATTATTGCAAAAAGAAATAATCAAAAGATATAAAGACATTAATGAAATATTAAAAGAAACATACCGCATTGACAAAAGTAAAGCTACCGGTTTTACTGAACGGATTGACCGGATTCTTTTACATAAATATTGGGGATTAATCATTTTTGCCGTCATTATGTTTAGTGTATTTCAGTCCATTTTTTCTTTGGCCTCCATCCCAATGGATTGGATAGACGGTATTTTCACTCAATTTAGTATGTATTTAAAAACTTCATTACCTGATAATGAATTAACTGCTTTATTAACTGACGGAATTCTTGCGGGAATTGCCGGAGTGGTAATTTTTGTTCCGCAAATAGCTATTTTATTTCTCTTTATTGCACTATTAGAAGAAATGGGATACATGAGCCGCATTGTTTATCTCATGGATAAGATTATGCAACCTTTCGGATTAAGCGGAAAAAGTGTAGTGCCTCTTTTATCCGGAACTGCTTGTGCAGTACCTGCAATTATGGGTGCACGTACCATTGAAAATTCCAAGGAGCGCTTAATTACAATTTTGACCACTCCTTTTATGACTTGTAGTGCGAGATTACCCGTTTATACCATAATCATTGCGTTAATTATTCCCGAAGAAAAAATTTTCGGTATGATAAATTTACAGGGCTTGGCTTTATTTGCTTTGTATTTTCTGGGTTTTGCTTCTGCCTTGATTTCCGCTTGGGTTTTGAGTAAACTGATAAAATCCAATTATAAAAGGTATTTTATTCTCGAAATGCCGGAATATAAATTACCTATTCTTAAAAACATATACATTACTGTGATAGATAATTTGAAAGCCTTTGTTTTCGGTGCCGGGAAAATAATCGTTGCTTTTTCCATAATCATTTGGTTTTTAGCAACCCATGGTCCCGAAAAATTTCAACAAACGGAAACGGATATCAAAAAAACCGAGAAATTTTCTCATCAGGAGATGAATATTGAAGCTTATAAATTGGAAAATTCGTATTTAGGCATTATGGGTAAAGCCATTGAGCCTGTTATACGCCCTTTGGGATATGATTGGAAAATAGGTATTGCACTTTTAACTTCTTTTGCGGCCAGAGAAGTTTTTGTTAGTACCCTATCCACTATTTATAGTGTGGGAGATGCAGATAATGAGCATTTGTTAAAAGAAAAAATGCGCAGAGAACAGAATCTGTTTACCGGAAAACCTACCTTTACTTTTGCCGTAGGCATTTCTTTGCTTCTTTTCTATGCTTTTGCGATGCAATGTTTTAGCACGTTGGCTACCATTAAGAACGAAACGAAAACATGGAAATGGCCGGTAATCGTTTTCTTTTATATGACGGGTATAGCATATATAACTGCCTTTATTGCTTATCAAAGTTTAAAATAATGCTGGTAAATATTATTATAATATTATTATTAATTTGGGCTGTTTATACAATTATAAAACAAATCAAATCTCCTAAAAAAGAAGGTTGTGACAAGTGTGGAAAAAAATAAAAATTGGCAATATTTATCATCAATATTAATTTAAAAAAGTTTATTTTAGCAAGCATTAAAAAACTACTTCAATGAAAACTACCGCACTGAATAAAGTACATAAAGAATTAGGAGCAAAAATGCTTCCTTTTGCCGGATTTGAAATGCCTATTCAATACGAAGGTGTCAATGCCGAACACGAAACCGTTCGTAACAATGTAGGTGTATTTGATGTCTCTCATATGGGAAACTTCTTTGTTGAAGGTCCAGAAGCATTGGATTTTTTGCAATACATTACGAGTAATGATGTAGCAAAATTACGTCCCGGAAAAGTCCAATATTCCTGTTTTCCTAATGAAACCGGAGGTATTGTAGATGACTTATTGGTCTATCAATTGGGTGATAACAAATATATGTTGGTTGTCAATGGAGCTAATTTAGAGAAAGATTGGAATTGGATCAATAAATATGCAAGTAATTATGATGTTCAATTAAAAAATTTATCCGATCAATACTCCATTTTAGCTGTCCAAGGACCCAATTCTCCGGAATTATTACAAAGAATAGCCGGTGATTCTGCCGATTTAAAAAACCTCAAATTTTATACTTGGACTACTGCCGATTTGGCTGGGCATAAGGATATATTGGTTTCGGCAACCGGATATACCGGAGAAAAAGGTTATGAAATTTATGTTGACAATAAATATGTGCAAGACATTTGGGAGGAACTCTTTAAACAAGGGGAAGACTTGGGAATCAAACCCATTGGCTTAGGAGCACGAGACACATTGAGATTGGAAAAAGGCTATTGTCTCTATGGTAATGATATCGATGACACAACTTCTCCTATTGAAGCCGGTTTAGGATGGATTACAAAATTCACAAAAGATTTTGTGAATGCCGAAAATTTGAAAAAACAAAAAGAAGAAGGAGTAAAAAGAAAATTGGTCGGTTTCAAATTAAAAGACAAAGGGATTGCACGTCATGGATATGATATTGTGAATGAAAAGGGAGATAAAATAGGAGTGGTTACTTCCGGAACCATGTCTCCTACCCTAAAAGAAGCTATCGGGATGGGATATGTACCAAAAGAATATAGTAAACCCGGAAATGAAATTTTCATACAAATCAGAAAAAAACAAATTCCGGCGGAAATTGTGAAACTGCCGTTTGTATAAACTAAAAAATCCCGCAATAAGCGGGATTTTTAATTTACAAAAGCCTTAACAATAATTATTTTTAAAGAACCTAGTTTTTTAGTAAATTTGTTGAATACCAAAATATAGAATAATGACAGAAAAAACCGTACAAATAAAAAACGAATTAAGTTTTGAAGATTTCAAAAAACAAGTATTAGATGATTATAAATTGGCAAACTTAAGCCGCTATATGAGTTTAGACGGTAGAAAGGAAGTTTTGTCGGGAAAAGGAAGTTTTGGAATTTTTGGTGACGGGAAAGAACTACCACAGATAGCTTGGGCAAAAGTTTTTAAAAACGGGGATTTTCGTTCGGGTTACTATCGTGATCAAACTTTTATGATGGCTATTGATCAATTGACACCCGAGCAATTTTTTGCCGGATTATACGGTCATACCGATGTAAATGCCGAACCTTCTTCGGCAGGACGTCAAATGAATAATCACTTTTCAACTCGTTTGTTGGATGATAAAGGAGAATGGCTAAATCTTACCGAAAGAAAAAACAGCAGTTCCGATGTTTCTTCCACAGCTGCACAAATGCCTCGGTTATTGGGATTGGCACAGGCTTCTAAAGTATATAGAAATCTTGAAAAACTTCCGGATGAAGCATATAAATTTTCAAAAAACGGAAATGAAATCGCTTGGGGTACCATAGGTAATGCCAGTACTTCCGAAGGACATTTTTGGGAAACCATGAATGCCGCCGGTGTAATGCAAGTACCGTTAGTAATGAGTGTATGGGATGACGATTACGGAATTTCGGTACCCGCAAAATACCAAACGACCAAAGAAAATATTTCCGAATTGATGAAAGGCTTCCAACGGGATGAAAAACATCCTGGTTTTGAAATTTTTACCGTAAAAGCTTGGGATTATCCCGCCTTGATTGAAACTTATGAAAAGGCTGAGAAAATTGCCCGTGAAGAGCATACTCCTGTATTAATTCATGTACAAGAATGTACACAACCGACAGGACACTCCACTTCCGGCTCACATGAACGATATAAGTCGAAAGAACGACTTGAATGGGAAAAAGAATATGATGGAATCAAAAAAATGAGAGAATGGATTTTAGATACAAATTTGGCAGATGAGGAAACATTGAACAAAATTGAAAAAGAGGCGAAAAAAGAAGTCAAAGAAGCGCGCAAAAAAGCTTGGGCTGCTTATACGGCCCCAATGAAACAAGAAAAAGCCGAATTGATGGCTGTTTTGGATAAGGTAATTAAAGAAAGTGCCAACAAAAATTTTATTTTGAAATTGCGAAATAAATTGGCGCAAAACAAAGAACCTAAACGGGCGGATATAATGGAAACAGCAAGAAAAAGTCTTCGATATTTACGCAATGAAAATATTCCTTCCAAAAAAGAATTGCAGGAGTGGATCAAAAATTATAAACAAGCCATAGAACCAAAATATGACGATTTTTTATGGAGCAAATCAGAAAAAAGAGCTGTAAATGTCAAAGAAGTGAAGCCTGTTTATGAAGAAGATGCCCCAATGGTAGACGGACGTATAGTGTTAAGGGATAATTTTCAAAAATTATTTGAGAAATACCCCGAATTAATCACTTTTGGTGAAGACACGGGACATATCGGAGATGTGAATCAAGGAATGGAAGGAATGCAAGAAAAATTCGGTAAAACACGTGTTTCAGACACCGGTATCCGGGAAGCTACCATTGCAGGTCAAGGAATCGGCTTGGCAATGAGAGGCTTACGTCCCATTGCGGAGATACAATATCTGGATTATATTTTATACGCTTTACAAACCTTAAGTGATGACTTGGCTACTGTACATTATAGAAGCTATGGACAACAAAAAGCACCCGCAATTATCCGAACCCGTGGACATCGATTGGAAGGAATTTGGCACTCTGGCTCGGAAATGGCAGGCTTACTTCATCTTTTAAGAGGAATCAATATATTGGTCCCTCGCAACCTTACTCAAGCTGCCGGTTTTTATAATACGATAATGGAAAGTGATGAGCCCGCATTAATTATTGAAACCTTAAATGGATACCGTCTAAAAGAAAAAATGCCGAGTAATCTCGGGGAATTTAAAGTGCCTGTTGGAAAAGTGGAAATACTAAAACCCGGAAAGGATATCACACTGGTTTCTTATGGTTCTACTTTGAGATTGGTACAACAGGCTGCCAAAGAATTACAAGAAGCCGGAATTGATGCGGAAGTAATTGATATTCAATCGCTTCTTCCCTTTGATTTGAATCATGATATTGTTGAAAGTGTTAAGAAAACCAATCGCTTATTAGTAATTGACGAAGATATGCCGGGAGGTGCCTCCGCTTATATATTGGATAAAGTATTAAATGAACAAAATGCTTGGGAATTTTTGGATAGCCAACCCCAAACTTTAACAGCTAAGGGACACCGTCCTGCATATGGTCATGACGGAGATTATTTTTCCAAGCCGCAAGTGGAAGATATATTTGAAAAAGTCTATGAAATTATGCATGAAGCCAATCCGAATAAATATCCGGCACTATATTAAAAATTATTCTTAAATTTGTTTGACTAACCAAAAAACTTAAATTATGTTATATCTAGCATCAGACAACACGAGTATGTGGACATTGGGAAATATTATGGGAGCTGTTTTTTTTCTTGTAATATTTATTTTAGGCCTTGTCGTTTATAAAATGGTAGCCGGCGGAAGCGGCTCAAGCAATCTCTCCGATTCGGAAGAATAAAAACCAAGTGAACAAACGAATATTATTACTAAGTGCATTACTTTTTGTATCGACGGGCTTCGGCCAGCAGATAGCACTGTTAAAATATCAGGGAGGAGGTGATTGGTATGCCAATATTACTACCTCCCTTCCTAATTTAATAGATTTTGCCAATAAAAATATCCATACGGATATAAGCGATAAAGTACCGGAGGTTACCCCCGATTCTCCGGAAATTTATAATTATCCCTATATCCATATGACAGGACATGGAAATGTTTTATTTTCAGAAGAAGAAATAAATAATTTACGAAAATATCTATTGTCCGGAGGCTTTCTTCATATCGATGATAATTATGGGATGGATAAATATATAAGAAGAGAAATTAAAAAGTTGTTTCCTGATAACGAATTGAAAGAACTTTCCAAAGACCATCCTGTTTTTCATTCTTTTTATGATTTTCCAAAGGGTTTACCAAAAATACATGAACATGACGGCAATAGACCCCAAGCATATGGAATAACGGATCAAAACGGTCGATTGATTTTACTTTATACCTTCGAGTCGGATTTGGGTGACGGCTGGGAATCACCGGAAATACACAATGATCCGCCGGAAATCAGAGAAAAAGCTTTAAAAATGGGAGCAAATATTTTGTATTATGTTTTTACAAACTAATAAAAATGAGAAAATTATATAAAAATATAGGCCAATTGGTACAAACACGAGAAGGTAAAAATAAGTTACGGGGAGAGGAAATGAATCTTTTGCCTTATATAAATAATGCCTTTTTAATTATTAATAATGGAAAAATAGAAAATTTCGGTTCCATGAGTCAATTGATTGATGAAAAATCATTTGACGAAATAATTGATGTGAAAGGAAAAGTCATAATGCCTACTTGGACCGACTCCCATACACATTTGGTTTTTGCCGCTTCCAGAGTAAATGAATTTGTAGATAAAATAAATGGATTGTCCTATGAGGAGATAGCTGCCAAAGGTGGCGGAATTCTAAACTCTGCAAAAAAAATGGAAGAGATTGAGGAGGGAGAACTTTTAAAAAACGCTAAAATTTTATTGAATGAAGCAATAAAATACGGAACCGGAGCCATTGAAATCAAGTCGGGTTATGGTTTAAGTAAAAATGCCGAATTAAAAATGCTTCGGGTGATTAAACAACTAAAAGAATACTCCCCTATTCCTATTAAAGCAACTTTTTTAGGGGCTCATGCAGTTCCTGCTAAATTTAAACAAAATAAAAAGGCCTATATTGAAATATTGATAAATGAAATTTTGCCTGTTATTGCCGAGGAGAAATTGGCAGATTATATAGATGTTTTTTGTGAAAAGAATTATTTCACTTCCGACGAAACAGATAAAATTTTACAAGAAGGAGCCAAATACGGACTAAAACCAAAGATTCATGCCAATCAATTTACCTCTATTGGATGCATTGAAAAAGCCATTAAAAATAAAGCTGTTTCCGTAGATCATCTTGAGGTAATGAAAAATACTGATTTTTCTGCATTAGAAAATTCAAACACTATAGCTACTCTCCTTCCGGGGTGTAGTTTTTTTATAGACATTCCTTATGCCCCGGCAAGGAAAATGATAGAAAAGGATATCGCCATTTCATTAGCAACAGATTTTAATCCCGGCTCTACTCCTACTTTTAATATGAATTTTATTATTTCCTTAGCTTGTATCAAGCAAAAACTCACACCGGAACAAGCAATCAATGCAGCTACCGTCAATGCAGCAGCTGCACTTGAATTATCTGAGGAAACAGGAAGTATCGCCAAGGGAAAAAAAGCTAACATTATGATAATGAAGCCATATATTAAAAGCTATAAGGAAATTCCCTATTATTTCGGCACAAATCCGGTTGAACAGACTATTGTCTCTCAATGAAGAAGACAGTAATTAGTTTAAGGATTTAATTTCTTCTTTTCTTTGATTCGATCAGGATCAAAGGTATCATCTCCAAATGCCAAAATCGGGAGAAATATAAAAGGAAGCAGAGTCAAACCAATGGCATATAATACATCTTTTCCGAATCCTTGTGCCAATAGATAATTCAAATAGAAAATAATGGCAAAATAAATAAGGATTCCGATAACCGGAATAAATATTGCCAAGATAGCCAATAAACCAAGCCATCCGGGTTGTCCAACAATTTCTGCAAATACCCAAAGGTTGTAAAAAGGAATCAAAGCTTTCCATCCTTCTACACCTGCTTTTTCAAATATCTTCCATAATGAAATCAAAGAAATGATTACAAGTAAGTAATATAGAATTCCCATAATTAATTATTTTTCAGGTTCTTTCAAAGATACAAAAATTATTTTATACGTGATAACCCATCCTTAGCCGAAGCATCATCGGGATTATATAAAAGAACTTTGTAAAATAAAATTTTTGCTTCACGAAATTTTCCTAATTGAAATTCAGTCCAAGCCAACATGATTAATCCATCATATCCAAAAGGGTAAAGATTTACAACTTTTTTAAAATAGGTTTCGGCTTTTTCATAATCTTTTCTCCCGTAATATATTAAGCCTAAACGATAATTCGCTATTGTATTTTGCGGGTGAATTTTTAAAATTTGATTATAAATATTAATCACTTCATCCCATTTCCCAATTGCTGCTTTCGGATAAATAAGTCCGAACTTTGCCTCTTCGGAATAGGGCATCAAATCGACTGCTCTTTTATAATGAGTAGAAGATTCCGTAAATAAACCGGCTTGATAGTTCAACCATCCCAAACGTAAATTTATCTCATAGGATTTTGGATCATAAACTTGTTTTAATGCATCTGCCGCCTTTTTAAACTCTCCCTTCTTTTCCAGTTTATAACTCTCTGCAAATGCATCTATTATCTTTTGGTTTATTTGTGCATTTACTGATTGATTTAGAAAAAATAAACTCAAAAATAAAGCTGTTGTAATTGTTTTTAGAATTTCCATAATATTCCGCTTGTTATTGTGTAATTAGTATAAGTTTGTTCTTTATTTATATTGTCTAATTGATAGTAATTGGTTTTGTCATATTGTTGTCCTTTGACAAATAATTTAATATGACCTTTTGATAAAAAAGTATATAAGCTTAATTCATAGCGGTTACTGATTGTCTCAGAATCATTATAGGCTATTAAACCATCGGCTTCTACATAATTATAAATATCACCATATGTATATGCAGGTTCTATATAAAGCGGCCCGACTTTAAATCCTAATGCCGACTTAAATATCATATCATTTTTCCAATATTCATTAGCATATTCAAATTTATAGGAAGGATTCAAACTTATATAAAGATTGGTATTGGATAAAGGGTACCAAATAGTTTCAAATCCTGAAATCACTTGGAAATCATCATTTAAATTTGACACGGAACCTGTTAACCCGAATTTGAAATTTCCAATATCTTTACGCATACCTAAAAAACCAACAAATTCACTATTTAAGTTGGTCGATACAGCTATACCTGTTCGTCCTCCTCTTCCGATTCTTACCAAACTTTCATTTTCTGTTTTAATCAAAAGCCAGTTCAAAGCAAAAGCTAAATTGAAACCTTTACCCACTTGGCTGTAATGGGCCAAATAAATTTGGTATTGATTAAATCGATCCGGAATTATTTCCACTAAACCATTAGTTATAGTGTACGTGTTATAGTCTCGTGTTAATTTTCCCAAATGCATATAAAACAGATTTCCGGCTCCATAATAATTTTCTATATCTAAGCCGAAATATTTATTTTCGGTAATTACATTCTGCTCAAGATCTCCGGTTACATTTTTTATAGCATAATCCTCGATAAAATCTATTTTATAATCGATTCCCAAAGCATCTATAGCCTTGCTCTGATCAAAACCGATTTTTTGTTTTAATTCGATTTTAAATGAGTCGGCAATCCGGTACGCGTCCATCGCCCTTCCTCCGAATAAATAGGCATAATACAAATATTCTGCCACTACGGCATTATTAGAATCCACCGCATAAGCTTTTTCAAGAAAACGGGCTGCTTTTCTATATTTTTTTAAGTAATAATAGGCAATGCCCATACGTACTTTTAAAAAATAAAAATCAATATTATTTTTTAAAGCTTCCTCCCCTACTTCCACAAGTTTTTTCCAATCCTTTTGTAAGTATAACTGATAGGTTTGAGCATCTATTTCGGCAATACCTTTGTTTTGCTGTGCAAAAGAACTGTTAAAATGCAACAGGAATAAACCGGTGATTATTATTTTTAGTACTGTTTTCATTTTTTCATTTTTTAGATTAATTCCAATTTTATTTCACTGCTTTGAATAGATGAAATTCCTTTAGAAGATATAGTTATGTTAAAACGAGTGGTTTTAATATTCTGATTCAAACGGAATAGAGACACTTTTGACTGTATTTTTATTAGTTCCGGATCCAAATCATCATCTATATCGACAAACATCATTTGATATTTTGCTTCATAAATTGAAAAAAACGGAGCAAAAACATCATGGATTATCATCTCTGTTTTAGAAAAAACAGCATTTGGTGGAAATATATCCATAAGTTTCAACTCTGGATAGAAACCTAAGGGAATTTGATATAAAGCCAAATAAAAATAATACAAAGCCGAGGTTTTGTCTCCGGCAAAACTCATAAAATAAAAGACTTGTCCATCGTTATATAAATATGCAAATGAATTTGTTTCAGGGCAATAAATATAAGTATTGTTATAATAATTGGTTTTCACTTCCCATTCCACCTTTTTCCCATTGAATTGATAACGTAATTTCTGTCCCGGAATAAATTTGAAAGCCGTTGTCAAAAGCGTGGTTAATTCCATATTGGACACCTCATCATTTAATTGGGGTTTATCATAGGAATGTAATTCATATTTGTCATCTATATATCGAATATAATGACTTATGGGATAATTGATTGTTTTGGAACCTATATAAGGGGTCGCTTGTAGTTGAAAATGCAAATGTGGAAAAGGTGATCGTCCCGAATTACCACAAAAAGCTAACAAATCTCCTTTTTTTACAATATCACCTTTCTTAACTACAATGCTTCCTTTTTTTAAATGACTCACTTGTGAATAAAGATATTCCGTATGTTTGATCACTACCGAATTTCCCCAATTTTGTAATAAATTGGCATCACCGATAATATTGTCTTCAATATTATTAACTACTTCTACCACTGTTCCGTCAGAAGGGGCTACCACATGCTTGTTAAAACAATAATAGTCTGTAACATAATCACCGTAACTACTGAATTGTTTTCCGGTTTGATCCACAATAACAAAATCCCAAGCGTATTTCCATTCTCCTTGATGCGTATATTCTCCGTCTTCGGCCTGTGAAACCCTCCACCGTCCCATAAAAGGGAGATACATAGGAAAATAGCTCAACCATTTAAATCGCATTTGTGCTTGTTGATAATAATATAAATTTCTTTCGGGACTATTCAATTGAATAATGACTTCATTCAAAGGCAAAGTGTGTTTTGCTCTTAATTTTAGGAAATAAAGAAAAGATAAAACCACTACATTAAAAGGCAGAGAATAAACAGGCAATTGATAATATTTTAATACTTCTGCTGCACTTAAACTGATTAATACTACGATAGGAAGTAAAATAATTACCCATAAAAAACTGTATTTATTAGGAATCAAAAAATACCCTCCAATGGCAATAGCCGTTAGAATATAATTAAATCCGATGTATGAATAACCATAGTGCGTAATATCCACTCCAAGTAATTGATAGAACAAAAAAGCAGTCGCAAATCCAAGCAAGGCCAATGTGAATGAAATTCTGGAATGATACAATAAACCGAGAGCGATCAGAATACCGGCCAATATATTATATTGAAAGAAAATAGCTCCCAGGGAAAGAAAAAATGTTTTAAGAAACAAAGGCTTGTCAATACTCTCAAACCATTGATAAATATCCACCAAAAATTTCCCTCCGATTCCGTATATTTCATTGATATTATAAATTCCCCTTTCACTTAAACCCAAGGCCGATAATTCTCTACTTGATAACAGCACAATCCACATTACCAAAAGAAAAGGGATACTCAGGAACGGCAAACCGTATTTAGCTAAAAAAGCTTCAATGACAATGGTAAAAATCAAACTCAATATAGCAGCTATAAAAACAATAATCAAAGATTGCCAACCGAAGGCAAAACTCAATCCGATTCCTAAACCTACCAATAAGCTATTATAAGCATAAGTGCCTTTTTTTATTTTAAATTCGTTATAGCCCATCATCAAGGCAATGATATTGGTGATCAATACAGCTATTAATCCATATAATCCCGCATAAAAATCAAAAAAACTTACCAGTAGTAATAAAATTCCGAAAGCAGTACTATCGGAAAAAAATACTTGCGCATAGCTTTTGATACTTCCTTCTTTGAGTATTTCTTTGATTTTCTTTTTATTCTCTCCCATAAATTTAAATTTTGCTTGGTGTTTGTTGAATCAACAAACACCAAGCATTCATCCCAATGAATTAAAAATTTTTATAGTTTATCAAATTGATCACTCAAAAAATCAGGTACTATTTCTTGTTGTTTAAATACCAAAAGATCTTCTTTTTTGCGTATTAAATGCAAGTTTTTGTCTTTGTCGATCATTACTACATTTGGTCTGTAAGTAATAAACTGCATCCATTGAGTCATATTATAGGCTCCTACTCGTGGAATCAAAATCAGATCGCCTTTTTGTAAAAGCGGAAATTGAATACTTTCTCTAATTACATCAATATTCATGCATAAAGGTCCATAAAGTGTGGTATCTTCTGTTTGTTGCGAACATTCTTGCGCCGGATAAACTTCGTGCTCATACCAAAAACTGGTAAAAAGAATATTCACACCTATATCGATAATAGTCGCTCTACGTGCATTAGACAAACGTTTATTGGCCAATACCGAACCGATTAAATACCCGGCATCATCAATTAAAGCACGACCCGTTTCCAAAAACAAAACAGGTAATTTATCAGGCTCTATATCCGAATTTATTAAAGCAGAAGTAATCGCTTCGGCATAATCGTCAAAACTCGGGCAGGTATCTTTTCCGGGCAAGTAAGCCCCTTTTAAAGTATTTTTGGACGCAAAACCTCCACCCATATCAATATATTTGATGGAATGATTGTATTTTTTATTGGTTCTGTCTGCAAGAGCAGCTAATTTTGAAGCGGCGACTGCATAGGCATTAGCAGTCATCATATATGTGCCAATATGGGTATGCAATCCTACTAATTCCATATTTTCTGAAATCATAATCCTATTGATGGCACTCCATGCTTCACCGTTTTCATAATTAAAACCAAATCGATCCCATTTCGGATAGACTCCGGTATCCATATTCACCCGGATGGCTACCTTAGCTTTTTTTGTAGAATTGTTACTCAATCGAATAATACTATAAAGCTCATCAAAATGGTCAATATGTATATATGAACCATTTTCAATGGCATTTTTAATATCTTCATCCGTTTTGTCGGGACCATTAAAAATAATTTTGTTTCCCGGCACACCGTTTTTCAAGGCTTTTTCATATTCAAAACCGGAAACCACTTCTGCCCAAGAGCCTTCTTCATGATAAACCTTGCATACGGCATCCAAATAATTGGTTTTATAAGACCATGCAAATTGTACTTTTGGATAACGACTCTGAAAAGCCATATAAGCTTGTTGATAGGTGTCTCTTATAGTTTTTTCTGAAATAACAAAAACGGGAGAACCGTATTTTTCTACAATTTCTTTCACCGGAACACCATCGATTTCCGTTCGTATTTTTACTTTGGTCTGCATTCCGTATTTATCGGGGACTCCTGCTTTTATTTTATTAATTATGGGTCTTTCGTATCTTAATTTTTTCATGA
Source organism: Flavobacteriales bacterium (assembly GCA_027061855.1). GTDB lineage: Bacteria > Bacteroidota > Bacteroidia > Flavobacteriales > Flavobacteriaceae > JALSPZ01. Next base: position 25,748 of record JAMOVT010000078.1, read on the forward strand.
TTTTAATTTTTTATAATTCACCATATATGGATAATTGTTCGAATTGTGATATATCGCCTATCATATCAAAAGAATAGCGAATAAACATTTTCCCTACTTCATAAGAAGTATAAGGTTTTACTTCCCTGCCCATAGCTAATAATACCAAGGCTTCGGGAATATTTTGTCCGGCGGCAACAGCCAAGTAAACCCATGCCGGAATACGCGGATTTATTTCTATCAAATAATATTCATTACCCGAAGTTTTAATCATTTCCAACTCCATAGCTCCACGCCATTTTGTTTTTTTAATTAAATCACGTGTAATTTTCAATAAATTCTCATCCTGAATGGTAATTCCTCCCCAGGCTTTTCCTTTATCGGTTATATATTGTTTTCTCATTGGAACTGCCGCAATGGTTTCGCCTTTACCGTCACCCAAAGCCACAACATTTACTTCGGTTCCTCGAATAAATTCCTGAATGATCACCGGCAAACCCCATTTAGCGGAAATTTTATTATAATAATTAATTACTTGTTCCAAATTATAAGCCAAATAGGCATCATAAAATTTCCCTTTGACTAATACAGGGAAATCAAATTCTTCGGGAATTTTTCTAATGTCTGTATAGTTTGCCACCGGTTTGCTATGCGGCACTTTTATTCCGTATTTTTCACCAAATTCATTTAAGCGGCTCTTACTTCGTTCTTCAAATTGTTTTAAAGTAGGTAAAAATGTATGTATCCCCAGATTTTTTAATTCTTTTTCGGCTTTAATAAACGTAAATAATTCAGCATCCAAATTTGGTATGATGACATCCAAGTTTTCACGTTCATGTATGTATTTAATACGATCCAAAAAAACATCCGAACCACTTTTGGGATAGGGAATTTGGTAGGTTTTATCCACCATATCCTTCATATATATACCCGGTTCCAAATTTTCATAAGCAAGACCGATTATCCGTGGGTCAATCTTTTCCGATTCACGTAAGCCTCTTATTACAGGGATTCCAGGGCCCGGATTATCAGTATTGTTTAGACCGGTTACTGCAATATTCAATTTTTCTTTCTTCACAACAGTAGGAATTAAATTATTGTTTTTCTATCAAATCATAATGATTTAGCATAGCGATAAAATCATAGATATTCTGCTCTAGTGTAGCATCATCCACGTCATATTTCTCTTTAAAATGTTCGATGATTTCTTCATTGGTTTTACCGGATTTCAATAATTTTAAAATTTCTACGGCAGTTTCATTTAAATTATATGAATCTCCGGTATAAGGATCAAACATAAATCCATTCTCGGAAACAGCAATATTACTTTTTAGTTTCATAATCAATTATTTTTTTCTTTTAATCATCTTGTAAATCAGTGATATCGTCGACGATTTTTTTATGTTTATTTCTATTTTTTTTATATTCACTTACAGTGATTCCCGTTTCTTTTTTAAACTGATTCGAAAGATATTGCACACTACTGTAATCCATCATATAAGCAATTTCACTCAATGTATATTCTTCAGTATCAATCAATTCTTTTATTTTCTCAATTTTATTCAAAATTATATATTTTTCCAATGTTATATTTTCATGCTTCGAAAAAATTTTAGACATCTGTTGGTAACTCATAGCCAATTTTTCTACCAAATAATCAGATTTTCTCAAAATGGAATCCACATTTCCTGAATCATGAATCAACTCAATAACACTCTGTTTTATTTTTTCTACAATTTGTAATTCCCGTGATTTTATAGGAGGCATTCCATTTTCTGTAAGAATACTTTCTATTTTCTCCAAAGATATACTATCCGGATCAAATTCAAATTCGATAAAACCGGGCTTTATTTTAAGAATGCTTACACCTTCTTGTTCCAAAACTATTTTAACCAGTTTTAAACAACAATGACATAACATATTTTGAATATGTAACTTATGTATTTGCATTCATTTAATTTTTACATATCAAAATTAGGCGATTTATTTCTGAAAATGTTATAAAATTATGTAAAAGATTTATAGCAATCTCTTTTTTAAAATTATTGATTCCATTCATGACATGTTAATAGATTTTTATATATTTGCTTTGATTTAGTTCCGCAAAAAGCGGATGAAAAGGGAATCGGGTGTAAATCCCGGGCTGTCCCCGCAACTGTAAGCTATTCAGCTTTATTACATCCTCGCCACTGTTGTAGAATACAATGGGAAGGCCGTAATAAAGACGCAAGCCAGGAGACCTGCTAAATCTTAACTGATAATTATAAAGGCTTTCGGAGGAAAAGCCGGAATAAAATGAAAAAATATTTCTGTTTCATATTATTTTTTACTTTTTGGGCCGGATCATTTGCTCAATACAACGAAGTGCAAAAAAAATTGGATACTGTTTTCCTCAATATAAAGAAATCCGACTTGTTACTCAATACAAAAGACTTGAGCAATGAATTGAAAAAAACTGTTCGAAATTTATCTTCATCCGCTACAATCAAAGAGTTTTTAAACAATAATACCTCGGTTTATTTCAAAGAATACGGAAGAGGTATGCTCGCAAGCATTTCCCTGCGTGGCACAAATGCTTCTCATACATTAGTAATGTGGAATGGGCTTCCTATAAACTCAAAACTCAATGGACAAGTAGATTTTAATACATTTTTAACGGGGAGCTTTGATAAATTCCTGCTAAAAAAGGGAGGAGAAAGTGTTTTATACGGTGACGGAGCCATCGGAGGAGTAATTCTTTTGGAAAATAAGATAGATTTTCATAAAAAAACGGCTATTGAAAATACTACTGTTTACGGAAGTTATAATAGTTTTCTTAATCAATCAAAAATACATCTATCCGGTAGGCGGATATTTTTTGATGCTGGATTTACTTCTCAATATTCTGAGAATGACTATCTATACCCCGGTACGACTATTACAAATAAAAACGGGGAGTACTCCGGAAATGATTTTTTTCTGGATACGGCATATAAGCTTAACAAAAAAAATAAAATTTTCTATCATTTTCATAAAAATCATACACGACGATTTTTGAGTGCCACCTTATACGCAGCATCCGAATCTTTTTTAGAAATGCAAAATTGGCAACAGACATTGCACTGGAATTTTCAAAAAAAATATTTTTCAAATAAACTTATATTAGGGGAAGTATATGAATCCTTTGACTATTTTCCGAATAAGGACAGTCAAGAGCATCAAGCAAGTTATGCGCGAACTTTTATCATAAAAAACGAAAGTCTTTACCGGAAAAATTCTATACATTTTCTATTAGGCGAAGAAACTCAATACACAAAAGCTAATGGCTCTTCCATAGGAACCCCTTTTGAAAAAGTTTTTTCTCTTTATGGGAATATTGCTTATTATTTGCCTAAAACCGAATGGAACATAAGTATACGCAAGCCTTTTTATTCGGCATATAAGGCTCCGTTTCTTATACGTCTAAAAGCTGAATTCTCAAATAAGAATAAAAACTTAAAAACCGGATTTTCTCTTTCAAACAATTACAAAACCCCTACTATTAATGATTTATATTGGACACCCGGGGGAAATCCCGATTTGCAACCTGAAAAAAGCTTGGGAATTGAAAGTTTTATAAAAATCAAATTAAAAAATTCGGAATGGCAATTGACAGGATTTTATATAAATAGCAAAGACTTAATCAAATGGCAACCTTTTAATAATAATATATGGCAACCTATAAATATTGAACAGAGTCTTTCACGGGGAATAGAATTGGAATGGGAACAAAAATGGAGCATAGGGAATCATAATTTTATATTTTTAGGAGAATATGTTTTTCAACAGGTTTTAAATACCAAGACAAAAAAATTAATTCCTTTCACTCCGATTCATACTGCTTTTGCCGGAATAGAATATAAATTTGGTAAACTATCTGCATTCTTGCAAACGAAAATACTTGGAAAAGTTTATACTACAACCTCCAATACCCTTTTTCTATCTCCCTATGCGGTATTAAATGTAAAAACCCAATATAAAGTAAATGATTATGCTTCCATTGGAGGGGGAATTAATAACATATTTAATCAATATTATGAAAACTTTCCTTCCCGGCCCCAACCGGGAACAAACTATTTTGTAAATTTAACTTTAAAAATAAATCAAATATGAAAAAAAATCTATTATTATTAGCATTGGCATTAAGTATCATCGGATTACAATCTTGTGAAAAAACAACCACAGTTATCCCTCCCGGAAAATATGAAGAGGGAGTATTTGTAGTCAATGAAGGAAATTTTGGACAAGGAAATTCTTCTTTAAGTTTTATTGATAAGGATTATAACACCATTGAAAATAATGTTTATTATAATGTAAATCAAACCGCTTTGGGAGATCAAGCTCAATCTATTGCTTTCATTAATGACAAAGTATATATTGTTGTGTCGGGTTCTAACAAAATTGAAGTGGCAGAAGAAAAAAACTTGGAAAGAAAGCTTACCATTGCCAGTGAATTAAGAACTCCCAGATATGCCATTGAAACCACTGAGAAACGAGCCGTTGTTTCTTGCTGGGGAATGGGGAGCGATAATACCGATGATTATTTGGCGGTACTCGATACCTATAATGACGTGGTAATTGATAAAATTCCCGTAGAAGTAGGCCCCGAACAATTGGCTCGTTATGAAAATTATGTATTTATCGCTCATAAAGGAGCCTGGTCAACCAATCATATTGTAAGTGTTTTGGACTTGAATACCATGCAAATTTCCAAAACCATACCAGTAGGTGACCGTCCCAACTCAATGGTAATGGATGATAATTACCTGTGGGTGTTAAGTGGTGGTGAACCGGATTGGACAGGAAATGAAACCGGTGGAAAATTGACCAAAATAGATCTAACTACACTTAATGTAATAGAAAACATGGACTTCCCCCAAAACATTCATCCGGCACATTTATCCAAAGATGGAGATCAATTATATTATAATATCGGAAATGATGTTTTTAAAATGAACATAACAGATAGTGCTTTACCCACTTCTGCCTATATAACATATGATGGTTCTTTACTGTATAATATGGAAGCCAACCAAGGTTTACTATTTATTTCCGATGCAAAGGATTATCAACAAGAAGGAGATGTGGTAATTTATGATTTAACTAACGGACAAAAGATAAAAACTTTTACTGCCGGAATTATACCCGGCGATTTCGGATTCAAATATTAATACTTGTTCTTATCTGATACCAAACCGCCATCAATATTATTTATATAAATTGTTTCTTTTTGCCCCGTATTGCTTCAAAAAATCATTCCATAGCTACTGCTATGCAATAATTTTTTTCATTATCCGTAACAAAAATTACTCAATTTCTATTTACATAACTTAATGGCGGTTTGGTATGATAAATTAAAAGCGGGCCAAAAGCCCGCTTTTTTACACATTAACCAAAATAAATCCAACTTTTTAAGGCTAGAATTTACTTTCTAATATCCATTAAAAGCATAACGGTTATCTTCTCTTACTTTCTTGGCGATTACTCTTCTCAATTCATTCAAATTGGGCGTATTGTTATATTTTGTAAAACGTTTAACACCCATTAACATCATGCGTAACTCATCTCCACTGGCGATAGAATAGATAGCTTCCGTTGCTTTGAATTTGACATTTTCTACCGTATTAAACAAATTGAGTTTACTCATGGCAATCTCAGCTTCGTAATTTGCATCCGGATTATGTTTGATTTTCTTTTGAGTAGCAAGAATGGCACTTTCAGCCATATAAATATCAATCAAGATATCTGCGGCATCCAATACTAATTGTTGTTGTCCGCCAAGTTTATCTCCGAATTTTTGAGCTCCTGTTCCGGCAATCATCAAAAATACTTTTTTCAAACCTTTTATCATTTCCAATTCTTCATCCAACGGATTTTTGAATTCGGGTTTATCAAAGGAAGGAATTCCCATCAATTCACCAGCAACTGCTTTAGCCGGTCCCAATAAATCCAATTGACCTTTGAAAGCTTTTTTCAATAGCATGCTTACAGTCAATAGTCGATTAATTTCATTGGTTCCTTCATAAATACGGGTAATTCTCGAATCTCTCCAATAACTTTCCATAGGTGCTTCTTCAGAGAATCCCATTCCACCGAATATTTGGATACCTTCATCGGCTACATATTGTGCATTATCAGAAACAAATACTTTCAATATCGCCGCTTCAATAGCATAATCTTCAAAAGCTTTTTTTTCGGCTTCAGGTTCTGATAAACCTTCTGCTCTCAATTCCGCAATTTTATCACTAATATCCTTTGAGGCACGATAAATTCCCGATTCGGACACATAAGTTTTGGTTGTCATTTCGGCAATTTTCTTTTTGATAGCTCCAAAATTGATAATCGGTTGTCCGAATTGAATTCTTTCATTGGCGTACTTGATTGATTCTCCTATAATTCGTCTCATTGCATCCACAATACCCGCAGAGAGTTTAATACGTCCAATATTCAACACATTTAACGCAATCTTAAAGCCTTCTTCACGTTTTCCAAGCATATTTTCAATGGGAACCTTGGTGTTGGTAAAGAAAACTTGACGAGTGGAAGACGAACGAATTCCTAATTTGTGTTCTTCTTCTCCCAATTCGATTCCGTTAGGATTTTCAGGATCATACTCTACTATAAAAGCTGTTAATTTCTTATCTTTTTCACCATTTTCTACAATTTTGGCAAAAACGATAAAAGTTTTGGCAAAACCTGCATTACTGATCCACATTTTTTGGCCGTTGATGATATAGTGTTTTCCATCTTCGGACAGTACGGCAGTAGTTTTACCATTGTTAGCATCCGATCCGGCTCCGGGTTCGGTAAGGGCATAAGCACCTATCCATTCTCCTGTCGATAATTTTGGTAAATATTTTGCTTTTTGCTCGGGAGTTCCATAAAGGAAGATAGGCATCATCCCAATTCCTGTATGGGCTCCGTAAGCAGTTGCCACCGAACCGGTTACACCGGAAATTCTATCACAGGTTAACATGGCTGTGGTAAAATCCATTCCTAAACCATTGTATTCTTCGGGAATTCCTACTCCTAACAATCCCATTTCCCCGGCTTTTTTCATAATATCCAAAACCAGGTCGTAATTATGGTGTTCAAACTCGGGTTTTTTAGGTAAAATTTCTCTATCGGCGAAATCTTTGGTGGCATCCGCCATCATTTTTTGTTCTTCTGTCAATTCATCTAAGATGAAAATATCATCGGAAGTGTAATCTTTGATTATAAAATCAGCTCCTTGTTTTTTCATAAGTATTATTTTTTTAAAGTTATTTATTATGCGCGCATAATAATTGAATAAAATTTTATATAAGATTTATGCTGAAAAGTGCATGGCACTTTTCAGCATAAAAAGTTTATCTGTCAAGAAATTCAAAAATACCTGCTGCTCCTTGTCCGGCACCTACACACATGGTGACCATACCGTATTTTCCTCCTGTTTGTTTTAATTCATCGAGCAACTGAACGGTTAATTTGGCTCCGGTCATTCCAAGAGGGTGACCCAATGCAATAGCACCTCCATTAGGATTTACTTTTTTAGGATCCAGACCCAGCCCTTTGATTACCGCAACCGATTGAGAAGCAAAAGCTTCGTTTAACTCAATAATATCCATATCCTCTACTTTCATTCCGGCTTTTTTCAAAACTTTTGGAATAGCATACATCGGCCCGATTCCCATAATACGAGGTTCTACTCCCACTACGGCATAATCTACCAAACGAGCATAGGGTTTCAATCCGAGTTCTTTCATTTTTTCTCCCGACATTACCATTACATAGGCTGCTCCGTCGGAAGTTTGTGAAGAATTTCCTGCTGTAACAGTTCCTCCCTGGGCAAAAACAGGTCTTAATTTGGCCAATTTTTCTAAAGTGGTATCAGGACGTGGACCTTCATCGGTATCCATAATGAATTTCTTTGATTTCTTTTTGCCGGATTTAGAGTCAAAATAAATCTCTTCCACTTCCACGGGTACAATTTGATTTTTGAATTTGCCTTCTTTTATCGCTTTGGCTGCTTTCATATGCGATTCATAAGCAAATTGATCTTGCTCTTCCCGGGATATATTAAATTCCTTGGCTACTTCTTCAGCGGTTAAACCCATTCCCCAATACCAATCGGGATGTCCGTTTTTAACCACAGAATAGGCTAAGGCAGGTTTAAAACCACCCATAGGAACCATAGACATACTCTCGGCACCTCCGGCCAAAACTATGTCTGCATGACCCGCTTGTATTTTTGCCACAGCGGTAGCAATCGTTTCTAAACCACTGGCACAAAAACGGTTCATAATCTGTCCGGGTACACTGATTTCATCCAATCCCATCAAGGCGATCATACGCCCCATATTGAGTCCTTGTTCGGCTTCGGGCATAGCATTTCCTACAATTACATCATCAATCATCTTCTTATCAAAATTCCCGTTACTGTCTTTTTCAATTTCCTTTAAAAGGTATTTGATTACATCGGCAGAAAGATCATCGGGACGGTAATTTTTAAAACTTCCCTTTTTGGCCTTTCCTACGGCCGATCTAAATCCTTTGAATATATATACTTCTTTCATTTTTTTATTATTTTAATTTTTAGTGAAACAAATCAACCTTTTTAGTTTCTCAAAGGTTTTCCGGTTTTCAACATATGATCGATACGTTCCAAAGTCTTTCTTTCGCCCAAGAGGCTTAAGAAAGCTTCTCTTTCCAATTCAATCAAATAGTCTTCGGTAACCTTACCGGGACCTGACAAATCGCCTCCTGCCATTACATAAGCCAATTTATCGGCAATTTTCTTATCATGCTCGGAAATATACCTTCCTGCTTTCATACTGTCGGTTCCTACCATATAGGTTCCCAAAATTTCTTGTCCCAAAACTTTGATATCCGTTCTTTTGATAGGTTTTACATAACCGTCTTCGGCCATCTGCAAAGCATGACGTTTGGCGGTAGCAATTTGACGGTCTTTGTTTAGAACAATTACATCCCGATCTTTTTTCAAGAAGCCCAAATCAATGGCTTCATAAGCACTGGTAGCCACTTTTGCCATGGCAATGGTAAGGAAAGATTCCATATAACGGTTGATTTCCACATCCCCTTTTACCAAGCTGTCGGAAGTTCTTAAAACAAATTCTTTGGTTCCGCCTCCGGCGGGAATCAATCCCACTCCGAATTCTACCAGACCGATATAAGTTTCGGCAGCAGCTACTACTTTATCGGCATGCAGGGTAATTTCAGCCCCTCCTCCAAAAGTCATTCCATGAGGAGCTACAATTACCGGAATTGAAGAGTAACGAACTCGCATAGCTGTATCTTGGAAAGTTTTTACCGCCATATAAAGTTCATCCCATTCTTGCTCGATGGCTAACATTAATACCAAAGCCAGATTGGCACCAACGGAAAATTGTTCTCCTTGGTTTCCGATTACCAATCCGTCATATTTTTCTTCTGCCAAATCAATGGCTTTATTAATGGCTTGAATCACACCCGTACCCAAGGTATTCATTTTTGAATGGAATTCGATATCGATAATTCCGTCACCCAAGTCGATGATAGAAGCATCGTCATTTTTCCATATAGTATGGGTAGCACGGTAATTATCCAAATATATATAATTGTCTTGTCCGGGTATTTTCTTATAGGACTTGCTTGCTATATCATAATAATAAGTAGCTCCGTCTTTTACAGTATAGAAACTTTCGTAGCCTTCTGCTAACATTTGTGCCACCCAATCCGGAATATCTTTTCCTTCTTTGGCCATCATTTCAACAGCTTTCTTCACTCCTATTGCATCCCATATTTCAAATGGACCGTATTTCCAACCGAAACCTGCTTTCATCGCATCATCAATTTGATATAAATGATCCGCTATTTCAGGAATACGATGAGAAGCATAGGAGAACATTCCGCTAAATGTTTTACGATAGAATTCGCCTGCTTTATCTTTTCCTTTAATTAATACTTTATATCGGTCTTTGATATTTTCAATGGGTTTTGCCATTTCCAGCGTAGCAAATTTGGCTTTTTGCTTGGGCCGGTATTCCATGGTATCCAAATCAAGAACCAAAATTTCTTTTTTACCGTCTTTTTTTACCTTTTTATAAAAACCTTGACCGGTTTTGTCACCCAACATATTGTGCTCCAACATATATTTTACAAAATCGGGTAAGGCAAAAACATCATGCTCCTCATCTTCCGGCACATTTTCATATAAGCCTGTGGCCACATGTGCCAATGTATCCAACCCTACCAAATCGGCAGTTCTGAATGTAGCCGATTTCGGTCTCCCGATTATCGGACCTGTTAATTTATCGACTTCTTCTATGGTCAATCCCAAATCTTTCACTAAATGGAAAATATCCATTATCCCATAAACTCCGATTCTATTTCCGATGAAGGCCGGTGTATCTTTGGCCAATACGGTAGTTTTACCTAAATATTTATCTCCGTATTCCAAAAAGAAATCTACCAACTCCTTATCTGTATCCTCAGTGGGTATAATTTCTAAAAGTTTGAGGTAACGTACGGGATTAAAAAAATGAGTCCCCAAAAAGTTTCTTTTAAAATCTTCCGAGCGACCCTTTGCCATTAAATGAATGGGAATCCCGGAAGTATTTGAGGATACTATTGTACCCGGTTTTCTGTATTTTTCCACTTGATCAAAAACGGCTTTTTTGATATCCAATCTTTCGGGAACAACTTCTATAATCCAATCCACTTCTGCTAATCGGGGCATATCGTCTTCCGTATTTCCCACTTCTATCCTTTTAGCAAAATCCTTATGATAAAAGGCTGCCGGTTTTGATTTCACGGCTTTTTGTAAATTTTCCGTTGCAATGCGGTTACGCACCTGCTTATCTTCCAAAGTAAGACCTTTGGCTTTTTCTTGTTCGGTTAGTTCTCTCGGAACAATATCCAACAGAAGTACTTGTACACCGGTATTGGCCAGATGGGCGGCGATACCCGATCCCATAATACCGGATCCAATGACTGCTGCTTTCTCTATTCTTCTTTTCATATTTATATGAGTTTAGGTTACTATATATTTATTTATTAAAAATTTTATTTTCATTTATTAATTGTAAAATTTGCCGGGATACTTTTTTGAAGGTTTCCAATTCTTCTTCGGGAATACTCTCATTCAGTACTTTATTAAAACGCAAAACCGTTTCCTTTGATTTATCCCTCATTCTCAAACCTAAATCGGTTAATTTAATTAAAACGCTTCTTCCGTCGTCCGGATTGGGTTCTCTATATATCAATCCCTTTTCTTCCATTTTTTTTAAAGTTCTGGATAAACTGGTAGGTTCCATTCCTAATTTTGGCGCCAAGCTGGTTGAAGGTGCCCCCAAAACAGGGTCGATTTTAAGTAATACATAACCGACAGACATCGTGCCTTCATATTTGGCCGCCTCTTCATTATATAATTTGGTTATCTGCATCCAGGTTTCTCTAATTAACTGATCTATGGTCTTTTCTTTCAACATTTTCATACACTAAATTCTTTGTTTCGTCTCAAATATACGAAAAATTTATTATGCGTGCATAATAAATTGGAAATATTTTTAATTTTTTATCGCTTTAATCCTCCAAACGAACTAAAATATAAATTTGTATTTTTGCGTTATCCAACCCATAAATTATGAAACAATATCTCGAATTATTACAACATATTCTCGATAAAGGAACCGACAAAGACGACCGTACGGGAACCGGAACAAGAAGTGTTTTCGGTTATCAAATGCGTTTTGATTTGCAAGAAGGTTTCCCATTGGTTACTACAAAAAAAATTCATCTCAAATCGGTGATTCATGAACTTTTATGGTTTCTTGCCGGTGATACCAATATTAAATATTTACAAGAAAACGGTGTGAGAATATGGAATGAATGGGCCGATGAAGACGGAGATTTGGGACCGGTGTACAGTGCACAATGGCGAAACTGGAATAATGAAGGTATTGACCAGATTTCCAATGTCATCGATATGATAAAAAATAAACCCGAGAGCCGCAGGATGATGGTAACGGCTTGGAATCCCTCAGTAATGCCGGATACCTCAAAATCTTTTGCCCAAAATGTAGCCGACGGGAAAGCCGCTCTCCCTCCTTGCCATGCTTTTTTTCAATTTTATGTTTCGGACGGGAAACTCTCTTGCCAGATGTATCAAAGAAGCGCCGATGTTTTTCTGGGCGTCCCTTTTAATATTGCTTCCTATGCGTTGCTCACCATGATGATGGCACAAGTTACGGGACTTGAACCGGGGGAATTTATACATACTTTTGGCGATGTACATATATATAAAAACCATTTCGACCAGGTAAAACTGCAATTATCCCGCGAGCCGCGTCCATTGCCCACAATGAAAATCAATCCGGAAGTAAAAAATATTTTTGATTTTAAATTTGAAGATTTTAGTCTTGAAAACTATAATCCGCATCCTCATATAAAAGGAAAAGTGGCGGTTTAATTGAGTAATATAAGATCTTTTCTCGGAGCCGTTTCTATTTCGGTCCAATCGTCCGTATCAAAACCAATACCCGCTACTCCGCTTGTGCGTAAATGCCAAATTTCATCATTTGAATAATAATCGGCGAGATCGGTCCATAAAGGATTGTGACCCACCAGAAAAACCGTGTCCGCTTCGGGGGGCAAACTCAAAATTTCGTTTAATACCAATTCTTCCGGCTCAAAATAGAAATTTTTCTTTAAAATAATTTTGTCTTTGGGATAATCCAAAATTTCGGCAAAAATTTCGGCTGTTTGACGGGCTCTTACCGCGGGACTGCTTAAAATAAGGTCGGGTTTTATTCCCGCTTTTTTAAGTTTTTTGGCATATTTACGGCTTCTTTTAATGCCTTTTTCGGTCAGAAAACGTTTTTCATCGGGCATAGGTTCATGAGTGGCTTTTCCGTGTCTTATAAAAAATAGTTTTTTCATCTTTATTCATCTTTTATATCCAATAAAAACTGAACTGCTTCACGGTAACCGTCCAATCCTCTTCCCATGATTCGCGCCGTCACATAATCGGCGATATAAGAAATTTGACGGAAGCCTTCTCTTTTTGAAATATCCGAAATATGAACTTCAACAATGGGAGTTTGCATCGCCAAAATAGTATCGGCAATGGCAATGGAAGTATGTGTATAGGCGGCAGGATTGAGAATAATACCCAAATATTCCTCATTCTCGGCTTCCTGTAATTTGTCTATAATACTTCCTTCATGATTGGTCTGGTAATAATTGATTTTTATTCCGGGGTATTCTTTTCTCAAATCCTTTAAAAAGTCTTCAAAAGTTACAGTCCCGTAAATTTCGGGTTGTCGTTTTCCCAACAGATTGAGATTAGGTCCGTTAATGATTAAAATTTTCATTTTATTGCAATGTTTTTATTTCGTAAATATTTTCCGTAAACAGCAAATACAAAGAGAAAATATAAAAAATAAGATAAAAAATAAGCTATCACTACTCCTTGTAAATCATAATAAACTGTAAGCCACAAAGTTAATAAATAATAGCTCAACCAGAATCCGATTTCGGAAAAAATATATAATTTTATATGTGCTTTGGCCAGCATTAAATAGGCAAACAGAAGAGAAACTACTTGAAAGAAGTCTCCTGCCAATTGCCAAAAAAACAAATTTTCCATAGGAAGATAATCCGAAGAAAAAAATAGGCGAATCAATATTTTTCTGAAAAAATAAATACCTGCTAAACCCGTTATCAGCAAAGGGAAAATTTGTTTCAAAAACCTTTTTACTTCCCTTTTAAATTCTATCGAATTGGTTATGATAGCCATTTGCGGGTAATAATACATCGCAAAAACAGGTGCAATTAAACTCAAAAAAAGAGCGCTGATTTTTTTTGTAGCATCCCAATAACCCGCATAAATTTCTCCGTTGGACTCAAAAAAATTAAAAATATGATTACGGATTAAAATACTGAAAAAAGGAGCAACTACTGCTGTAACCAAGGCCATAATCATATAAGGTAACAAACGTTTCAAATTAATAGTTTGGAAAATACCGGAATTCAAATATGTAATATATTTCTTTTTAAAAAGTACAAAAACCTCTACACAAAATAAAATTACATGAATAATAATAACCAAAGCCATGGCACCGGATAATTGCCAATTTCCAATTAAAAAATACGCCAATATTGCCACAAAAACATTGGTCGAAATATTTATATAGGTTATTGTTTTATAGGCTTGAAGACCTTTTAGAAACGCATTAAAAGCCAAATTAAAAGCCAAAACCGGAAGAAGAAGACCGGTTAATTTTATATAGATAGAAAAATCCGTTTCCGGAAAAAGAAATCGATTAATTCCTTCTGAAAAAAGATAAACAAAGATTCCCAGTCCCAACGAAAAGAAAAACAGCAAACGAAAAGAAGTGCTGACAAATGAGGTTAATTTTTTTGGGTGAGAAGAGTATTGTGCCGTATATTTTGTCATTCCCTGCTGCATGCCCAGACCGGATAATCCTTGCATGCTCTGTACAAAATTGCGAAACTGTTCAACTAAACCGGTTCCCTGCGGGCCTATATAAACGGCTATTAATTTATTTACAATCCATGCCGTTATCAATCTGGCAATAACAGCGGCAGAATTAAAACTGGAAATTTTAATCCATATATTTTTTCTTATTATGTTTTTCGGATTACTCAAACAAATTTATTTTTTCTGCTATAAATCTCAATTCCTCTTTACTTAATTCCTCATGAATGGGTATGCTGACGATTCGCCGGGAAACATATTCGGCAGCAGGCAGAAAATTATCTTCCAACTCTTTATATGCCGGTTGTTTATGCGGAGGAACAGGATAATGTATAAGTGTTTCAATCCCGTTTTTTAATAAATAATCCCGAAACCGGCTTCTATCCCCATTAATCAATATAACAAATTGATGAAAAACAGAATCCGCATTTAGATCGATTACAGGTAAGTCCACCTTCGGATTTTTGATATGAGAGAAGTAAAATTGTGCGTTTGCTTTTCTTTTCCGGTTTATTTCATCCAAAAAAATCAATTTTTCCCGCAAAAATAAAGCTTGTATTTCATCCAATCGGGAATTAATTCCTTTGTATTTACTGATATATTTTTTTTCTTGCCCGTAATTTCGGAATTCGGAAATAATTTCAGCCAATTCCGGATCATTTGTTGTAATCATTCCTCCGTCTCCAAGTGCTCCTAAATTTTTGGTCGGATAGAAACTAAAAGCTGCTGCATCGCCAAGGTTTCCCGCTTTTTTTTCTCCGTAATAGGCACCATGTGCTTGTGCAGCATCTTCTATTACCAATAAATTGTATTTATCCGCCAAATTCCATATCCCCGTCATATCAGCTGTCTGTCCATATAGATGCACGGGCATCACGGCTTTTGTTTTTGGACCGATTACTTCTTGGGCCAAATCCGGATTGATATTCATCGTATCAGGATGTATATCAACGGGCACGGGTACAAGTCCGGCCAAAGAAATTCCTAAAAAACTGGCAACATATGTATTAGCCGGAACCAAAACTTCATCCCCCGTTTTTAAATTTCCTTTTATTTTATAAGCTTCAAAAATCAGACGCAAAGCATCCAAGCCGTTTCCGGTTCCCACAGCATAGCCGGTACCGGTATAGCGGGCAAATTCATTCTCAAAATTTTTGACCGCTTCACCTAAAACATATTGGCCGTTGTTCAAGAAATCGGAAAATTTTCTCTTAAAAACAGCTTCGTATTTTTTATTGACTCTTTTCGTGTCAAAAAATCGTATTTTATCCATAAACCTATTCCTCAAACTTAAAACGAAAATATAATTGATTCCTTATCTTAGCCCCGAAACTTTCTTTCCAATAAATCAAAGATTGATGGGGACTGCCATCCGGGTTTTCTGCGCTTCCCAAACTGATATAATCATATTTATCAACATTATCCTCGATGATTTTCTTGGTTAAATAATCAATACCA
>JAMOVT010000079.1 GCA_027061855.1 Flavobacteriales bacterium
CGTTTATGAAGAAAAGTTCCGTTAAATGTACGGGGAATCAATTCATCCCACTCTTTTTTGTTCTTTATTTGGTATCTTTTAATTTCAATCTTCATTTTGCAATGGAAAAACCGAACTTTCGGGGGTATAAAGATACGAATTATATAAATCTTCAATTTCTTTTTCAGACATCAAGAAAACCTTTTTCAATTCTTTTCCGAGTGCATCGATAATTTTCTCCCGATCAAAATTTTTACCCGTAATTTTTTTCATGGAAGTGGCAAAAGGCAAATTTTTAAAATGAGTTTGATTGACATTAAGGCCTATTCCTATTATACTATGACGAATATGGTTTTTATATATTGCATTTTCTATCAATATTCCACTTATCTTTTCATTTCCTGCCAATATGTCGTTTGGATGTTTGATTTTTATATCGGTTATGTTAAACTTTTGTAAAAGTTTTATCAAAGCTACCGAGACCTTTTGATTCAATAAAAAATGCTTTTCGGCCGGCAAATTTAATTTTATAAAATAACTAATTAAAATATTTTTGCAACATTCTGATTTCCAATTATTTAACCTCTGCCCCTTCCCTTTGGTTTGTTCCTCGGCAAAGACATAGAAAAAATTCTCCGGCCGGTGAGTTTGGATATAACTTTTCAAAAAATCATTCGTTGAATCTATGGTATCAAATTTGATATAATTCATGTGAAATAAAAAACTTATTTTTGCATTAAAGAATAGTAATTTAATCGATATACGAATATATGATAAAAACCCAAAACACCGACCAACTAATAAGTAAAATTATAGAAGGAATAGAAGAAGTAAAAGGACAAAACATCAGCATTCTCGATTTGCGTAAAATTGACAACGCCGTTACGCAATATTTTATTATCACCGAAGGAACTTCCAACACACAAGTTAATGCCATCTCCGACTCTATCAAAAAAAGTGTGAGTAAGGAATTGCATCAAAAACCTTGGCATGTGGAAGGAGAAGATAAAGCCGAATGGATTTTGATGGATTATGTAGATGTGGTTGTGCATATTATGCAAAAACCTGTAAGGGAATACTATAATTTGGAAGAGTTGTGGGGAGACGCCAAAACAATGCAGTTAAGTAAAGATTAATCAAAAAAACACTTTTCATTTATGGGAAATAACAATTCAGATAAAAATAATAAAACCAATCCGCTCAATAAGAAACCTAAATTCAAATTTAATGTTTTTTGGATTTATATGGCCATTTCGGCTGTCATTCTTATGGTGATGTTCAATCAAGGCGGAGCCAAAGAAGATCATATCCTCACCTATAACCGTTTTGAAGATCTTTTGGAAAAAGGAAAAATCAAAAAAGTTATTA
Organism: Flavobacteriales bacterium; assembly: GCA_027061855.1. GTDB lineage: Bacteria > Bacteroidota > Bacteroidia > Flavobacteriales > Flavobacteriaceae > JALSPZ01. Next base: position 1,348 of record JAMOVT010000079.1, read on the forward strand.
TTGAAAATAAACATCTGGCAAATATTTACATTACCGATGAAGCCCGTAAAGAGCCGGAAAATAAACCTGCTCAAAGAGGTCTTTTTGCCAACCCGGAAGCTCCCGACTATGTTTTGGAAATCGGAGATTTACAAAATTTCGAGAAAAAACTCGAAGAGGCCCAAAAGAAAGGGATTGATCTCACTTACCGTTATAAAACCACTACGGATTATTTTATGGGTTTCTTGCTTAATATCCTTCCATGGGTATTATTTATCGGATTTTGGTTCTATTTGATGAAACGCATGTCCGGGGGAGGTGCCGGCGGTGGAACCGGAGGCGGTGGAATATTCAGTATCGGGAAATCCCGTGCCGAATTATACGATGCCAACAAAAAAGAAAAAACTACTTTTAAAGATGTCGCAGGACTTGAAGGAGCCAAAGAAGAAGTAAAAGAAATTGTCGATTTCTTAAAAAACACCGAAAAATATAC
>JAMOVT010000080.1 GCA_027061855.1 Flavobacteriales bacterium
CCCGTGCCGAATTATACGATGCCAACAAAAAAGAAAAAACTACTTTTAAAGATGTCGCAGGACTTGAAGGAGCCAAAGAAGAAGTAAAAGAAATTGTCGATTTCTTAAAAAACACCGAAAAATATACCAAATTGGGAGGGAAAATCCCCAAAGGAGTTCTTTTGGTAGGCCCTCCGGGAACCGGAAAAACTCTTTTGGCAAAAGCTGTTGCGGGAGAAGCGCAAGTTCCTTTTTTCTCTTTATCGGGTTCCGATTTTGTAGAAATGTTTGTAGGTGTTGGTGCTTCAAGAGTACGTGATTTATTTAAAAAAGCCAAAGAAAAATCTCCTTCAATTATCTTTATCGATGAGATTGATGCGATTGGTAGAGCACGTGGTAAAAACAATTTTACCGGCGGAAATGACGAAAGAGAAAACACTTTGAATCAACTACTTACCGAAATGGATGGTTTTGGCAGTAAAGACAATGTCATAGTGATCGGTGCGACAAACCGTGCGGATGTTTTGGACAAAGCTCTTTTACGTGCTGGAAGATTTGACCGTCAAATCTTTGTGGACTTACCCGATTTAAACGAACGAAAAGAAATTTTCCAGGTACATCTCAAACCTTTGACCCTATCCGAAGATGTCGATATAGATTTTCTGGCTAAACAAACACCGGGATTTTCAGGAGCAGATATTGCTAATGTATGTAACGAAGCGGCTTTAATTGCGGCGAGAAAAAATAAAGAAAAAGTCGATAAACAAGACTTTCTTGATGCCGTGGATCGTATCATCGGTGGATTGGAGAAGAAAAATAAGGTTATCAAACCTGCTGAGAAAAAACGTGTGGCTCATCATGAAGCGGGACATGCCACTGCCAGTTGGCTGTTGGAGCATGCGCATCCCTTGGTAAAAGTAACCATTGTTCCGAGAGGACAATCATTAGGAGCCGCTTGGTACTTACCCGAAGAAAGAATGCTTGTGGAAAAAGAACAAATGCTCGATGAAATTGCAGCCACCCTGGCTGGTAGAGCAGCTGAGGAAATTATTTTTGGAAATATTTCCACAGGAGCCTTAAATGACCTTGAAAAAGTAACCAAACAAGCACGCGCAATGGTGACCGTATATGGTTTGAATGATAAAATAGGAAACATCACATATTATGATTCTTCCGGTCAGGATGCCGGATTTACCAAGCCATATAGTGAAAAAACAGCAGAAATGATTGATGAGGAGATTTCCAAAATTGTAGAAGGACAATACCAACGCGTAAAAGAAATTCTTCTTAAAAACAAAGATAAATTGAAGAAATTAGCCGAAAGATTGTTGGAAAAAGAGGTAATATTTAAAGAAGATCTTGAAGAAATTTTGGGCAAAAGACCTTTTGATAATCATCCCAGTGAGGAGGATACGAAGGCTGAAAAACCACAAAATTTTTCCGATAAAGATGAATCTTTAAAAAATGAAGAAGGGAAAAAAGAAAATACGGAAAAACAAAAAAATTAACAATATTAAATAAACGCTCTCCGGAGCGTTTATTTTTTGTGCCATTATTTTTTTACCTTTGTAAAAATTGAAAGATTATATGCAATTTCTAAAGAAATTCTTTTCAAATAAAAACAAAAATTTCGACAAAGAAAGAGAAGAAGAACAAAATTTTGCTCATTTGCCGTTAGATGAAGTTTTTGTGATCAATTTTAAAAAAAACGGAGGTAAATTTTTCTATCCCGCCGATATGGAAGAGCTGGCTTCCAAACTCAAAGCACTTTTGGAAATCACCGGAGAAAAAGAATACCGTTTTCTTGAAAGAGCCTATTATCATTTTCTGAAAAAAATAAATATTCCTGTCACCGACTGGAAAAACGATACCGGAATTCTTATCGGTGGATGTGAATATCTTATTGCGGATGATGGTGCAATTATGACCACTTCAAAACAGTTGAAACATTACCGAAACGGAAATTTACCCAAAAAGCGTGTTATCATTGCTACATCAAATCAAATTGTAAAAGATAAAAGACAAGCCTTGGAAGAAATCAATAAAAAATATGAAGACTACCCTACGAATATTCAAACAAGTTCTCACTTTAAAGAAACCGATGATGACCTAAACGGAAAGCATTGGATTGAAACTTACCTGTTTTTAATTGAAAAATAATGATATGAAGGAAATAATGAAAAGGGCTTTTTACGGCCTGATTTATGTGGCAATAGTATTTATGGCAATGCGAGATGAAAGATTAAAAGCACTACTTCTTCTTGTATTTATGATTTTTTCTTTAAAAGAATTTACCCGGTTAATAAACATTCCTTTTAAAACCGTTCTTCTCCCCTCTTTGATTATTTTTACCGGTTTCTTTTTATTTGCAAACCATGCAAATGCCGAGGTTTTGCAAATTGTTATAGGTTTTATGATTTTAACGGTTTATCTGTTATTTATCTATTTTACTTTTGCTACATTTCAATTGGACGAACTGGCAAAATTTTTTCTTTCTTTCCTTTATGTTTCACTGCCATTTTCGTTAGCTATATTAATTGACAAGCAACTTTTATTAAGCATGTTTATCATTTTATGGGCAGCAGATACTTTTGCTTTTCTAACGGGAAAATATCTTGGAAAACATAAATTGGCACCCGAAATTTCACCAAAAAAAACCATAGAAGGAGCATTGGGAGGACTAATTGGCAGTCTGATTACAGCATTTTTGCTTTTTGAAATTCTTGAAATGCATGAATATACAGGATTGTTAAAATTCATTGGTCTTACAATAATTATTGTTATTTTTGGAATTCTCGGAGATTTACTGGAATCACGATTTAAAAGATTAGCAGGAGTAAAAGACTCCGGAAAAATAATGCCCGGTCACGGAGGTTTTTTAGATAGATTAGATAGTTTTATTTTTGCTGTTCCCTTTGTTTGGGCTTATATAATGATAGTTTATTAATTATGCATTTACATAAAGAAGGATATCGTATCATCGCTTGGTCATTTTTAGTCATTATGGCCTTTAATATTTTGCTTCACAGATATGTGGATATTTATTGGTTGAAATGGATGTTGACCATCTTATCTATGATACTTTTTATGTTAATCGTTTACTTCTTTCGATTTCCCGAACGATATGTAAAAGTTAAACCCAATGAAGTGATTGCCCCCGTTGATGGAAAAGTGGTAGTAATAGAGGAAGTTTACGAACCCGAATTTTTTAAAGACAAAAGACTGCAAATTTCCATTTTCATGTCTCCTCTCAATGTACATGCCACACGCTATCCTATTAGTGGAAAAGTAATATACAGCAAATATTATAAAGGGAAACATTTGGTAGCTTGGCATCCAAAATCCTCAGAATTAAATGAACGTACCACAATAGTGGTGGAAAATCCCGTGATTGGTCCGGTTTTGTTTCGTCAAATTGCCGGTGCGTTAGCCCGGCGTATTGAAAACTATTCCAAAGTAGGAGAATTCGTAAAACAAGGAGATGATGCCGGATTTATTAAATTTGGTTCCAGAGTAGATGTTTTCCTTCCACTCAATACAGATCCCTTGGTGGTAATTGGAGACAAAACGCGTGGGGGTGAAACAGTAATAGCCGATGTTATTGTTCCCGGTTATGAATAAACCCATAATAGTCACCGCCCCTCCTATTTATAATTCAGCATTAATATCTGCTTTACACAAACAAAAAAGAAAGGCTGTTTCTGCTGCTGTAATTGAAACCATTCTTTTTGATAACCCTCATTTTGAAACCGTTTTTCAAAATATCAAATCCTATGACTATATAATCCTTCCCAGCAAAACCGCTATTCATAGTTTTGTCTATCAATTAAAGAAAAGAAATATAGCGCCACAAACTTTACCTACCGAATTCATTGCCATCGGTAAAGATAAGGAAGAGTTGGAAAAACACAATCTTCTCCCAATGCTAGCCCCAAAAGAACCCAGTACACAAGGGATTGTCAATCTACTGAGAAAAACCAACAAAAATAATCCGGCCATTTTATTGCTAACTCCAAAAGTCGAAATTATTCCTGAACCCGCTATTATTCCTAGTCTTATTTCCGGTTTAAAAGAAATAGGCGGACTTACATTTATTGAAGGATATATTACCAAACCGGTTCACTCCTTAGCTTCATCTATAATTGAAATGATCAGACAAAATAATTACCAATTGATTGCATTAAGTAGTGGCGGAGAAGCATTGGCATTAAAAAAAAATTTTCCTGAAATATATTCTCAAATGAAAATTGCTTGTTTTGGACCTTATACAGCTCAAACCGCTATAAAAGAAGGTTTTAAGCCCTTATTGATTGGGAGCAAATTTTCTTCATTTGAGGATTATGCACAAACCATAAACCACTTCCTTTCTCAACAAAAATAAATTCTGGCATATTATTTGGATTAAACTAAGCGAGCCGTAAATTTAATTTAAAATTTTATGTTATGAAAAAGTTAGTATTATTATTTGCATTTGGATTATTTTCTATGAGTATGGCGGCTAAGGATTCGTTTAGACCTCATTGGAAGTATTTAGATGAACCCGTAAAAATTACGGTACGCGGAATTGATTTCTTTATCTTTCCAAATGGAGAGTTTGATTTTAACGCACACCAAAGAAGAAACAGACATCATTATGGTCATTCTCAAATGGGTGTTAGAATCGATAGAGATCGACATGGAAAAATCAGACGAATCGGAAATGTATTTATAAACTATAACCGTTATCGTCAAGTGACTCGAATCGGAAAAGTATTTATTAAATATAACTCACGTGGAAGAGTGGTTAAAATAGGAAAATTACGATTAAAATATAAGGGAAGACGCTATGCCGTTATACGTCATCACAGACATCCCGGTTTATGGATTTCTTTTAATTATCGTACCGCTCCTGCATATGTATATGACGAACCCTACTATCATGATTATAAATATGATAGAGATGAATGGAGCAATGATTATGATGAATATGCCGGCGGTGATTCCGATTACTATTTCAAAACCAGAAAGAACGACAAAAAAATAAAGACAAAAGGTCGTCGCAAATAAAACCAAAAGCCCCGTTTTGCGGGGCTTTTTTTTTATAGAAAAACTTAAATTAATGGATATTTTCTATTATCTGATTTAAAGTTTGACTCGGTCGCATAGCTTTGGATGCCTTTTCATCATCGGGCATATAATAACCACCGATATCAACAGGTTTTCCTTCTGCTTCTGCAATTTCAGCTAAAATTTTCTCTTCATTTTCATTCATTGCTTTGGCAATTGGAGCGAATTTTTCTTTTAATTCGGCATCTTCATTTTGTTTTGCTAATGCTTCCGCCCAATATTTAGCCAAATAGAAATGAGAACCTCTATTGTCTAACTGACCGACTTTTCTGCCCGGAGATCTCTTATTTTCCAAATATTCTCCAATCGCTTCATCCAAAGTTTTTGATAAAACAAGGGCTTTTTTGTTATCATATTTTTGTCCTAAATGCTCAAAGGAAGACATTAAAGCTAAGAATTCTCCTAATGAATCCCAGCGCAAATGTCCTTCGTTAACAAATTGTTGCACGTGTTTGGGAGCAGATCCTCCTGCTCCGGTTTCAAATAATCCTCCTCCATTGAGTAAGGGAACAATTGATAACATTCGGGCACTCGTTCCTAATTCCAAAATAGGAAACAAGTCTGTTAAATAATCACGCAATACATTTCCCGTAACGGCTATTGTATTCTCTCCTTTACGTACACGATCCAAGGTATATTTCATCGCTTCCTGGGGCGCCATAATTTTAATCTCCAATCCGTCGGTATCATGCTCCTTGAGATATTCTTTTACTTTTTTAATAAGTTGAGCATCATGGGCACGATTTTCATCCAACCAGAAAATAACAGGATAGCCGGTTGCTTTGCCTCGGTTTACGGCTAGTTTTACCCAATCTTTTACAGGGATGTCCTTTGTGCGTGACATACGCCAAATATCTCCTTCGTCGACAGGAAATTCCATCAATATATTTTCTTCTTCATCAATCACCTTTACCGTTCCGGCTTCGGGTATTTCAAAAGTGGTAGGATGCGAACCGTATTCTTCTGCTTTTTGTGCCATCAGTCCTACATTTTGTACGGTCCCCATTGTAGCCGGGTCAAAAGCTCCGGTTTTTTGCGCATCTTCAATCACCGTTTGATATAAGGTGGCATACGAACGATCGGGAATAATCGCTTTTGTATCATGCAGTTGTCCGTCGGGACCCCACATACGTCCGCCATCTCTTATTACTACGGGCATGGAGGCATCGATTATCACATTATTGGGGACATGTAAATTGGTAATCCCTTTATCGGAATCTACCATAGCCAAACGAGGCCTTTTTTTGTACTCCTCCTCTAATGACTGTAAAATTTCTTTTTGTTTTTCTTCGGGAAGTCTATCAAGACGGTCATATAAATCTTGTAAGCCGTTATTCGGATTAAATCCGATTTCATCAAGTTCCTTTTTGTATTTGGTCAAAGTATCTTTAAAGTATTCTTTAACGGCATGTCCGAACATAATAGGATCGGAAACTTTCATCATGGTAGCTTTCAGGTGTAAGGAAAGTAAGAGATCCTTATCCTTTGCGTCCTTGATCTGTTCTTCATAGAATTTTCTCAGTTTCTTTTTGCTGATAAATGTTCCGTCCAAAACTTCTTTATCTTCGCCTTGTAAATTGTCTTTTAATACTATTTCTTTTCCGTCATTGGTTTCCAAAACAATTTTAAATTTCTCCGGTTTGGGTAACTCAACCGACTTTTCATTCCCGTAGAAATCGCCTTCTTTCATATGAGCCACATGGGTTTTTGAATCTTTGGGCCATTCTTTCATCATTTTATGAGGATTCTTTTGGGCAAATTTCTTTACCGATTCTGCTGCCCGTCTATCTGCATTTCCTTGACGTAAAACCGGGTTTACGGCACTTCCCAATAATTTAGCAAAACGTTGACGCAAGGCTTTCTCCTCTTCTGTTTTGGGTTCTTCGGGGAAATCGGGAATATTATATCCTTTTTCTTGCAATTCTTTAATGGCTGCTTTTAATTGAGGAATAGAAGCACTGATATTGGGCAATTTAATAATATTTGCCTCGGGTTTCATAGTCAATTCGCCCAATTCTGCCAATGCATCGGGAACTCTTTGATTTTTTTCTAAATAGTCAGGGAAGTTGGCCAAAGTTCTTCCGGCCAATGAGATATCTTTTGTTTCTACTTCCACACCGGCAGCTTTTGCAAAAGCTTGTATAATAGGTAATAACGAATAAGTGGCCAAAGCAGGGGCTTCATCTACCTTGGTCCATATAATTTTTGGCGTTTTATTGCTCATATCTGATATGTTTTTTGAGTTTCCCAAATTTACCGAAATTTCTTGGCTTAAAAAAATAGATTTGTCAGTTCTATTTCGCCTAAAAACTGATAAAAAGATTCTTCTATTTCGAGAGATTTAATACATTTGATTTTTGATAGATTCAGAGAAAATGAAAGGAAAAATTAATTTAAATCCTTGGCAGTATTTGGTTCTCTCCTTTGCTTTGTTAATTGCATTCGGAACCGGTTTACTCTATTTTTTGCCCGTAAAAAACGCCGGGCAACTTTCTTTTATAGATGCTTTGTTTACTTCTACCTCGGCCGTTTGTGTAACGGGATTGACCACTGTCCCTACCTCACAATTCAATTTAACAGGACAATTAATTATTTTACTGCTCATTCAACTCGGAGCAATCGGTATTATGACTTTAACTTCTTCTTTTATTTTAATGTTAAAAGGAAAAATCAGTCTGACCCAAAAGATGTTATTCTCAGGACTCCAAAGTCGCGAAGCTTTTATTGAAGCAAATATTATTTTAAAAAATATATTAAAAATCACATTTATAACCGAATTCATTGGATTTATCTTTTTAAGTATCGGCTTTATCTTACAGGGATACAAATGGCAACGAAGTTTATACGAAGGTTTTTTTCATAGTATCTCAGCCTTTTGCAATGCGGGATTCAGTACTTTCGATACCAGTTTAACGGGGATGAATGATTTGATTAAATTAAGCGTATCTTTTTTAATTATAATGGGAGGACTTGGGTATCTCGTTATTTATGAGATTATAGACAAAAAAATAAATTGGAAAAAATACAGCCTGCATACCAAAATTGTTTTACTTACCACTATACTTTTGATTTTCGGAGGTTTTATATTTATCTTTTTGGGCGAATGGCATCAAATCGATTGGGTAGATAGTTTTTTCCAATCGGTTACGACACGTACAGCCGGTTTTAATTCCGTGGACCTCAATAAAATGCCTATTTATATATTATTTTTAATGATGCTACTCATGTTTGTCGGTGCCTCTCCGGGATCAACAGGCGGAGGAATAAAAACCACAACCTTTTTTGTGATTTTTTATTCGATTTTCAGTATTTTGAAAGGGAAAAAACAATTGGTGGTTTTTAACCGGCAAATACCCTTTCAATATATCATTAAATCCTTGGCTACCACGGTTTTGTATGCATCGGCTATTTTTATAGGAGTAATTATATTATTGGAAACAAATGCCATAGGACTTAAAGAAGGCTTATTTGAAGCCGTTTCGGCAATGGGAACCGTGGGTTTGAGCTTGGGAATTACTCCGCTATTAAATATTCCCGGCAAAAGCATTTTGATTGCCTTGATGTTTATCGGACGCCTTGGTCCTGCTTCGTTGGCCTTGGCTACTTTGAAAAAAACAAAAGAAACAAAAATTAAATATCCGCAAGGAGAAATCTACTGATATGAAAAAAGATATTGCAATCATAGGACTGGGAACATTTGGCTCTGAACTGGCCGTACAACTGACCAAATTCGGACACCATATTTTAGTGATTGATATTGATGAGAAAAAAATAAATGCCATCAAAGACATTGTCGATGTAGCCATTCAAGCGGATATCGCCGATGAAGAAGTCCTAAAACAACTGGAAATATATAAATTCGACACGATTATCTTTGCAATGAGTAGCGCTTTGGAATCCATTATTTTGGCCATTACTCATCTTAAAAAACTTAATGCAAAGCATATCATCGGGAAGGCAAATACACGGATTCAAAAAGAAATTTTACTTAAAATAGGAGCCGATGAAGTTATTTTACCCGAAATCACCATTGCCAAACAAGTAGCGGAAAAATTTTCAAATCCTTCCATTCTCGATAAAATGAAATTTGATAAGAATATTTCTCTTTGGGAATTAAAAATTCCGCCTCACTTTGTAGGAAAAAATTTAAAACAACTCGATTTACGCAAAAAATACAATATCAATGTAATCATGAAAAAAAACGGAGATAAAATTATTCATAACCTGAGTCCCGATGAAGTATTTAATGAAGGAGAAATAGTGGTGGTAGTAGGAGAAGAAAAAAATATCAAAAAAGTTTTTAATTAATCATTGTATTGAAAAAATATAAATGAAAAACTAAAACAAACTGATTTTGAATAAGCCACTTAAAGGTTAACCGTTGAACATAGAAATAAAGACATTGAATTAACTACTAAATGAATTACCAAACTTTCGATAAATATAAAAAAAGCCTATTTATAAAAAGCTGCAAATAAATATAAATATCACCTCCAAAAGAATTTATGCCGGTTAAAAGACATTATAAGACTCCAAAACTTACAGGTATTAATTTTCATAAATGGCACATTAAAAAATTTCACATAAGCAAAACTCCCATGCATGATATTTAATATTTAAAACATAAACTATAATTTATATAGCATGAGCTATAACTTATAAATTATTGTAATTAAAAATAAATATAAAGAATTGGCTTATATTTTGAAATCGTACTTTGTTTAAGCAATAAAACCCAATTAAAATTCATTTTATTACTTCATCTACTTAATAAGTTATAAATTATTTAATAATTAGTTTGGAAACCATAATACCTTTATCAGTTTTTACATAAACAAAATAAATTCCTTTTGCAAGGTTTGAAATATTATAGTTTTTTTCCTTTATAAACATCCCTACCAAATTACCAAAAACATCATAAATTTTAACATCTTTTATTCTATTTTCTGTTTGTATGTTAAAGCTTCCTTTCGTGGGGTTAGGATAAATAATAAAATTGGTAAAATTGTCCACCTCTTCAACGTCCAAAGCCTCACATTCTTCTTGGGTTTCTACAAATGTTGAAGTGGGATCAATAGAAGTCCAATTTGCTGTACTCCAAGCGGCATCATCTACAAAAATACAAGTTAGGTTGGGATTTCTAACAGCAACAAATTCACTAATATTTGCATTATTTCCATTTCTTACATCTAAACTTGTTAATTGATTATCTTGACAGTGCAATTTAGTTAAAGCTGTATTTGTCGAGAGATCCAAACCGGTTAATTGATTATCTACGCACCATAAAAAAGTTAAAGACGTATTTGCCGAAACATCCAAATTTGTTAACTGATTATTGCCGCATGATAAATGAGTCAAAGCTGTATTTGCTGAAACATCCAAAGCGCTTAATTGATTAGAAGAGCAACTCAAACGCCTTAAAGCTGTATTGGCTGAAACATCCAAAGCGCTTAATTGATTAGAATAGCAACTCAAATGCCTTAAAGCTGTATTGGCTGAAACATCCAAACTTGTTAATTGGTTACCTGAACAATATAAAACAGTTAAAGCTGTATTTGCCGAAACATCCAAAGTGGTTAATTGATTAGAATAACAATACAATTCAGTTAAAGACGTATTTGCAGAGAAATCCAAACTTGTTAATTGATTTTGAGAGCACCCCAAATGCTTTAAAGCAGTAAAATCTTGAATGCCTGTTAAATCTTTTATGTTTTTATTACTTATGCTTAATGAAATTACACCCTTGATATTTACGGTAGGAACGGTTCCGTCCGGGGTACCGGTGTCATACCCCAAATCAATAAGTGCTTGTTCAAAATTTGTATCGGGAATACTTGTTGTTGCTGTTTGTAAAGCCTCACATTCAGCTTGTGTTTCTACAAATGTTGAAGTGGGATCAATATGTGTCCATTTCGCTGTACTCCAGGAGGCATCATCTACAAAAATACAAGTTAGGTTGGGATTATTAGTGGCACCAAAATAAATTATATTTTCATTATTACCATTTCTCATATCCAAGCTTGTTAATTGATTATCATTGCAGGATAATTCAGTCAAAGCTGTATTTGACGAAACATCCAAAGCGGTTAACTGATTTTGATAACACAACAATTCGGTTAAAGACGTATTTGTTGAAACATCTAAACTTATTAACTGATTTTGATAGCATTGTAATTCAGTTAAAGACGTAATTGTTGAAACATCCAAAGAGGTTAATTGATTTGAATAACACTGCAATTCAGTTAAAGACATATTTGCCGAAACATCCAAAGCGGTTAATTGATTTGAATTACACCATAATTTAATTAAAGACGTATTTGGTGAAACATCCAAAGCGGTTAACTGATTACTATCGCAATATAAATGAGTTAAAGATGTATTTGCCGAAACATCCAAAGCGGTTAATTGATTATTGCCGCATGATAAATGAGTCAAAGATGTATTTGCCGAAACATCCAAACTTGTTAACTGATTTTTATAACAATACAATTCAGTTAAAGAAGCATTTGCCGAAACATCCAAAGCGGTTAATTGATTATTGCCGCATGATAAATGAGTCAAAGCTGTATTTGCCGAAACATCCAAAGCGGTTAATTGATTATAAGAGCAACTCAAATCCCTTAAAGCTGTATTTGACGAAACATCCAAACTTGTTAATTGATTTTCATAACAATACAATCCAGTTAAAGAAGCATTTGCCGAAACATCCAAAGCGGTTAATTTATTTTGAGAGCATTTCAATTTAGTTAAAGACGGATTTGCCGAAACATCCAAACTTGTTAACTGATTTTTATAACAATACAATCCAGTTAAAGAAGCATTTGCCGAGATATCTAAATTTGTCAATTGATTATTTCCGCAATATAAACGAGTCAAAGCTGTATTTGCCGAAACATCCAAAGCGGTTAATCGGTTAATTCCACAATATAATTCAGTTAGAGCTGTATTTGTTGAAATATCCAAATTGGTTAATTTGTTATAAGAACAAACCAAATTAGTTAAAGCGGTATTTGCCGAAACATCCAAATCGGTTAATTTATTTTGAGAGCAATTCAATTCAGTTAAAGATGTAAAATCTTGAATACCTGTTAAATCACTTATATTTTTATTAGGTATAATTAATGAAATTACCCCCTTGATATTTGCAGTAGGAACGGTTCCGTCCGGGGTACCGGTGTCGTAACCCAAATCAATAAGTGCTTGTTCAAAATTTGCATCTGGAATACTTGTTGTTTGCAAAGCCTCACATTCCGCTTGGGTTTCTACAAATGTTGAAGTGGAATCAATATTTGTCCAATGTGCAGTACTCCAAGCCGCATCATCTACAAAAATACATGTTAAATCGGGATTATTAGTGGTAACAAAATAAGTAATATTTGTATTATTTCCGTTTCTTACGTCCAAACTTGTTAATTGGTTACCGGAGCACCATAAAGTAGTTAAAGACGTATTTGCCGAGACATCCAAAGTTGTTAACTGATTTGAATAACACCGCAATTCAGACAAAGCAGTGTTTGCCGAAACATCCAAAGCGATTAATTGATTTTGATAGCATTGCAATTCAGATAAAGACGTATTTGCCGATATATCTAAACTTGTCAATTGATTATTTCCGCAATATAAACGAGTCAAAGCTGTATTTGCCGAAATATCCAAACCGGATAATTGGTTACCAGAACACCATAAAAAAGTTAAAGCTGTATTGGCTACATTCAAATTTGTTAATTGATTATTATAACAATACAAATTAGTCAACGCTGTATTAGCCGAGACATCCAAACCGGTTAATTGATTAGAATTACAACTCAATGTAGTTAAATTTGTATTGGCCAAAACATCTATGCTTGTTAATTGATTATCAGAACACCACAATTCGGTTAAAGACGTATTTGTTGAAACATCTATACCGGTTAATTGATTGGAATTACAACTCAACTTAATTAAAGAGGTATTTGCTGAAACATCTAAACCGGTTAATTGATTATTAGAGCATTGCAATTCAGTTAAAGCAGTATTGGCTGAAACGTCTAAACTAGTCAATTGATTATTAGAACACCATAACTCGGTTAAAGACGTATTTGTAGAAATATCCAAATTTGTTAATTGGTTATAAGAACAATACAAACGAGTTAAAGCGGTATTTGCCGAGACATCCAAACTTGTTAATTGATTGTAATCACATTGCAATACAGTTAATGCTGTAAAATCTTGAATCCCGGTTAAATCACTAATATTTTTATAATTTAGGTTTAATGAAGTTACACTGCTAATATTTGCAGTAGGCACGGTTCCATCGGGTGAGCCTGTGTCGTAACCCAAATCAATAAGTGCTTGTTCAAATTTAGTATCGGGAATACTTGTTGTTTGCGCAAATGAGTTGACACTAACAAGTAAAAAAAGAATAATTGTAATTTTTTTCATGAATTTTTGTTTTAATTGCTATATTTCAGAGAATTGTTTAACATATGAGTTATTTTGTTCGCCAAATATAATAATTTATTTTATAATCATTATATTTTTGTTTAAATAAAAAATTTATTAAGCTTAAACAATTAAAAATGAGAAAACAAAGAGAAAGAAAAAAATATCAAAAAAGTTTTTAATTAAAAAAATTATATATATTTGTAGGCAGAAAGAAACATTATGCAATTATTCAACACATATTTTAGCTTCTATTTTTACTTTTATTTTACAGTAAAAGAAAGGGCTTGATATGTGTAAACTTTAATCGATAAATTTTAATCTAAGCCCTGTTTTAACGGGGCTTTTTTAATATAAGTATATGAAAATAGGAATACAAGGTAGTGAAGGCTCCTTTCATTATGAAGTAGCCACTAAACTTTTCGGCAAAGAGAACGAATTTGTGGAATGTATGGATTTTAATGATATTCCCGCCTTGCTGAAATCCGGAGAGATTGACAAAGGAATTATGGCTGTGGAAAATACCATCGCCGGAGCTATTCTGCCGAATTATTCATTGATAGATGAATATGATTTACATATTTGCGGAGAATATTATTTACCCATCGAGCATCATTTAATGGCTCTGCCGGGACAAAAAATCGAAAATATACGTGAAGTATGGAGTCACCCCATGGCTTTGCTGCAATGCCGGAAATTTTTACGTAAGCATCCGCATATAAAAATAGTGGAAGAAAAAGATACGGCCGAGATGGCCAAGATTATCCAGCAAAAAAATCTCGATGGTATTGCCGCAATTGCCGGTTATGAGGCGGCCAAAATTTATGAATTGGAAATCATAGCCGAGAGCATCCAAACCAATAAAATAAATGCTACCAGATTTGTGGTTTTGGACATGCATAATGGGAATTCCACTCAAAATTTTGATAAATCATCAATTCGTTTTAAACTTTCCCACCAACCGGGAAGCCTTTTGCAAATCTTACAAATTTTTAAAGATCACGGATTGAATATGAGTAAAATACAATCGGTTCCTATTATCAATAAACCTTGGGAATATGCCTTTTTTGCCGATTTATTAATCAAAGACAAAGAACAATACCAATTGGCGATGTATAAAGTGGCTCAACAAGCAGTGGAATTGAAAATTTTAGGAGAATATAAAAACGGAAAATAAAATGATTATAGAAGCGGAAAGAATACAATTTATAAGGGAATATTATTTTTCAAAAAAATTAAGAGAAATTTCAGAAATGATCCGGCAGGGATTGGATATTATCAATCTGGGAATTGGCAGTCCGGATTTACCGCCGGCCCAAGAGATAATTAGTACGCTGCAAGAAACGGCTTCCCTGACTACTTCTCATGGATATCAATCTTATAGAGGAACGGATGAATTGCGACAAGCTTTTGCGCATTTTTATAAAAAATATTACAGGACTTCTCTAAATCCCAAAACACAAATTTTACCCTTAACAGGCTCAAAAGAAGGCATTATGCATCTTTCCATGGCTTTTATTAATCCCGGAGATTCAGTCCTAATCCCCGATCCCGGGTATATGACCTATACATCAGCCACACTATTAGCCGGAGGAACTCCCGTTTATTACGATTTAACACCTGAAAATGAATATTTACCGGACTTTGATGAATTGGAAAAATTGGATTTGCAAAAAGCGAAAATTATGTGGGTAAACTATCCGCATATGCCCACCGGTGCCAAAGCAACCTCAGAGCTTTTTAGAAACTTGGCCGAATTTGGAAAAAAGCATAATATATTGATAGTGAATGACAATCCATATAGTTTTATTTTGAATGAGAATCCGATGAGTTTATTAAGTTTTTCGACTGATTTTGAGTATATAATGGAACTCAACTCTTTGAGTAAATCGCATAATATGGCCGGATGGAGAATCGGAATGCTGGCCGGAAAAAAAGATTATATCGATGCGGTAATGAAATTCAAAAGCAATATGGATAGCGGAATGTTTCTCGGTTTACAAAAAGCCGCGATAACAGCTTTGAATATGGATAAGCAGTGGTTTGACCAACAAAACAAAATTTACAAGGAAAGAAAAACCATTGCAATTAAAATATATAATAAATTGAAAATAAGATATAATCCGGAGCAAAACGGTATGTTTTTATGGGGAAAATTACCCGGTGGAATAACTTCGGAAGTATTTACAGATAAATTATTAAAAGAAAAAAATATTTTTCTGGCTCCCGGATTTATTTTTGGTAAAAACGGAAAAGAATATGTGCGTTTGAGTTTGACAAATAGCACCGAAGATTTAACAAAAGCACTTAATAGATTATAAGATTATGAAAGTAGGAATTATCGGATTGGGATTGATAGGCGGCTCCTTTGCTTTAAGCCTGAAAAAGAAAGAAGGATATAAAATATATGGCAGTGATAAATATCATTATGACCTAGCAATATCCCTTGGATTAATAGATGAAAAACTGACGGATGCTAATCTTTCTCAAATGGATATAGTTCTCATTGCCACTCCTGTCGATACGATTGGGAAAATAGGAAATGATATTTTGGATAAAATTTCTGCCGATACCTTAGTAATGGATGCAGGATCCATAAAGCACAAAATAGCCCGGGAAATTTCCAAGCATCCCCGAAGAAAAAACTTCCTTCTCTCCCACCCCATTGCAGGAACGGAATACTCAGGTCCCGAAGCGGCATTTTCCAATTTATTCGCCCACAAAATAAATATCTTTTGTGATGTAGATGATACAGATCCTGATCTCTTAAAAAGCGGATATAAAATAATGAAACTTTTACAAATGAAAACCATTGAAATGGATAGTTATGAACACGACCGGCATATTGCTTATGTCTCTCATCTATCTCATATCAGTTCATTTATGCTTGGAAAAACCGTGATGGACTTGGAAAAAGACGAAAAAAATATTTTTGATATGGCAGGAAGCGGATTTGCATCCACCGTTCGGTTGGCCAAAAGTTCTCCCGATACCTGGACACCCATTTTTATGGAAAACAAAGAAAATATTTTGCAATCCTTGAATGAATATATCCAAAATCTGGACTATTTAAGAAAAAATTTGGAAGAGGATAATTCAGAAGCCATTTATAAGCAATTAAAAAAAATAAATCATATAAAAACAATCATAGATAAATTGGAAAAATCATGAATACGGAAAAACATTTGGGAAATTGGATAAAAGAAGTAGCGGGTGAATATCCATTGATGATCGCAGGCCCGTGCAGCGCCGAAACAGAAGAACAGGTCTTGGCAACGGCTCGTGAGATGAAAGACAAACGCATACAAGTTTATCGTGCAGGGGTCTGGAAACCCCGCACGCGTCCCGGAAATTTTGAAGGACACGGAAAAAAAGCCTTGCCATGGCTCAAAAAAGTGAAAGAAGAAACCGGTATGAAAATCGCTATTGAAATTGCTAATGCCGAGCATGCTGCACTGGCTATGGAATATGATGTAGATATTTTATGGATTGGGGCACGAACAAGTGTAAATCCTTTTGCCGTTCAAGAAATTGCCGAAGCCATAAAGGGAACGGACAAAATTATTTTGATCAAAAACCCCATTAATCCCGACCTTGCTTTATGGATTGGTGCTGTGGAACGTTTTTATAAAATGGGAATAAAAAAATTAGGAGTTATTCACCGGGGATTTTCCAGTTTTCGTCCGGGAAATTACCGGAATGATCCCCAATGGCAATTGGCTTTGGACTTTAAAACAAAATATCCAAATATTCCGATGATCATCGATCCTTCTCATATTTGCGGACGCAGGGACTGCATACAGGATATGGCACAAAAAGCCTTGGATCTGAAATATGAAGGATTTATGATTGAAACACATATCAATCCCGATGAAGCTTGGAGCGATGCAAAACAACAAGTTACTCCTGCCAGATTAACAGAAATCATTACTGCTTTATGTTTGAGAAAACAACAGTTTCAAGATCCGGTAGTCGTGGATCAAATTAATTTTTACCGTAGTCAAATCGATGAGTTGGATAATGAATTATTGGAACTTTTATCCGAACGGATGAATTTGGCACAAAAAATCGGAGAGTTGAAAAAAGAAAAAAATGTAGCTGTGCTTCAACGAAATCGTTGGGCCGAAATAATGGAAAAAGCCAAACAAAAAGGTGTATCCTTAGGTCTAAGTGAAAAATTTATCAACCGGATATTTAATTCCATTCATCAGGAAAGTATTGATAATCAAGAGAAAATTCTTAATAGATAAAAAAAATTAATATGGAACAACTTTATATGTCATGTCTTAATTTTATAAAGTTATTAGAAACAATAAATATGAATCGAATAATAAATTAAATGATTTATGAAATGATTTTTAGAATAAAATTGATTAAGTTTGCATAACCAAAATAACTGATTATGCATATAGCAATTGCCGGAAATATCGGAGCAGGAAAAACCACCCTAACTACCTTATTATCACAGCATTTCAATATGGAACCGCATTATGAATCGGTAGATGAAAATCCCTATTTAGAGGATTTTTATCACGAGATGGAACGCTGGTCATTTCATTTGCAAGTGTATTTTTTAAACAGTCGTTTCCGGCAAATTTTGGAAATAAAAAAAGAACAAAAAGACATTATTCAAGACCGTACGATTTATGAAGATCGATTTATTTTTGCAGCAAACTTGCATAGTATGGGATTGATGTCCGAAAGGGATTTTACCAATTATTCTTCCCTTTTTGATTTAATGGAACTCATTGTTACTCCCCCCGATTTATTAATTTATCTTAAAGCCTCAATTCCTACTTTGGTAAGAAATATCCATTCACGCGGGAGAGAATATGAAAAATCCATTAATATAGATTATTTGAGCAATCTTAACGACCGGTATAATAACTGGATCGAATCTTACAAAAAAGGGAAATTGCTTGTGATTGATGTGGATAACTTGGATTTTGTAAAAAAACCCGAGGACTTGGGAACTATAATCGAAAAAGTAAATGCGGAAATTCACGGACTTTTTTAAAATAAAGATTCCTAGAATCGATTTTAAAAAACTATTTTACAAAGTTCACCGTTGGCGGTATAAACATATCACCCAAAAACAATTTATCAACATTTTAAGTGTAATTATCGGTCTTTTAAGCGGCTTGGCTGCCGTATTAATAAAAAACCTTACTCATATAATTCAATATTTCCTAGAAAGTAATTTTATTCATGATATTAAACATGCATTTTATTTTCTTTTTCCTATTATAGGCATTTTAATTGTAGTTCTAATCATTTATTATATTATTAAAAAACCGGTGGAAGAAGGAATTCCGGCGGTATTATATGCCATTACAAAACTCAAAGGTTTAATTCCTCCATATCAGGCATGGGCTTCCCTTATCACGGCTCCCATTACGGTAGGTTTCGGAGGGTCAGTCGGTTTGGAAGGTCCTACGGTAATTACAGGTTCTGCATTGAGTTCCAATTTTTCAAGACTTCTTCATTTAAGTCGAAAAGAACGAATTCTTATGATCGGAGCAGCTGCCGCCGGAAGCATGGCGGCTATTTTTAAAGCTCCTTTGGCAGGAATTATGTTTGCCGTGGAAATTTTCAGTTTGGACTTGACCATGACTTCATTAATTCCGCTCATTTTGGCTTCGGTATTTGCCATTCTTACCTCTTTTTTCTTTATGGGAAAAAATATCCTGTTGCACTTTACCTTAAAGGACGGATTTGTCCTTAATGATATTCCTTTTTTCTTCTTGCTTGGGATTTCTTCGGCTTTGACATCCATCTATTTTGTAAAAGCCTATCAATGGATTACGGGCTATTTTTCCCGCTATAAAAACCCGTTTAAAAAATGGTTTATTGCCGGAATATTGCTAGGTTTGATAATATATCTATTTCCCAATCTGTATGGTGAAGGTTATGAAGTAATCAACCATGTAATAATCAATAATTATCATTATGTAGTAAATCATTCTTCATTCCATTTCAATCATAATGAAACCTATATGGTAATACTTCTTTTTGTTTTGCTTGTTACTTTTAAGGTTATTGCCATGTCATTGACATTTAGTGCAGGAGGAGTCGGAGGTGTTTTTGCTCCAACATTATTTACAGGAAGTTTATCGGGATATGTATTTGCTTTATTGGTAAACTATTTGAATCTCTTCGGAATTCAAATCTCTTATGAAAATTTTGCATTGGCAGGTATGGCAGGAGCAATGGCGGGAATTTTACAAGCTCCATTAACCGCTGTGTTTTTAATTGTTGAAATTACAGGCGGATACGATTTGATCGTTCCCATTATGCTTGTATCGGCTGTTTCATATATCATTTCAAAATCGGTATTAAAATATAATATTTATGCAAAAGACCTGGCCAAAATCAATGCTTTGCCTACTCACGATAAAGACAAATATGCCGGGATGTTGATAGAATGGAAAGAAGTGATAGAAAAAAATTTCTCGCCGGTTTCTCCGGATATGAGTTTGGGTGATTTGGTACATAAAGTCATCGAAAAAGCAAATCGTGATATTTTTCCCGTTTTGGATGAAAACGGCCAATTTCTGGGAGAAATCTCCTTAAATGATTTACGCACAATTATGTTTCATCAAGAATATTATGATAAAATATTTGTAAAAGATTTATATCATAAAGCACCGGCAGTAATTTTTATTTATAAGGATCATTTCCCGGACATTATGAGAAAATTTCAAGAAACAGCAGCTTGGAATCTTCCGGTAGTTGACGACAATTATAAGTACATCGGGTTTATTTCCAAATCGAAATTGCTCAGTGTATATCGAAAGAAATTATTGGTTTTAACTTCCGAATAATATGAAAAAACTAATCAGACTACTTTTCTACTTCAATTTAGCTCTTTTTTTCTATGGGGCTTATTTGCAATATGTTGCTCATAATCCGGCTTATGCCAAAGTAATGGGCAGCGGAGTTTTGTTTCTGGTTTTTGTATTATTACCTCTTTTTTTATGGTACCGGTATAAGGATAAGAAAATTGAAGATTTTCAATTTAAAAAACCTGAAAAGAAAGATTAATAATAAATATTGGTCGCCGGAATTTCCTCTTGTTCTTCAAAATCGAGCATGGCATTGATTAATTTAAAAGTCTTATAATTTTTGATGTCCTCAGGGCGAATTTCCTTTGCAAAAATTTTTTTTTCATAAAGCAATCTTTCTCTGGCGGTACCTTTTAATAACGGATAAGCCGGTGTCACCCATTGTTTCCCGTCAAAAAAAACGATATTGGTAAAGGAGGTATCTGAAATTTGTTCGTTTTTGATAATCAAAATATCATCAGAACTTCCTTTCCTTTTTTGCAAATCCTCAATGGGTTGACGATTTACATATTTCAAACTGTACTCCAAATCATCAGCTGTGACCAATTGTAAACTATTTATTTTACGGGGAGTATAAGGCGAATATTGACAAAAACAATCTACTTCATTATATAAAAACCGCAATTTGACAATTCCTTTTTTAAATTCCTCCGGTACTTGAATTAACTGTTTCAAATCAAATGGGGCGGGTTTAAGATAATGAAGAAAAAAAGATTTTTCAAAACGCCATTGATGCCAATCAAGATATTGAGGAATTCCCTCTTTGATTTTAATGGTTTCCATCAATGGGAACATATATTTTGTCAATAAGCTCATTGTATTCTGATTTTGGATTGCTTTGTGAAGTTATACCTCCTCCGCTTCGATATATTTTAAAATTATTTCTCTCTTCGATAAAACGGATGTTCACTGCGGAATCGAGATTTTTACCGTCAAAAATACCAAAAATCCCCGTATAATATCCCCGTTTATCTTTTTCTGCTTGTTGAATAATTTCAATCGTTTTTTCCTTGGGCGCCCCGGATATAGATCCCGCCGGAAGCAAAGTCAAAAGGATATTCCCAATATTTTCCTGCCAATTTTCAGGCAAATCTCCTTGTATTTCCGAACTCACTTGATAAAGATGCTTTCTGCTGGTCTTGATCTCCTGTATGTAACGAAATCGGCTCACCTGTACTTTTTCGGCGACCATTGACAAATCATTGCGTATTAAATCCACAATGGTATAATGCTCCCTTTTTTCTTTTTCATCTTCCAGAATAATTTTTCTTGCATCGGAAATTGATGCATCTATCGTCCCTTTCATCGGAAAAGAATAAATTTTTCTGTCTGCTATTTTGATAAAACTTTCGGGAGAAAAACTGACAAATTTATTTTTAAAAAACAATTTATAGGGAGAAGAAGCAGCATAGAAAATTTGTTCCAAAGTATAATCCGTATTGATATATGCAGGAAAAGTAAGATTGACCAAATAGGAATTCCCGTAATTGATTTGCTGTTGAACAAAGTCAAATGATTTTTTGTACTCCTCATAAGTGACGGGGAATATTTGGAAATCATTAATAAATCCCTGTTTAGTGGGAGTATAATTCCTAAAATTGGGCATTTTTAAAAGAATTAGGTGTTTTTGAAGTTCTTCCAAAGGACAAACAAAAGGTGCTTCCTTTTCAAAATCGATAAGAAAGAAAAATGCTTTTCTCTCTTTTCCCCATTCATTTAAAATTTCTCTGAATTTATCAAGCTTTTGATTCATCCAAATATTTTTTCAATTTCTTTAAGGCTTCCGCTCTATGGCTGATTTTATTTTTTTCTTCTTGTGTCATTTCGGCGAAAGTTTTATCATAGCCCTCGGGAATAAAAACAGAATCATAACCGAATCCTCTTTCTCCTCGGGGTTCATTGGCAATCGTTCCTTTTATTTCTCCTTCAAATACTATTTCTTTTGGTCCGTCACTGAGGGCTATAAGCGTTCGAAAACGGGCATTACGATTTTCTTTTCCCTCCATTTCTTTTAATAATTTCTCGACATTATCCCGGTAAGAGGCGTTTTCTCCTGCATATCGTGCACTGTAAACACCGGGAGCTCCTTGTAGGCTCTCCACTTCAAGACCGGTATCGTCTGCCATTACATTGACATCATAAGGATATGCAATTTGACGCATTTTTTGCAAAGCATTTTCTTCCAAAGTTTTTCCCGTTTCCTTCAATTCTGTTTTATGCCCCAAAGCTTTTAAATCTTTCAAACGGATGTTTTTCGGCAAGATTTTCTCTATTTCTTGTATTTTATGCGGATTTCCGGTAGCCACAATCCATTCCTTCGGCGTGTGAGAAAAATATTTTTCAAAATAATTATATAAGAAATAGATAATAAAAAGACTGAAAAGGCTTAATAAGATCATTCCTTTTATTTCCTGATGAGTGAGTGTTTCCGTTAAATTTTCCGAAGGATCTTGAAATTGTCCGGCGATAAAGGCCGTACTGTTTAATAACCAATGGATTAAAATAGGATAAAAAAGACTTCCCGTTTTCCAATAAATATAACCCAAATAGATTCCCAGTACCGTAGCATATAGAAATTGCCAAGGATTGAGATGAAAAACCCCAAATACCACTGCCGAAATCAAAATGGCTTTCCAAGGACTATATTTTTTCAGAAGGGCTTTTAGAATGATTCCTCTAAAAAGCCATTCTTCCAAAATAGGTGCAGCTACGGCAATCATAAGATATCCGGAAATTTTATCGTTAAAAATGGCTTTCATCGCTTCATTTAGTTCATCAAAAATCGTTTTAAAAATTCCCGAAGGTTCAGGCAAAAGTAAAACCGTTGATTCACCTACCACTAAAAAAGCAAAAGCTCCGATCACGATAAAAGGAAACAAATTCTTGTGTTGAAAAGAGAAACTTGGGAATCCTTCCCGGCCAAAGGTTTTCCTTGTAGCCCAAATGGTAAGAATCATTGGAAAAACATAGGAAAGCAACATTCCAAAAGTTTTGAATCGAGCCGGAAAATGGCTCACCAACAAAGAAAATGGAATGGAAAAAAGAATGAAATAGGCAATAATAGCCACAAAATGAATAAATTTCGGAAAATTTCTTTTGGATGGTATTTCTTTATAATAATTACTATTCATGATGATAAGGATGATGATTTATAATGGTAAATGCGCGATATAATTGTTCTGCAAATATAAGCCTTATCAATTGATGAGAAAAGGTCATTTTTGACAAGGCGATTTTTTGATTTGCACGTGCATAAACTTCATCCGAGAAACCATAAGGTCCGCCGATTATAAAAAGCAAATTTTTCAATCCGCTATTCATACGCTTTTGTAAATAACCCGCAAATTCCACTGAAGTAAATTCTTTTCCTTTTTCGTCCAATAAAATAACAAAATCATTTTTCTCGATCTTATTCAAAATAAGCTTGGCTTCTTTATCTTTTTGTTCAGTAGCCGATAATTTTTTAGCATTTTTTATATCCGGTATAATAATTTCTTCAAAAGAAACAAAGGAATGAAGACGTTTGTAATATTTATTTATGAGTTGTTCCAAACATTTCTCATCTGTTTTTCCAACTACTATCAATTTAATTTTCATTAATATATTTTTTTGCAAAGAAACAAAACAATTTTATAAATTATAAAAAAATACTTCATTCTTAAAAACAACAAATTCAATTGAATCTTTAAACAAAAAATAGCTTTTTGCAATTTTAATTGAATTTTAGGTAGTGTTATATTTTCGATTAGTAATATTAGTTACCATTTTAACTATATCGATAAAAAAATTAAAATAAAATTTGCATTTCATATTTTTATGTTTAATTTTGCTGGCTATTAACTTCAAATAAAATATGAAAAGAATAGAGCGACCCACTCCGGTAAATGAGGAGATTAAACTCAACCCGATGCGGACTATAATGAGTAAAACCGATGCAAAAGGTATAATAGAATATGCCAATGATTATTTCATGGAAATCTCGGGCTATAAAGAATGGGAATTGATGGGGCAACCTCATAATGTCATTCGGCATCCGGATATGCCCAAAAGTATATTCAAAATATTATGGGATCGAATTAATCAAGGGATGCCCACTTATGCTTTGGTTAAAAACTTGGCCAAAGACGGCCGTTATTATTGGGTAATTGCTTACTTCATTCCCGTCAGCAAAGAAGGAAAAATTATCAATCACTATGCTAAACGAAAAGCTATACCTGACGAGATAAAGGATGAAATCACCAGTTTATACAATATGTTGCTTGAACTGGAAAAAACAGGGGGTATGGAAGCGGCCGAAGCCTATTTCTTATCTTATCTGGAGGAGCAAAAAATGTCTTAT
This sequence comes from Flavobacteriales bacterium, assembly GCA_027061855.1. Lineage (GTDB taxonomy): Bacteria > Bacteroidota > Bacteroidia > Flavobacteriales > Flavobacteriaceae > JALSPZ01. The sequence goes on from JAMOVT010000080.1 coordinate 24,691, forward strand.
GACGAATTTATTTTCGATACAATGCGCTTATCTGAAAAAGAGTTGAAAAAATATATGGATGCCCAAATAACCGATGAAAGTTTAGGGCTGGATATGAGTGCGGAAGAAGCAATTAAAAATAGTGTTAAAAAGAAAAGAAGATTTTTTTGGTAGAAATTATGTTTGAAATAGAAAAAATAATAGAACCGGATATTACGCTTGTATGTAAGTTAAATAATGATGGGAGTATTGGCTTTATCAACAAAGCTTATACGGATATAACAGGTTTTTCCGAAAAAGATCTTACAGGCGAAAGCCATGAAATTATCCAACACCCGAAAATGCCCAAAACCATATTGGAACAGGTATGGAAAAATATCCATACTAATGAAAAATCCTATATTATAGGAAAAAATATCACCAAAAACGGTGAATATTTTTGGACGGTTGCCGATATTACCAATCGACTTGGTCAATCTAAAAATCCCGGAATTTTTATTCGTAAAAAATATTTGCCCTCCAATATCAAAGACGAAATTGCAAAATTATATGAAATTCTTTACGGAATAGAAAATAGCGGAGGAATGGAGATTGCCGAAAAATATTTAAAGGGTTGGCTGGAAGAAAGAAACAGTAAGTCTTTTGAAGAATATATTTTCAATCAATTCGGCGGTGAAAAAAATTTGAAGAAATATCTTACAACCGAAGTAAATGACAAAGAATTATTCTCTACGGACCCCTCTTCTATGAATATTGATGAAATAATGGAATTTGTTAAAAAGAAAAAAAGAAGAAGATTCTGGTAAAAAATATAAATATTAATTATGACTATAAATAAAACTTCTATGGCTAAAAACAAAAAATGTAATTCATTAGATCCGGCCAGAAAATTTAAATTCAAAGTAGATTTGGAAGGGAAAATTCAATTTTTCAATTCTTATTTTACTGAATTCACCGGCTACTCCATTACCGAATTAATTTTGAAAGATTTTTCAAAATTATTTGAGGAAGATATGCCCAAATTAAGTATGGATGTTTTGATAAATGAAATCGAAAAGAACCCGAAGGCCTTTTTTGCCTATAAAGGTAAAACAAAGGACGGAGGATGTTATTGGGGCTTGCTTCGCTCCTCTCAAAGGCTTTCAAATAACGAAATTATAGGCTATGATTTGGAAGTGAAATTACTTCCTCAAAACTCAGTGAAAGCCTTTGAAAATTTATATTCGATTATTCATGAAATCGAAAAAAATGCAGGCAAAAAAGCCGGTGAAAAATATTTGGAAGGCTTCCTTGAAGAAAAAAACAAGACTTTTAAGGATTTTGTTTTGGAAGCTATTGAAATCAATGAAAAAAAAGCTGACAAATATTTTGAAATCGACGAAGATGAAAAACCAAAAAAGAAAAAAAAGTCTTGGTTTTAAATCAATTCAAAATGATTTTGTTTTTCATCAAATCGTAATAATTCTTTTTTAAAAAGATTCTTTAATACTTTATTTAACTCTTCCTTGTTTTCCGGCACACACACAAACTTATTTATGACCAAAAAACGGTCCACTACCGGAAGAATCAAATTCAAATCATGACTGGAAAAGATTACTAATTTTCCCTTTTTACTCAAAGACTTCAGAAGTTTTAATACTTTGGCTTTATTTTCTAAATCCAGATGGGTCATAGGTTCATCCAATATAATAATCGGAGTATTCTGGATCACAGCTCTGGCAATCATCACTATTTGTTTTTCACCGTCACTTAAATGGGAGTATTGACGATTTAATAAATGATTGATTCCAAGCTCCTCCGCTACTTGCGTGATTGCCATTTCGTCTCTTTCATCCATCTGAGCCATAAAACCGGTATATGGCAAACGCCCCATTTCCAAAATTTCCTTGACCTTTAATTCCGGCACCGGTTTTTCTGTTAAAACCACACTGATTTTACTCGCTATTTCATTAGGCTTTAACTTCTTGTCAAAAATTTTAATTTCCCCTTCAAAAGGAGGTAAAATACCGGCAATGGTTTTTATCAAGGTAGATTTTCCGCTACCGTTTTTTCCAATGAGAGCTATTAATTGACCGGGAGAAAAATCAAAATCAATTCCGGACATAAGAGGCTTTTCATATCCAATAGATAAATCCGAAACTTGCAAGGACATTTAGATATTCACTTTTTGAAGATTAATCTCGGGCGGATTTTTCCATTTGATATTGCAACCGATACTCGGCTTCTGTTCCTCATCGGGAATTCTTTTTCCTTCCAATAACAGATCCAAAGCTTTGCGTAAATCTTTTCCCGTTAACGGCTCATTATTTTTGGGAGTGCTTTCATCCAGACGTCCTCTGTAAACCAATTTGTCATTTTTGTCAAATACATAAAAATCGGGGGTACAAGCGGCTTTATAGGCTTTTGCCGTTTCTTGGGTTTCATCATAGAGATAAGGAAAGGTATAGCCTGTTTTTTTTGCTTGCTCGGTCATAAGTTCGGGAGCATCCTGAGGATAATTCTCCACATCATTTGAACTGATCGCCACAAAACCGATTCCTTTGGGTTGGTACTCATTGGCAATCCTCACAATTTCATCATTCACATGCAAAACATACGGACAATGATTACAAATAAACATCACCACCGTACCTTTATCACCTTTTATGTCCGTAAAGGTTTTTTCTTTTCCTGAAACCGTATCCAATAATTTAAAATCCGGAGCTTTGGTATCCAAAGCCAACATATTTGATGGAGTCGCTGCCATATCTTTTTGTTTGCTAAAATAAAGAATTTAATCTAAAACCGCTTACTTTTATTCAGAATAACTTATTTTTGCTTTTACAAATTTCGATATAAATTTATGTCCGTACATTCCGATAAAAAATCAGCCCGACAATTATCTTCCCTTTTAAAACAGCAAAATATCACTGACATTGTCATTTCCCCGGGATCTAGAAATGCACCGCTAATCATTGAGTTTACAAATCAAAAAGAATTCAACAATTACAGTATAGTAGATGAACGTTCGGCTGCATTTTTTGCATTGGGAATGGCTCAACAAAAGCAAAAACCCGTAGTTTTGGTTTGCACTTCGGGCTCTGCTTTGCTCAATTACTATCCGGCTGTTGCAGAAGCTTTTTACAGCAGGATTCCCTTAATAATTGCCAGTGCTGACCGGCCACAAAAATGGGTGGATCAGGGAGAAGGACAAACAATACGGCAACATGAAGTATTTAAAAAGCATTCCTATTATAATGTCACTCTGGATGAAAATTCTACGAATAAAAATGAAGAAATAATTTATGAAGCTATAAAAACAGCCATAGAAAAAAAAGGTCCGGTTCATATTAATATGCCTTTTGACGAACCTTTATACAATACCACAGAAAAAGACAAAAAAGAAATCTCTACCTTCCCTCCTATTGTTTCTCAAGATTCTATTGTTGCCGAAGAAAAATTACAGGAATTATTAAAAAAATGGAAAAATGCAGGTAAAATTATGATCCTGGCAGGACAATTACCACCTTCGGAAATATTAAGTAAACAACTGCAAAAGCTCGATGAAGATCAGAGATTGATTATTTTAACCGAGAACATCTCCAATCAAGCCAATGAAAAATTTGTAAATCATATCGATCAAAATATATTTCTTCTGGATGATCACAAATTAGCTGAATTCAAACCCGATTTACTCATAACCATCGGACGGAATTTTATTTCGAAAAAATTGAAAAAATTTTTGAGGAAACATAAACCTAAACAACATTGGCATATTGAGCAAACGGACATTGTCCCCGATACTTTTGAAGCCCTAACGGAGCATATAAACACTTCTCCCGAAATGTTTTTTAGTCAATTGCTATTTTTGATTTATGACCGAATGAATCCCCCGGGTGATTATAAAAAGAAATGGCTTGATCATAAAAAACTACAACGAGAAAAGCATACTCAATTCTTGCAATCCGCTCCTTATTCCGACTTGAAAGTTTTTGATTTTCTCTCACAAAATATTCCTAGCGGTTATATGTGGCAATGGGGAAACAGTTCCAGCATTCGTTATGCCCAATTTTTTGATTACCCTCAAAAATCCACTCATTTTTCCAATCGGGGAACCAGTGGAATTGACGGTAGCGGTTCTACGGCCGTTGGAGCAGCTCAATTGCATACACCTACGGTTTTTATAACCGGAGATATTTCATTCTTCTATGATAGTCATGCCCTTTGGAATAAATATATTCCTGATAATTTCAAAATCATTCTCATCAATAACGGTGGGGGTGATATTTTTAATTTTATACCCGGTCCTGCAAATACAAAAGCCTTGGACGAATTTTTTGTAACCAAACATAATTTGGATGCCTCTCATTTATCCAAAATGTATAAATTGGATTATACCAAAGTGAAGAATATGGATAAGCTTAGCGCTGCTTTTCCTTCCTTTCTTTCCAAGAATAAACCACAAATCCTTGAAATAGACACTCGAGAAAAGAAAAATCATGAAGTGTTGAAATCTTATTTTGATTTTCTTTTTCAATAATCCTCTCGACTCTTGTTTAGCGTTTTAATTTTGATTTTAAAATATGCAAAAATCAAAGTCATGATGGGACTGAGCCAATTGAAAATAGCATAGATAAAATAACTTTCTGTCGGGACTCCCAACACTTTGGAATTATAAGCTCCACCTGTATTCCAAGGAACCAATACAGAAGTAACAGTACCGGAATCTTCCAAAGTACGACTCAGATTCTCGGGAGCTAGTCCTGCATCTTCATAAGCTTGTTTGTACATTTTTCCGGGTACTACTATGGCCAAATATTGATCTGATGCAGTAGCATTGAAGGTAATACAAGTCAAATCTGTACTGGCAAACAATCCGAAATTTCCTTTGAAAGCATTTAGCAAGGCATAACTTATTCTTTTAAGAGCACCAATCGCTTCCATAATTCCCCCAAAAAACATAGCGCTGATAATCAGCCAGATAGTACCCAGCATTCCTTTCATGCCACCAGACGTAAACAAATCGTTTAATAACGGATTGCTGGTTTCTACATTGATATCCCATACAATCGATTTAAGAATCGTTTTGTATGCTACCATAAAATAATTCCCTTCGGCAGAAATACTTTTGATTAATTCCGGTTGAAAAATAAGAGCGGTAAGGGCTCCAAATAAAACACCGGCCAATAATGCGATCAAAGGAGGTGTTTTTTTGATGATAAGAAAAATAACCAATCCGGGCACCAACAATAAAGCGGGATGAATAAAAAAGGTAGAATCGATATCGGTCAATAATTGCGAAATATCTTGCAACTCCCCTTGTGTATGTGTAAATCCCAATATAGAAAAAACGATTAATGTGATGATAATGGTAGGGAATGTGGTGTACATCATATAACGCACATGATCGTATAAATTTACTCCGGCTATGGCAGAAGCCAGATTTGTAGTGTCAGACAACGGCGACATCTTATCTCCAAAATATGCCCCTGATATAACAGCTCCGGCAACCATTTCCACCGGAAATCCAAGTGCTCTCCCGATTCCTATTAAAGCGATTCCTACTGTTGCCGTAGTACTCCATGAACTTCCTATTACCAACGAAACAATAGCTGTTATGACCACAGAGGACACCAGAAAAATTTTAGGATTTATAAGTTGTAAACCATAATAAACCATCGTCGGGATAATACCGCTTATAAGCCAAGTTCCGGTCAAAGCTCCCACAAACATCAAAATTAAAATGGCCCCTGTGGTGGATTCTATATTTTTAGAAACTTTGTCCAACATTTGCTCATATGTCACACCGTATTTGAATCCAAAAACGGCGGCAACAGCTCCGGCCAGAAGTAAAGCAAATTGATTGGGCCCGGAAGTCCCCTCATCTCCAAACATAAAACTCAGATTATTAATACTGAGAAGAACAAGAAGAAAGAGAATTGGAAAAACAGCTTCCCATAATTTAATTTTTGGCTTTATTTCTTTAATTTGATTCATATTAAAATAATTTGGCTGCCAGTTTGCGTGGAATATTTTTTAATATAATAGCTATTAAACCCCATTTACCGGTAATATAAGCTACTCTTTTCTTTTTGTCTATGGCTTTACGGATACTTTTGGAAGCCGTTTGTGTGTCTATTTTCCAGAAAGTATCCCCTTGCGCCAAACGCGTATCCACAAAACCCGGACGAATATCCGTAATAGTAATTCTTGCTTTTTTTTCTTTATTTGATTTAAACCATAAGCCCTCCATAAAATTGGATTGATAAGCTTTACTGGCATTATAAGAAGGGTTTGCATCATTGCCAATATGCGAGGCCACAGAAGAAATGTTTACCAAATGCCCTCTTCCTTGTTTTTGAAAAAAACGATAGGATTCAGTAAGCATTCGGGTCACCCCGAGAATATTTGTTTTTAATACCGATTCACAAATTTCCCAACCCAACTCTTTGTTGAATTTTCCTATACCTGCACTTACTACAATCAAATCAATTCCTCCAAACTCTGTATAAACCTTATACAGAAGTGAAACTGCTTCCTCGGTCTTTCGGATATCATGTTTTATTGTAAGAGCCTGAGGAAATTTTTCTTTTATTTCTTTTAAATTCTCCTCTCTTCTACCGGTTAAAGCGACTCTATGTCCTTGTTCTAAATAGTCTTCGGCCATTGCCCTTCCTATTCCCGATGTTGCTCCTACAATCAATATTTTCATAAGCAAAATAAATTTCTTCCAAATATAAACAAAGATTTCAAACCCATTTCGGTCTATCCGATTATTTTTTATCTTTACATTTCCATTAAAAGAATCTTTATGAACAAAAATCTAACTACTTTCTTTCTGTTTTTTGTGTTATTTAATATCTACGGTCAAGAAAAACTAATAGAAAGAATAGAAAACAGCCAATTAAAAATTCCTTTTACGCATTTTCTTTATAATGATTTATTTACCAATGCTCCGGACAGTATGCATACCGGATTAAAACCTTTGCATTTTTTTGAAATTTCACACAATCTTTATTCCTCTTACTACTCAAATCTTCTCCTTCCCAAGAAAACCAAAGCCGGAAAAAAATTATTCAATGAACATTTGTTTGTCATTGAAGACGATGATTATTTTGTGACCATTGATCCCATTATCGATTGGCGTTTAGGCAAAGATAATCTGGTATCCGGTAAAACCATTTTTCAAAATACAAGAGGCATACGGGTAGAAGGACAAATAGGGAAGCAGGTGTCATTTAGCTCGAGTATAGTGGAAAATTGGGCTCGTTTTCCAAAATATATGGATCGTTATGCATGGTATTATCATCCGCCCATTGTTCCCGGTTTCGGTTTAAATAAAAGTGAAGATCATGATCATGTGGATTATCCTTATGTAGAAGGATATCTAGCCTATAAGCCAAGCAAATATTTCTTTTTTGAACTCGGACACGGTAAACATTTCATAGGAGAAGGTTATCGTTCTTTGCTCCTTTCGGATAATGCTACCGTCTATCCATATTTTAAAATCGAAGCTACTTTCTGGAAAGTGAAATATACCACTATGTGGACGGCTTATCAAAATATAAGCTTTGATAATCAACAAAACGGAGTCTTTAAAAAGAAATATTCGGCCATTCATTATATTGACTGGCATGCCTTACCCAAACTGCATTTGGGTTTCTTTGAAACAGTGGTTTGGTATAATGAAAACCGTAGAGGATTTGATGTAAACTTCCTGAATCCTTTGATATTCTTTAAAACCGCCGAATATGAAGCAGGATCAAACGGCTCCAATACAATATTGGGCTTAAACTTCAAATATAATGCCCCCTTGGACTTACATCTTTACGGACAATTGGTATTAGATGAAATGACAGTCGATAAATTTTTCGGAGAAAAAGGGTATTGGGCTAATAAGTTTGGCTATCAAATAGGAATAAAAACTTTACAGACAAAAGGTAATAATAGAATATTTGCCCGTTTGGAATATAATACCGTACGGCCTTATACTTATTCCCATGCTCTTGAAATGGTGAATTATACGCATGATTATGAATCCTTGGCGCATCCTTTCGGAGCAAACTTTAAAGAAACACTCTTCGAATTGCAATATAGATACAAAAGAATTTACGCACAATCTATTTTAACCTATGCAAAAAAAGGCTTTGATTTTGACGACACTTATCATTATGGCGGAGATTTAAATAATTATATTTACCCCACCGATAAAAGCAATGAACATTATACCCTTCAAGGAAATTTAGGAAAACTCTTTCAAAATAAAATTGAAGCCGGATATATTTTAAATCCGGCCATACAATTGAAAATTTTCGGGGGAGCGATTTATAGAAAAACCGAAATTGATCAAGAGACTTCTTTAATCAAAAATGAAACAAGCAAATATATTTATTTTGGAATAAAAACACATTTGTGGAATGAACGTACAGATGTATTTTAAAGAGTAAAGAGCAATTTATGAAAATAGCACTGGCACAAATCAATACGATTATTGGAGATTTTGAACATAACACAAAAAAAATGCTTCAATATATAAAGGAAGCCGAAGACAAAGGCGCTGATATCATTATTTTTCCGGAACTGGCGACTACCGGTTATCCTCCACGGGATTTTCTTGAATTTAAAGATTTTATCAACAAGGCGGAAGAAAGCATCGAAAGATTAAAAAAAGCCTCAAAAAATATTGCTATTGTAGTGGGAACTCCTTCAAAAAACCCGGTAATTGAAGGAAAAGATCTTTATAACTCAGTCGTTTTTTTATATGGGGAAAAAGAAATTTACCGGCAACATAAAACTCTTTTGCCTACTTATGATATATTTGATGAAGCTCGCTATTTTGAGGAAGCTTCCAATTGGGATATAGTGGAATTCAAAGGAAAAAAAATCGCTTTGACTGTCTGCGAAGATTTATGGAATTTAGGGAATGAAAATCCGCTTTATACCGTTAATCCGATGGATAAAATGATGCGCCATAATCCTGATTTTATCATCAATGTCTCTGCGAGTCCTTTTGATTACAAACATGCAAAAGAAAGAATAAAGGTTCTCAAAGAAAACGTAAAGGCCTATAATATTCCGGTTTTTTATGTCAATCATACAGGAGCACAAACCGATATCATTTTTGACGGAGGCTCCTTGGTTATTAATAAAAATCAAAAGGTTGTCACTGAACTCCCCTATTTTGAGGAAAAATTGGAAATCATCGAATTAGAAAAGATTGACGGGATACAAGAAGAAAAAACACAACCAAAAGAAAAGATTCCATTAATCAAAAAGGCTTTGATAACAGGAATCCGTGATTATTTTGGAAAAATCGGATTTAAATCGGCTGTTTTAGGACTTTCCGGAGGTTTAGATTCTGCCGTAACTACTGTTTTGGCGGTAGAGGCATTGGGAAAAGAAAATGTACGTGTTTTGCTCATGCCATCTCAATTCTCTTCGGCGCATTCCGTTAAAGATGCAGAGGATCTAGCCAAAAACCTGGGCATGCGTTATGATATTGTTCCTATTAAATCCATTTATGAGGCCTACCTGACTCAACTTACTCCGCTTTTTGAAGGACGCCCTTTTGATGTAACCGAAGAAAATATTCAAGCTCGCATTCGGGGAAATCTTCTCATGGCCATTTCCAACAAATTTGGCAATATTCTTTTAAATACCACTAATAAAAGTGAAATGGCGGTAGGTTATGGTACGCTGTATGGAGATCTGGCCGGCGGTATTTCCGTAATCGGTGATGTATATAAAACCGAGATTTTTGAACTGGCAAAATATATAAATAAAGAACAAGAAATCATTCCCGTGCATACCATTATAAAACCGCCTTCTGCTGAACTCAGACCCAATCAAAAAGACAGTGACAGCTTACCTGATTATGATGTTTTGGATCCTATTTTAAGGCTCTATATCGAAGGCCAAAAGGGGCCGGATGAAATTATCTCAATGGGCTATGATGAAAAATTGGTCAATCGAATTTTGAAAATGGTCAATAGAAACGAATTTAAACGGCACCAAACAGCCCCTGTTTTACGCGTTAGCCCCAAAGCTTTCGGTATGGGAAGAAGAATGCCGATTGTTGCAAAATATTTGGAATAAATAAGAAACTGTTTCAATAAAAATAAATATCCCCAATTTATTGGTGTGAGGAACCTTATAATTTACTTTTTTATTAAATTTATTAAAAAATGAAATTTTTAAGGGATGTTATTAACATTTATATTTCGCATGTTTAAATAAATACCTACCAGCATTCTTGCCATTGAGTCCCGTCATATACCCTTAATTTGGGTTGTCCGCTGGAAGTATTGCTTCCGTCATCCATATACATATCTCCTGTTTGCGGATTAGAGGGAACGTCGGGAGAAGGCTCCAATCTCATGGCTTCTGAAACATGTAATTTACGGGCTGGCTCGGAAATGTCCACTCCCATATTTCCGTTTTTAAAAGATAATATCAACGCATTACCTGATAGAGTATTTTCAAAATTGAATTTAAAGGCATCATCATATTCAATAAAATTGATATAAGGAGAACCACTATCATATGACGTATATATCCTGCCGGTATCATCGTTTCCTGTATCAAATCGAAAGAAATTTTCCCATTTCATATCTTGAAAAACATCAAAAATATAGGTGGGATTATTGCGGTTTATTCCCATGAAACCATTATTAAAACCCAAAGTTACTTCGGAATTATTATTGTCCGTTTGTCTAAATTTTAAAAGAAAAGGATCATCATATTCTTCAAAATTCATAATGGCAGAGCCATTCTCATATGAAGTATAAATTTTGCCGGAATCTGTACTGTTATTGGAGCCCGCTATTTCAAAAGCTCCTTCAAAATCATTAATAATATGAAGTTTTGCTTGTGGATTATTAGTACCAATTCCGATATTTCCATTTACTGCGGGATATAAATTATTACCATTCACTATCCAGTCATTATCGCTAGTTCCGGTCCCGATTGGAATCCATACTGTACCGTTATAATAATAAAATTGATTGTCGTCCGTAATATATACCATTAATCCCGTTGCAGGAGAAGGAATATCGTCTCTTTCTTGTGCACGCATTCTGGGAATAAGAATTCCGGATGTATTGGACTTTATATCAAGCATGGATGAAGCATCCGGTGTACTTCCATCTGAATTTATAGCTACTTGTGCATTTATCCCATTCAAAAAAAATAATGAGAATATTAATAAAATGTATTTTTTATTCATATAAGTGTTTTATTAAAAAACAAAAATATGAATTTTATTTAGGTTTTTAACATTTATGAATAAAAAAAATACACTCCTTTAATAAAAGAAAGAAAAATATAATTAAACATTAAACCTGAAATGCATCACATCACCGTCTTGTACAATATAGTCTTTTCCTTCCACACGCATTTTCCCCGCTTCTTTTACTTTTGCTTCGGATCCGTATTTAACATAGTCATCATAAGAAATCACCTCGGCTCGAATAAAACCTTTTTCAAAATCGGAGTGTATAACACCTGCTGCTTGCGGAGCTGTTGCTCCTACGGGAATTGTCCAGGCTCTTACTTCTTTTTCTCCCGCAGTGAAATAGGTTTGTAAATTCAGGAGTTTATAAACCGATTTAATCAGTTTATTAATTCCGGGTTCGTCCAGTCCGAGATCATCCAGAAACATTTTTCTTTCTTCATATGTATCCAACTCCATAATATCCGCTTCTGTGGCAGCTGCAAGTACCAACATACCGGCATTTTCGTTTTTTATGGCTTCTTTTACTGCTTTTACATATTTGTTTTCTTCTTTCAATCCGGCTTCATCCACATTGCACACATATAAAACCGGTTTATCAGTCAATAATTGGTAATTTTTAATATATTTTTCTCTTTCATCGTCGGTAAAATCGATGGCACGAACTGAAATTCCTTTTTCGAGGTTTTCTTTAATTTTTAAAAGCAAATCATACTCTTTCTTTCCTTCCTTATCGCCTGTTTGTGCTTTTCTCTTTACTTTTTCGATACGTTTTTCAACCGTTTCAAGATCTTTTAGTTGTAATTCCATTTCGATGATTTCCTTATCTCGCACCGGATCCACACTTCCTTCCACATGTGTAATATTTTCATCATCAAAACATCTTAAAACATGAATAATTGCGTCGGTTTCACGAATATTAGCCAGGAATTTATTTCCCAGTCCTTCTCCCTTACTCGCTCCTTTAACCAATCCGGCTATATCTACGATCTCTACGGTTGCCGGTAACACTCTTTCGGGTTGAACGATTTTTTCCAATGCTTCCAATCGTTCATCGGGAACATTTACTACCCCTACATTGGGTTCTATTGTACAAAAAGGGTAATTTGCCGATTGCGCTTTGGCATTTGACAGACAGTTAAATAAAGTCGATTTACCTACATTGGGAAGTCCTACGATTCCTGCTTTCATATTTTTATGCTCTAAAATTCGTGCAAAGATAAAATTTCCAAAGGATTATGGAAAAATTATTTCCAATAGTTTTTATATTCTTTTACTTTTTGATCGTCTTTTCGGGGAATTATTAATAAGGTGTCATCGGTATCGATTACCGCATAATCTTTCAAGTCTTTCAAAACCACCTTTTTACCTTTTGTTTTTACCAAATTCCCTGTGCTGTTATCTGCTAATAAATCGGAATTTACAGCAACATTTTCTTCATCTTTTTTTGCCAGTTGATGATAAACGGCATTCCAAGCCCCCAGATCATTCCAAACAAATTCTGCAGGCAAAACATACACATTATTTGCTTTTTCCAATATACCGTAATCGATTGAAATGTTTTCCAATTGAGGAAACACTTCTTTTATATATTTTTTTTCCTCGCCGGAATTGAGTTTTTCATCCTCTTTCGATATTTTCTCATACATTTCGGAAAGGTATTTTTTAAAAGCATCCAAAATACTTTTTGTGCTCCAAATAAACATTCCCGCATTCCATAAATAATCGCCCGAAGAAACAAATTGCGCAGCCTTTTCAATATCCGGTTTTTCGGTAAATTCAAGAACTTTCTTTATCTCTTTCTCATTGCTGTTGTCAAATTTAATATAGCCGTATCCTGTATGAGGGGAGTTTGGTACAATTCCAAGCGTAAGAAGAATATCTTTTTGCGCGGCTTCCTCAAAAGCCGTTTCAATATTCTTTTTAAAAGCATCTTCTTTGGCTATATAATGGTCAGATGGAGCTACAAAAAGCAGTGCATCCGGATTTTTTTTATGAATTTTTTTGGCTGCATACAAGATAGCGGGAGCTGTATTTCTCATCACCGGTTCGGTAATAATTTGCTCTTCTTGTACAGGTAATTGTTTTTTTACTAAATCTTTATATCTCTCGTTGGTTAAAATATATATTTGACCGGAAGGAATTATTTTGGCCAGGCGATCAAAAGTTTGTTGCAAAAAGCTCTTTCCCGTTCCCAATAAATCCAAAAACTGCTTAGGCATCTCTTCCGTGCTTTCCGGCCAAAAACGCGATCCTATGCCTCCGGCCATAATGATTCCGTAACGATTATTTTTCATTAGTCAAATTATTTATAGGATATACCAAGGCATTTTGGTGCACCAGGTAACTCCTGTTATTTTTTAGGTTGATGCATTTATAACGTGTGCGTCGTTTTTCTTGCAATTTGAATAGGCTTCCGTTTTCCATAGAAAATAAACTTCCTTCTGTTAGCTGAAAAACATATTTCATTCTTTCATCCCTATCTTTATCATATCCGGATAGCCGTAAAAATAATTCACCATCTCCGTTGGTACTTGCTTTGGGATTTTGTGCATATTTTTTCAATATGGGAATTAATTCTTCCGGAAAAGCAAGAAGTTCTATATATTCCGTGATTAAACCTCCGAAAATCAATTTCCATTCTCTTCCATGGGGTTTAATTCGCCTGCCGAATTTTTTATACGCAAGATAATGCGCCATTTCATGCAATAAAGTGAGCAGAAATTGATAAGGATTAAGATTGTAGTTGACACTTATACGGTATCCTTTTCCCGATAGCATACGAAAATCACCCAGTTTAGTATTTCTTTTACGGGTAATTTTTAATTCCAAATCGGAATGCGTCTGAAAAAACATCCAAATGTTTTCTACGGCTTGCTCCGGAATATATTTGGATAATATTTCCTGTCCGTTAGGCATAAATTAATTAAGAGGTATGCTTACTGTGATGGGAATCATCAAATGGTGAATATAAGAACCACTGATGATTTCATCCATACTCACGACCACATTGGCATCAATTGTAGCTCCATTACCAATTTTTAGACCGAATCCCGTAAAAATACGCGAATCAAAATCTTTTAATTGAGAATAATTATCCGGATTGGAGATCAAAAAAGAAGGGGTATATCCCAGATTCCAATACACCGAAGGAAAAAGTTTCAACGCATAGGAAAAATCCAAGTCGAGATAACTCATTTTTAAATCTAAAACATTGGTACTAAAAAGGCTCAAATCCAGTTCTTTTTTAATATTTGTCGCCGTATAGTTTGCTCCTATTTTGGCACTACCTATTTTTCCGTCCAAGCGCACAAAAACTCCGGCTTTATACATCAAGGTAAAATCGGCCAATTGGGGAGTCCCCTTCACCACGTCTTCTCCCGTTAAAATAGAGTTTATATCATTATTTACACTTAAATCAGGCAAAATTCCACCTGAAATATTTACACCGCCGCTTACTCCGTATCTCAATTGTGAAAAAGAAGTAAATGTTACACTAAATACAAGGATTAAAAATAGTTTTTTCATTTTATGATGCTTTTTCGAGTTTATGTAATATATTATTTGACAATTTTTCTTCTACATATTTTTTATCAACAATCAATTTTGATGTTTCCGTTCCAGGAAGGCCAAACATATCATCATTAAGGACTGCCTCCACCAGGGAACGTAATCCGCGAGCTCCCAACTTATATTCCATTGCCTTTTCTACTATATAATCCAAAGCTTCTTCTTTGAATTCCAAAGTAATTCCATCCATTTCAAACAATTTTTGATATTGCTTGATCAATGCGTTTTTGGGCTCGGTCAATATGCTTTTCAAAGCTTCTTTGTCCAGGGCATTCAGATAAGTCAATACAGGCAATCGTCCGATAATTTCGGGAATTAAACCGAATTTTTTCAAATCCGTAGGGATCACATATTGCAAAATATTTTCTTCATTTACTTTTTCTTTCTTATTTGTCGCATATCCTAACGGCTGAACATTGATTCTTTTACTGATGATCTTCTCTATTCCTGAAAACGCTCCTCCGGCTATAAAAAGTATATTTTGCGTATTTACTTTTATAAATTCCTGATTGGGATGTTTTCTTCCTCCTTGGGGCGGAACATTCACTACGGTACCTTCCAAAAGTTTTAACAGGGCTTGTTGTACTCCTTCTCCCGAAACATCACGGGTTATGGAGGGGTTATCTCCTTTTCTTGCAATCTTGTCAATTTCATCAATAAAAACGATTCCTCTTTCGGCTACTTCCACATCATAATCGGCAGCTTGTAATAATCGGGTTAGTATGGTTTCCACATCTTCCCCTACATAGCCCGCTTGGGTTAATACAGTGGCATCTACAATGGCAAACGGCACATCCAACATCTTGGCAATGGTTTTTGCCATCAAGGTTTTTCCCGTACCTGTTTGTCCGATCATAATGATATTACTTTTTTCAATTTCCACATCATCTTCCTTGTCTTCTTGTAAAAGCCGTTTGTAGTGATTATAGACAGCAACCGACAATGTTTTTTTGGCTTGCTCCTGCCCTATCACATATTGGTTGAGGTATTCGTAGATTTCTTGAGGTTTTTTAAGTTGCAAATCTTTGCCGGCTCCTTTTTTCTGATTATAATCGAGTTCGTTTTTAACAATTTCATAAGCCTGACGGGCACAATCGTCACAAATATATGCATCGATACCCGTAATCATTAAATTGACACGATCATCGGGTCTTCCACAAAATGAACAAACTTTTTTGTTTTCTTCCATAATATTTTTTACTAAATACCTCCATTACAAAAGTAATGAAGGTATATAATTATTGTATCTGAATCCTTATTTTTTTCTAGTCAATACTTCATCTATCAAACCGTATTCTTTTGCTTCGGCGGCAATCATCCAGTAATCTCTGTCGGCATCTTCTTCGATTTTTTTCATCGGTTGTCCGGTATGATCACTGAGTATTTGGTACAACTCGTCTTTCAATCGAAGGATTTCACGGGCAGTAATTTCGATATCCGAAGCTTGTCCTTGCACGCCTCCCAAAGGCTGATGAATCATTACTCTGGCGTGGGGCAAAGCCGCTCTTTTTCCTTTTTCTCCGGCAGCTAATAAAACTGCTCCCATAGAGGCAGCCAATCCGGTACAAATTGTTGCTACATCTGGACGAATATATTGCATGGTATCATAAATTCCCAATCCGGCATATACTCCACCTCCGGGAGAATTGATATAAATTTGGATATCCTTTGTTGCATCCAAACTTTCCAAAAACAACAATTGAGCTTGCAAAATATTGGCTACATGATCGTCAATGGCAGTTCCCAAAAAGATAATGCGGTCCATCATCAAACGGGAAAAAACATCCATTTGCGCCACATTCAATTGACGCTCCTCAATAATATAAGGGGTCATGCTGTTTTCAAACTGATCCAATGTAAGATTAGAAATGCGTGAACGAGACTGTGCAAACTTTCTGAATTCTTGACCTAAATTCTTCATAGATTTATTTTTTATTATTGTCCTTGTCCAAGAAGGCATCATAATCCATTTCCACTTCTTTGACAGGTACTTTTTCTTTGTATAAATTTACTAATTTTTTCTTTACGATTTGGTCGGTAAGTCTTTTTACTTCCTCTTCGTTTTGCAATACATTGGCGGCAATTTGGTTCATTTGCTCTTCATCGGGCAAAGCTTGTCCGTATTGAAGCATTTGTAATTTCAACAAATCTTTTACCAAATTAACCAATTCGTCATAGGTAACTTTGATTCCGTATTTTTTGGCAATACTTTCTTCGATCAATTGATATTTTAAGCCTTTTTCGGCTTTTTTATATTCTTCTTCGGCTTTTTCCCCTGTAATTTCACCTTTGGAGTCAATTTCTATCCAACGTTTAAGAAAATCTGCGGGAAGTTCAACTTCAACCGTCTCGAATAATTTCTCCGTTACATCATTTAGCAATTGGTTATCAGCGGTTTGTTCCAATTGTTTTTCAATATCTTCTTTAATAAATTTTCTCAATCCTTCTTCATCTTCTATTTTACCTTCTCCAAAAACTTTGTCTAATAATTCTTTATTGATTTCTGCGGGTTTTAATTCATAAACCCCTTCAATTTCCAATTCCAAAGGAGCATTGAAACCATGAACCTTTTCATGAGGAATATTCAAAGCATGCATTAAAGTATGAGGATCCTTAAACCAATCACCGGCTGGTAGTTCCACTTTATCTCCTTTTTGCTTTCCTTTCAAAGCTTTTTGGGCTTTGGCAGTTAAATCTTCCCATCGCAAAGTACTTTGATTTTTTATATTTTCTTCTTCATTTGAAAAAGTACCCATTACAAAAGCATCTTTCTTTACTTTGTCCAAATCCGAGAAAGAACCGTATTGTTCTTGGATACGTTTCACCTCTTTATCGATCATCTCATCGGAAGCAGTAATTTTATAGGATGTAATTCCTTTTAAATTTTCCAAATTAATATCCACTTGCGGAGCAATTCCTATTTCATAATTAAAATCGAAATCTTCGGTATTTTCCCAATCGATCTCTTTTTGATCTTCTGCCGGAATCGGATAGCCCAAGATGGGTAGTTTATTTTCTTGAATGTATTCGTTGATTTTATTTTGAAGCAGGTTGTTTACCTCATCGGCAATCAAAGCTTTTTCGTATTGTTTTTTAATTAAAGACATCGGCACTTTTCCCTTTCTGAAACCGGGCATTTCTATATTTTTACGATAGTCTTTAAGTTTTTGTTCCACTTTCTCCTTATAATCTTCGGGAGTTATTTTGATATTTAAGTGTTCTGTCAAGTTATCTGATTTTTTACTAGTTACTTGCATGTATATTTAAGTTTTAATTATCTTGCAAAAGTAATGAATTTCTATCAAATTCCGGCTATATCCAAAAAGGAATTGGAGCATAAAAAAATCCCGGCAGAAAACAACCGGGATTTATGTAAAAAATATGTTCGATCAATTATGCAAAAACTGATTCCTTGTTTAATTCTTTTACTAAGAAATAATAAAAAGCTACACGCATTTTTTGTCTTACAGGCTTGAACTTTGTACAAGCAGTTTCCAAAACCTTATCAATCGTTTTTTTGTCTGTTACTCCTAATTTTTTTACGATAAAGTTATCTTCCACTCTCTTCAATTCCGCTTCATCTCCGCAAGATACCAAAGAAGCATCTTTCAAGTAGATAGAAGGTCCCTGAGATTTGGCTACTTTTCTTAGTAAATCTTCATCGGCTTTGATGCCTAGGTCTTTTAATTGTGCAGCAGCTTTTGCTACTACTTCGTCAAATTTGCTCATAATTGTTTGTTTTTAAATTATATTAACAAAATTAAGAATAGTTTTTTGAAAAATCAAATTTATTTTCCAAGCAACATTCTTAGTAAGGAATTATTTTAATAAAATTCTATTGTTTTAATATTTTTCTACAAAAAGAGGTTTTTCTGCCATCCAATCCGATACTTCTTTTCCCACATTTTCTATTTCCTTTTCATCTTGAATATGATTGATTACCCTGTCGATGTATTCTACTATTCTTTCCATATCATTTTCTTTTAAGCCTCTGGTAGTAATAGCCGGAGTACCTACACGAATCCCGGAAGTGACAAAGGGTGATTTATCATCAAAAGGAACCATATTTTTATTGACCGTAATATGAGCCTTGACCAAGGCTTTCTCTGTTTCTTTGCCGGTCACTCCTTTGTTTCGCAAGTCAATCAACATCATATGATTATCGGTTCCGCCCGAAATAATATGATATCCTCTATCCACAAATGCTTTGGCCATGGCTTGTGCATTTTTTCGTACTTGAATGACATAATGCAAAAAATCATCACTCAAAGCTTCGTTAAAGGCAACGGCTTTGGCCGCAATTATATGTTCCAATGGACCTCCTTGCATACCGGGGAAAACAGCCGAGTCCAGCACTGCCGACATCATTTTTGTTTTTCCTTTGGGAGTTTTAATGCCAAACGGATTTTCAAAATCTTTCCCCATCAAAATCATTCCGCCACGTGGTCCACGTAATGTTTTATGTGTGGTAGTCGTGACTATATGTGCATAAGGCATAGGGTCACTTAACACTCCTTTGGCAATTAATCCCGACGGGTGAGAGATATCCGCCATTAATAATGCGCCTACTTCATCTGCTACTTCACGGAATTTTTTAAAATCCATATCACGAGAATAGGATGAAGCTCCGGCAATAATAAGTTTGGGTTTATGCTTGAGAGCAGTTTCACGCATGGCTTCATAATCTATACGACCGGTATCTTTATCTACTCCATAAGAAACCACATTATATAGTTTTCCTGAAAAATTCACCGGTGAACCATGTGTAAGATGGCCGCCATGTGAAAGATCAAAACCCAGAATGGTATCTCCCGGTTTTAAAACCGCAAAATAAACCGCAGCATTCGCTTGTGAGCCGGAATGCGGTTGAACATTGGCATATTCCGCTCCGTAAAGCTCTTTGGCACGGTCTATGGCCAACTGTTCTACTTGGTCTACCACTTCACAGCCTCCGTAATAGCGTTTGCCCGGGTAACCTTCGGCATATTTATTGGTCAAAACCGAGCCCATTGCTTTTAATACCTCATCACTTACATAATTTTCTGATGCGATTAATTCCAACCCATGCGTTTGACGCTCGGTTTCTTTATTTATTAAATCAAAAATTTGTGTATCCATCGAGAAAGTTGTTTATAATTTTTATCTAACAATAATACTATTTTTTTGTATTTATAAAACTGATTTTTAGAAAAAATTAATAAAAAAAGCCCGAAAATATTTCCGGGCAAGTTTTAGTTTAACACCAAATATTATCGAGTAAACACCAATTTATTTTCTTCCGACAGGTTTTCATCATATTGATATCCCCCGAGATTAAACAATTTAAGATCATCTACCTTATCAATATTGTTTTGAATAATAAAACTGCTCATCATTCCACGTGCTTTTTTTGCATATAAACTGATGGTTTTTAGTTCGCCGTCTTTATAATCCTTGAAAACTATATCCACTACCGGATTTTTTAATTTTTTCTTATCAATGGCTTTAAAATATTCCTGACTGGCCAAATTTACCAATACTTCGTCTTTCTTTGCATCTTTATTTAGAAAATCTGTTACTTTATCATGCCAAAATTCATAAAGATTCTTATATCCGTCAAATTGTAGTTTGGTACCCATTTCCAAACGGTAAGGATAAATCAAATCAAAGGGACGTAAAACCCCGTAAAGGCCGGAAAGAATACGTATTTTGTCATTAGCTTTAAAAAGATCCGCCTCATTGAAATGCTTGATATCCAATCCTTCATACACATCGCCGTTAAAAGTAAAAATAGCAGGACGAGCAGTATCCGTGGTATGAAATTTACTCCAATTTTGGTATCGCTCCCAATTGAGATTTGCCAGATTATCAGACAGCTTCATCAACTCCTTTATTTCCTCGGGGGATTTGTGTTTTAATACCTCAATAAGTTTTGCAGCTTCATTTATAAACAAAGGCACTGTATAATCATAATTAGGATATTTACTCTTCAAATCCAGTTTTTTGGCAGGTGACAATAGTATCTTCATAAAAATAAATTTTGGTCTGCAAAAATATTAAAATATATTACGATTTGTTCCAAATTTAAGAAATTTTTTAATACGAACTTAAATCTTTGACATTCAAAGCTTTGATTATTCTACGATTGAGTGCCAACCGATTTTTTTCATATTCCTGATAATTAATATAGCGGAAATAGCCGCAATAGCAAAAAACAAAAGGGATAAATTATACTGTTTAAAAATTAATTTTCCTATACCAAAAAGTGTCATAATTACCATCATACTTCCCAAAAACCAATTGGCGAACATCAAAATAAAACCTTTGTCACTTTGTACTTCGGGTAATTGATCTGAAATACGCTTCCACCCGATTCCTCCGGGATGAACTTTCCTGTAAAATTCAAAAAGTTTTTGGTCGGAAGTGGGTCGGGTGAAGAAAGTAATCAATAACCACCAGAAAGTTGACCAAGCGACAATACTCAACAATATATATGCATACTCATTCCCCAAATCCCATCCAAGCCCCCATTTTTTACTCAAAAGAAAAGGGAGCAAAAAATAGGGTGCAAGCATAGCGGTTATTTCACTCCAAGCATTGACACGCCACCAAAACCAGCGTAGAATCAGCACTAAACCTATTCCGCCGCTGGCTACCAAAATAAATTGCCATGCTGCACTGATTTGTGTGATTTGGGTGGTAATCAAAAGAGCGATAAACATAAGTATGAAAGTTGTGATTCGGGAAACTTTTACATAGTATTTTTCACCGGCTCCCGGTTTTATAAAAGGGCGGAATAAATCATTGACAATATAAGAAGTTCCCCAAACGGTTTGTGAAGCGATGGTGGACATATAAGCGGCAAAAAAAGCCGCCAGCATCAAACCCAATAATCCGCTGGGAAGCAAATCGCGTATCAACATTACATAAGTAGCTCCTTTATCTTCAGCTTCCGGATACATTACCAAAGCAACCATGGCAGCGAGAATCCAGGGCCATGGTCGAAGAGCATAATGAGCAATATTAAACCACAGTGTGGCAAATAATGAATGCTTTTCATCTTTGGCAGACATCATTCTCTGGGCAATATAACCGCCTCCACCGGGTTCGGCTCCGGGATACCAACTGGCCCACCATTGCACTCCGAGATAAGTAAACAATGCAGTCAAGCTCAATTTTAAAACACCGTTTCCTGCTTGTGCCGTAGTGCCATCATCACTGCCGATATCGGGAATAAAATCGAAAATCCATTTTTGACTGCTTAAACTTTCTTTTAATCCGTCAATTCCTCCTATATGCTTTACCGCATAGTAAGCCAAAGCAATACTTCCAGTCATTGCCATTATAAACTGAAAACTGTCTGTTACCGAGACACCCATTAAACCCGAAAGAGAAGAATAAACGGCTACAAAAAACATCATCAAGCCTACATATAATAAATGAGCGGAAAAATGCACGCCCATTATATCAATCTCTTTAAGCCCGAAGAAAGTCAGGTCAGGAAACATAACCTGTAAAATTTTTACCATCGCCAGATTCACCCATGCAATTACAATGGCATTCATCAAAATCCCAATATACACTGCTCTAAATCCACGTAAAAATCGGGCAGGCTTCCCTTCATAACGTATATCTACAAACTCTGCATCGGTGAGAATATTTGCTCTACGCCATAACCGGGCAAAGAAAAAGACCGTTAAAATGCCTCCGAAAACCATATTCCACCATAACCAATTTCCGGCAATACCGTTTTTTGAAACCAATTCGGTTACTGCCAAGGGAGTATCTGCTGCAAAAGTTGTGGCCACCATACTGGTTCCGGCAATCCACCAGGGCAAATTCCTACTACTGAGAAAAAAACTTCCGGTATCTTTTCCGGCTTTCTTTGAAAAATAAAAGGCAATGGCAAAGCTAAAAAGAAAATAGGCGATAATAATACCCCAATCGAGTGTAGAAACTTTCATAAATATATTTTTATAAAAAAGTAAATTTAAGAAAAAACAACGAAATGAGGAGAATTCAGAAAAGTCTTCGTCAAAAAGTTTTGGCTTAAAGAATAAATTAAAGTATTTTTGTTTTTAATCAATTTCATCACTTATGTCCGATAGCCTTGTAAAACTTGTTAATGCTGCCATATTACAAAAAGGAAAACCCATATTGACTGATGTAAACTTAGAAATTAATCAGGGAGATTTCTGTTACCTGATAGGTTCTACCGGTAGCGGAAAAAGCAGTTTGCTCAAAACTCTCTATGGCGAATTGCCACTGGTAAAAGGAAAGGGAGAAATTGTCGGATATGATTTGCGTAAATTGAAAAATAAAGAAATTCCTTTTTTAAGAAGAAAACTGGGAATTGTATTTCAAGATTTCAAACTTTTAACTGACCGCTCTGTCTATGATAATTTGCTTTTTGTACTTAAAGCAACGGGATGGAAAGACAAAAAAGCGATGGATCATCGCATACGTGAAATATTGGAAGAATTGGATCTTACCGACAAAATATATAGTTTTCCTTTTGAATTATCGGGCGGAGAACAACAACGGGTTTCCATTGCCCGTGCTTTACTAAATAAACCCGAGCTAATCCTTGCCGACGAACCTACCGGAAATCTTGATCCGGAGACTTCCAATGAAATCATGAAAATTTTGCGTGAACTAAACGAGCAAGGACAAACAGTAGTGATGGCCACACACGATTATGCTTTAATTTACCAATATCCTTCGACTACCTATAAATGTGAAGACGGAAAATTATTTGAAGTACAGTTTGAAATCGATTGATGCTCTCGGTTCTTATTCCTACATATAATTACAATGTTTATCCGCTTGTTAAAGAGATTCATAAACAACTTTCCAAACAAGGTATTGAATTTGAAATTCGTATATATGAAGATGGTTCGACTATACAAGGGGAGGTTCTCGATAGATTAAAAGAGCTTCCGGGAGTGATATATAATAAATTTAAGGAAAATAAAGGACGTACGTTTATCCGGCACTTATTGGCAGAAGATGCTGTGTATGAAAATTTGCTTTTTCTAGATGCCGATATGTTCCCCAAAGATCGTTTTTTTGCTTCAAAATTATTGAAAGAAATAGAAAAAAACACTTCCGATGTATATTTTGGGGGTGTTAACTTACCTCCTGTTCCTCCTTCCCCAAACAAAATTTTACGTTGGAAATATGGAAAAGAAAGAGAAGCTGTCCCGGTTGAAGAAAGAAAAAAAAGGCCCTATAAAAGCTTAATAAGCGGGGCTATTCTTATAAAAAAAGAAAAATTTTTGCCCGTATCCGAAGAACTGAAAAAATACAATCGTTACGGGATGGATATTTATTTTTCCTATTTACTCAAAAAAAATAATATAAAGGTTCACCATTATAACAATCCCATTATGCATTTGGGACTGGAAGATAACCGGGTTTTTATAAAAAAAACGGAACAAGCTGTTGAAACGCTTCATTTTCTTATTTTAAATCAACTGATTCCTGCGGATTACAGCCGCTTAGGAAAAACCTATATCAAAGTAAAAAAATGGAAGGTTTGTGGTTTATTGAAAGGTTTTTTCTCTATCGCCCGGTCGTTATGTTTGAAAAATTTGTATTCAACAAATCCTTCTTTGGCTATCTTTGATTTATACAAACTTTGCTACCTTTGTAAAATAAACTCTATATAAATGCCTTTTTTTTCGGTAGTTATTCCTTTATATAATAAGCAACAATACATCCGAAATACTATTAAAAGTGTTTTAAAACAAGATGATAAGGACTTTGAAATCATACTCATTGATGACGGTTCTACCGATAATTCTTTAAAACAAATAGAAGATATTTCCGATCCCCGTTTAAAAATTTTCCGTAGTCAAAACCAAGGAGTTTCGTCTGCGCGAAATTTAGGAATTCAAAAATCACAAGGAAAAATACTTGCTTTTTTGGATGCCGATGATTTTTGGTATCCTCAACATCTTTCGGAAATAAGAAGCCTTTATGAAAATTTTCCCGAAGCAAAGTTATACGCCACCGGTTATGAAATAGAATACCCCGAAGGCTTTACAAAAACTTTCGGACTACATCAAGCTAAAACCCGGAGGCTTTTTTTTCCTTTTTATAAATATACATCAGGTGCTCCCCTTTTTTATACCAGTAATTTTGCATTGCTTAAAGAAATTTTTGATAAACAAGAAGCGTTTAAAACCCATATACATGCAGAAGATACCGAATTGTTCTTACGTCTAGGATATCTTTATCCCTTGGCATACAGCAGCCTGATTACTATGCGACATACCGACTCTTCCCATAATTCTCTTTTTTCTTCTTACAAAACAGAAATGAAAGAAAAAATAACAGATGAATTACATTTATTTGAAGATAAAGATCTCCATTTAAAAAGAATATTGGATATAAATCGTTTTTCCTGGGTCATTGAATATAAGTTGCAAGGAAAAAAGGAAAAAGCCACAAAATTAAATAAAGAAATTTATTACAAAAGCCTCTCTGTTTCACAAAATATTTTAAGATATCTTCCCGGCTTATTATTAAATGTCCTAAAAAAAACACAGAAAAAATTCAAAAAGAAACATTGGTATGTCAGTCCTTATTGAGTTGAAGGCTATTAAAATTCACTCTCGGTTATCTTATGTATTTGTTCCAAATAGTCTAGGGAATTAGGCCCTTCCATAAAAAGTAAATCCAGAAAACTAAGATTAGGAATAAAGGGAAATTTGTTTGAAAAAACTTGTGTATAAGCTGGAAATTTATTTGTAATTACGGGATCTTTTTTTGCTTCTTTTAAATTACGCAAATCACAAAAACTGGGATATTCTTTTTTATATTCCGTGGTTAAATCAAAATCTTTTTCAATTTCCA
The DNA here is from genome assembly GCA_027061855.1 of Flavobacteriales bacterium. Classification (GTDB taxonomy): domain Bacteria; phylum Bacteroidota; class Bacteroidia; order Flavobacteriales; family Flavobacteriaceae; genus JALSPZ01. The sequence goes on from JAMOVT010000080.1 coordinate 50,288, forward strand.
ATAAATCCCATAAAGATTGAATAAGTTTTATATTGTAATCTACCAGTTTTTCTTCTTTTTGAAAAAACAGAGGCTTTATATCATCTTCATAAAATTCAAAATAAGGAGAGGTTCTATAGGCTGTTTCCAAGCTTCGCCAATGTAATTTTTGCCAATCAAAATCATAAGAAATTCTAACGTCTTTATAGTATTGTTTCCCATCGCTTTTGGTATGTTTAACTGGCACACTCAAACTTTGCTTTCCGTTAGGACTCAAAATATGCATTCTTGTACGATAGGTTTGTTTTTCATAAAAATCATTCACTTCAAAAACCAATTTATCCGTGAAAATCATTTTTGACATGGCCAAAATACCCGGAAAATAGGTCGGGTGAATAACTATCTTTTTCATATCTCTAACTTCTTATTCCGATTTTTTCTTTTTACGATAAGCGGAGAAACCATAATATAAAGCAAGCAATACCAAAAACGGAATCAAATAGGAAACTCTTTCGCCTTCTCCGGATACTGTCGTGAAAACGCGATCCCAACGAACTCCTTCCGGACCTGAACTGTAAAAAATAAAGACCGGTTTCCCCACTACATGATCAAAAGGAACAAATCCCCAAAATCGTGAATCCTCTGAATTGCTTCGATTGTCACCCATCATAAAATAGTAGTCTTGTTTAAAGGTATAGTCTGTAACAGGTTTCCCGTCAAGCAAATATATATCTCCTTTTTTTTCTAATTTATGGTTGTGCACCTTATGGTATTTATCATGTTCATCATATTTCTCAATAATATCCTTGTATAAACGGTAATTTTTTTCATTTAATTGGATTTTATCACCTTTTTTAGGAATATAAATGGGGCCGAAATTATTGATGTCCCAATCAGGATTTCCCCCATACATTTGACCTTTTCCTACATCCAATAATTCCACTTTCTCTACATTGGAAAGATTTTGAACGGCTTTTAAGCCTTCATCGGTCAAGTTCATCCATACTATGCTAAGATCAGAATTTGCCTGTTCGATTTTTACTCCGTAATTTTTCATCAATCGCATTAATGTTGTTCTGGTAAACGGCATATCAGGCTTAGTAGTTACTTGATAAACCCGTTGTATATAAGTCCTGTCAGGATATTGAGTAGGCTTGCCATTGATAAATATTTTTCCTTTTTTGATTTGCATCGTATCTCCCGGAACAGCCACACATCTTTTTACATAGTGAGATTTTTTATCAATAGGTTTATATTGGGCGACATCTTTTTGAAAAAAATATTTTACCGTATCCGCAGGCCAATTGAAAACCACTATATCGTTCCGTTTCACTTTTTGAAGGCCGGGTAATCGCAAATAAGGCAATTGCGGGAATTTTAAATAAGAACGGGTTTTAAGTAAAGGCAATGTATCATGAACCATCGGTGTTGAGATAGTAGTCATGGGAACTCTTGCTCCATAATGCATTTTGCTGACAAACAAATAATCTCCTATCAACAAGGTTTTTTCCAATGAACCGGTAGGAATCTTATAGGGTTGAATAAAAAAAGTATGCACAATGGTAGCTGCAATAATGGCAAATACCAAAGATCCTATAAGAGTATCTTTATCATTTTGATGATCCGGATTGTAGGGAAGTTTATCTGCCTCGGTATAATTTAGATAAGCGATATACAAACCTAAGGTGATTACTGCCAATATTTTGTCCTTAGTTGATTTTTTTCCGAATACATTGAGTAGTTGCACCCATAAAGTCGGAATCATCAATAAATTAACAATAGGTATATAGGCAAAGATCATCCACCATACGGGCCGGTTTATTATTTTCATCAATTCATATAAATTAAGAAAAGGAACAAAAGCTTTCCATGGCTCGATACCGGCACGTTTATAAAATTTCCATGTAGCTATGCCGTGTAAAAGGTTTAATACGATAAAAACCAAAATCCATTGAGAAATATTCATACTATTTTTTTTATCAAATTTATTTTATTGAATGTATAATATACAATTTTTAAAGTGTTTTTAACATTAAAAACGATAATGCAAGCCCAGACCGGGTATCTTTTTCCTGTTATATGTAGGAATGCTTATGGTTTTTATACTCAAATTATCATTCACATTCCATTGTTTCAGATGTGCACTGACATTGGCATCGATTATATTGAGAAAATACGCTACAATAGTCAGCATCAATGAAGTTTCGCGTTGTTTTCTATAATATTCCTGTGCATCAATCAAAACATCATCACTATATTGTGGAAATTCGTCCGGCAGTCCTTTTTTGCGATTGAAATAAGCATCTCTGTATTTGTTATATTCCTGCGTGTTTTGATTATAAAAATATAATCCTGCTCCAATAGTTCCCCACACAATAGGTACTTTCCAATATTGCTTGTTATAAATCTGGCCTAATCCGGGTAATACCGCCGAATAAAATGCGGCTTTTGCAGGTGACAAAGGGTCTATTTCATTTTTGAATAATGATTTTCCGGTGATATGCAAACTATCCACAGATTTTGTTTTCTCTGCACTTCCTTGGGCTTGTAAAAAGAATACCCAAATAAATAATACTATGAAAAAAGTTTTTTTTATTGGATTAAGTTTTTAATTTTTTCCAAATCTTCCATAGAAGAAAAAGGAATGGTTATTTTTCCTTTTCCGGAAGGACTGAGATTTAGTTTCACTTTTTTTCCGAATTTTTCTTTCAATTCCGACTCAAAATTTTTTAATTCTTCGGGTAATTCCTTTTTGACAGGTTTAAGGTCCAAAATTTTCCCTTCCCTGAATTTTTTTACCAAATCTTCGGTTTGCCGGACAGACAAATGATCTTTAATGATTTTCTCATAAAAATCCAATTGCACTTTCGGATCTTCAATATTAATCAACGCACGACCATGTCCCATACTGATAAAACCGTCGCGAATACCGGTCTGAATGATAGGATCAAGTTTTAATAATCGCAGGTAATTGGTGATAGTAGAACGCTTCTTCCCTACTCTTTCACTCATTTGTTCTTGGGTAAGATTGAGCTGATCGATCATTGCTTGAAAGGACAAAGCAATTTCTATGGCATCCAGGTCTTCACGCTGTATATTTTCCACCAAAGCCATTTCAAGCATCTCGTTATCGTTAGCGAGACGGATGTAAGCGGGGATACTTTGCAGTCCGGCCAATTTAGAAGCACGCAAACGCCGTTCTCCTGAAATTAAATCAAATTTTCCTCCTTTGTTTTTACGTACGGTTATGGGCTGAATTACGCCCAATTCTTTGATGGAATTGGCCAATTCTTGCAAGGCTTCTTCGTCAAATTGAGTTCGAGGTTGGTGGGGATTGGCAATTACCGCATCCACCGGAATTTCAATAATCGAGCCGATTACCTCCTTGGCTCCTTTGTCTTTGGCCGATTGTATTTCGTCGGAATTCAATAAGGCCGATAAGCCTCTTCCCAAACGTTGTTTTTTATTTGTCTTTGCCATAATAATTATTCTTCCTTTGATTCAATATTTTCCTGCTCATTTTTTCTGATTAATTCATCTGCTAAATTGAGATAATTAACCGCTCCTTTACTCGTCGCATCATAATCCAAAATACTTTCACCGAAACTCGGCGCTTCACTCAACCGGACATTTCTTTGAATAACAGTATCAAAAACCATATCGCCAAAATGGGTTTTTACCTCCTCAACCACTTGATTGGAAAGTTTTAAACGGGAATCATACATGGTGAGCAATAATCCCTCAATATCCAAATCGGGATTGTGAATTTGCTGCACATTTTTTACGGTATTTAATAATTTTCCCAAACCTTCCAAGGCAAAATATTCGCATTGAATCGGAATAATAACCGAATCGGCAGCAGTCAAAGCATTCAAAGTAATCAAACCCAGAGACGGAGCACAATCAATAATTACATAATCATAATCATTTTTTATTTCTTTGATGGCGTCTTTAAGCATGAATTCACGATTGGGTTTATCTACCAACTCAATTTCCACTCCTACTAAATCGATATGAGAAGGAATAAGATCTACATTGGGGCTATTGGTCTTTATCAAAGTATCTTTGGCATCCGCTTCATGTTCCAATAATTCATAAGTTCCCATAGGGGCTTGCTCAATATCAATTCCTAACCCTGACGAGGCGTTAGCCTGCGGATCGGCATCTATCAACAATACTTTTTTTTCCAATACTCCCAAGGCCGCAGCTAAATTAACGGCCGTTGTGGTTTTTCCCACTCCTCCTTTTTGATTGGCAATGGCTATTACTTTTCCCATTTGGTAGTCAAATTTTAGGTTGTAAAAATACGATTTTTTTATTTATCCGTCCGCAGCTTCCTCAAAATCTTATCAACATAAAAACCTTTTTATCACTTTTTTTATATCTAACGAATCAAGACTGACAAAATTACCTCCTTTTAAATCAGGTATTCATTTAAATTAAAAAAATTAAAAAAAAATATTGCCGCTTAATTAAAAAATGTATTATTTCTCAGCCTTTAACAGATAAATTGTTTTATAAAAAAACATAGGTGTTATTTTCATAATAAGAAACAAGTATGGTATATTTTTTGATTTATATTACACTAATACCCTTTAAAATTTAACTTGAGTTTATAGGGGTATCTTGTATTTTTTATTAACTTTACAGATTGAAAATCCAATGTCTTATGGAAGAAAAATATTCTAAATCTTTAAAAAAAATCATTCTTAAAAGCCGGAATGTAGCTTTTGAGAACAAACATAAACATATCGGAACGGAGCATTTGGTTTACACCATGCTTTCGGATGAAGATTATCAGGGAAACCGGTTGATGCAAATTATTCAAGATGAATATGATTTGCCTAAGGAACAGGTATTAAGAAAAATAAAAAACTTGTTACCGGCAAAAGCAACAACCAATCTTACCGAACAAGACAAATCGGTAATTACACTTACACATCAAGCTTCCAATGCATTGAAGCGTTCCTATTTGATTTCAAAAAAATTCAATGACAATGAAATCAATACGGTTCACCTTTTTCTCAGTATTTTATATAATGAAGACGATCCCGTAACACGTGTTTTGCAAAAATACGGATTGAACTACGAGGATTTAAAAACCACCTATGATCAACTGTATTCTACTGAAGATATAGATGAAATAGAGGACTTTTTTGACAGTTCCGAAAATCCTTCATCTGAGCATAATCCTTTTGGAGGAGCCCCCGAAGAAAATGACGGACGTTTTGAGGCGCCCAAACGAAAACAAAAGAAAACCAAGACTCCGGTTTTGGATAACTTCGGAAGAGATTTGACCCGTTTGGCCGAAGAAGGAAAATTAGATCCGGTGGTAGGACGGGAAAAAGAAATTGAGCGTATTGCTCAAATATTAAGCCGTAGAAAGAAAAATAACCCTATTCTCATCGGAGAACCCGGAGTGGGTAAATCGGCCATTGTAGAAGGCTTGGCGTTAAAAATCGTACAAAAAAAGGTGTCGCGTGTATTGTTTAATAAACGTGTAGTTGCCTTGGATTTATCTGCTTTGGTGGCAGGAACCAAATACCGCGGACAATTTGAAGAACGCATGAAAGCTTTGATGAACGAACTCGAAAAAAATAAAGATGTTATTCTTTTTATTGATGAAATTCACACCATTGTAGGTGCCGGAGGAGCCCAAGGTTCACTGGATGCGTCCAATATGTTTAAACCTGCTTTGGCTCGCGGTGAAATTCAAACTATCGGAGCTACCACTTTGGATGAATATCGACAATATATAGAAAAAGACGGCGCCTTGGCTCGACGATTTCAAATGGTTTTGGTAGAGCCTACAAGCGTAGATGAAACCATTCAGATTTTACATAATATAAAAGACAAATATGAGAGCCATCACGGAGTAAAATACACCGATGAAGCTATCGAAGCGGCCGTAAAACTTACCAATCGTTATATGACCGACCGTAATCTTCCCGATAAAGCCATCGATGCAATGGATGAAGCGGGCAGTCGCGTGCATATTACGCATATCATCGTACCCGAATATGTTTTGGCACTCGAAAAAAAATTGGAAGAGATTCAAGATAAAAAAGTAGAAGCGGTGAAATCTCAACAATTTGAGCTCGCTGCAAAATACAGGGATGACGAAAAACATGTGGAAACAGAACTCGCCAAAGCACAAGAAAAATGGACCGAATCGATGAAAGAAGTTCGTCATGAAGTGGGTGAAGAAGAAGTAGCCGACGTCGTTTCTATGATGACAGGTATACCCGTGAATCGTATTGCCCAAGCTGAAACTTCCAAACTGAAAAATCTGACCAAAACCCTGAAAAGCAAAGTAATAGGTCAAGACGAAGCCGTAGAAAAAGTAGTCAAAGCCATTCAACGAAACCGTTTGGGATTGAAAGACCCTAATAAACCTATCGGTTCCTTTATTTTCTTAGGACAAACGGGAGTTGGAAAAACCCAATTGGCAAAAGTATTGGCCAAAGAACTATTTGACAATACCGATGCCTTGATTCGTCTGGATATGAGTGAATATATGGAAAAATTCGCTCTCTCCCGCTTGATCGGTGCGCCTCCGGGATATGTAGGTTATGAAGAAGGAGGACAATTGACTGAAAAAGTGCGTAGAAAGCCCTATTCTGTCGTATTGTTTGATGAGATTGAAAAAGCACACCCCGATATTTTCAATATGCTTTTGCAAATCTTGGACGAAGGCTTTATCACCGATAGTTTGGGACGTAAAATCGATTTTAGAAATACCGTAATCATTCTGACTTCAAATATCGGTGCACGCCAATTAAAAGATTTCGGTCAAGGAGTAGGTTTTGGCACATCTGCCAAACTTTCTCAAGCGGATGAACACGCAAAAAATGTAATCGAAAAAGCCTTGAAAAAAACCTTTGCTCCGGAATTCCTTAATCGTATCGATGACATCATTATCTTTAATGCCCTCGAAAAAGAAGATATCCACAAAATCATCGACATCGAACTGGAAAAAGTTTATAAACGATTGGAAGAAATGGGATATGAATTCAGTCTGACGGAAAAAGCCAAAGATTTTATTGCTGAAAAAGGTTATGATAAGCAATATGGAGCCAGACCTTTGAAAAGAGCCATTCAAAAATACCTTGAAGACGCTTTAGCAGAAGAAATTCTCAATAAACACGTCAAAGAAGGCGACCGGATTTTAATGGATTATGACGAGAAAGAAGACAAACTCTTTTTCAGTAAAATAGAGCCTTCGGGAAAAGAAGAAAACACCGATAAAGAAGAAGCCTAAACGCTTCTTCTTTTCTTTGTCAGGCCCCGTAGTTCAATGGATAGAATAGTTGTTTCCTAAACAATAGATCCAGGTTCGATTCCTGGCGGGGCTACAAAATCAGAATTTCATTCGTGCTTTGGGAACTAAATCCAAACGCCCGGTTTGTCCTTGTAAATATTTATGATATCCTACAATTGCAATCATGGCAGCATTGTCCGTGGTAAATTCAAATTTGGGAATATATACCTCCCAATTCCCTTTCTCTTGTTGTTCTAATAAGGCATTTCTAATTCCGGAATTGGCAGAAACTCCTCCTCCGATAGCAATACGGTTAATGCCCGTTTCTTTCACTGCCAATTTTAATTTATCCATCAAAATATTAATAATGGTATATTGAATGGAAGCCGAGAGATCTTCGATATTTTCTTTGATAAAATCGGGGTTTTCTTTTACCTTTTTTTGTAAAAAATAGAGAATGGACGTCTTTAATCCGCTAAAACTAAAATTCATTCCCGCGACTTTAGGCTTTGGAAAAGGGAAACGTTTCGGATCTCCTTTTTGCGCATATTTATCAATCAATGGACCTCCCGGATAAGGCAATCCCATAATTTTGGCGGATTTATCAAAAGCTTCCCCCACTGCATCGTCCAAGGTTTCTCCTAATACCTCCATATCAAAATAATCATTCACCCGCACAATTTGTGTATGCCCTCCGCTGATGGTTAAAGCCAAAAAGGGAAATTCCGGAAGCTTCATACTATCTTCTTCAATAAAATGAGCTAAAATATGTGCTTTCATATGATGCACCGGCAAAAGAGGAATATTCCATGCCATGCTCAAAGATTTGGCAAAAGAAACGCCGACAAGTAAAGAGCCTAACAGACCGGGACCTTCGGTAAATGCTATACCTGATAATTTCTCGGGAGAAATGCCTGCTTTTTTTAATGCCATATCCACCACCGGGACGATATTTTGTTGATGGGCTCTTGATGCCAATTCAGGGACTACCCCGCCATATTCTTCATGTATTTTTTGATTGGCTACTATATTCGAGATGATTTTACCGTCTTTCAGTACTGCCGCAGCCGTATCATCACATGAGGATTCGATACCTAAAATATAAATTGATTCTTTATTTTCAACCGGTGATTTTTGAGGCATAAAATTTGTTATTTTTATGTTTTAATTTTAACAGCAAAATTAATATTTAGTTTCGATATAAAAAGGTTTTCAAAAATATTATTGCGTTTTATACTTATTATTCTGCTAATCAGCATTCTAATAAGCATCTCATTGACTATTCCGGCGGTTCAAACCAAGCTGGCCCAATATTTTACATTCCGTATTAATGAAGACAAAAAGGTCTCTATTTATATCGATAAAATCCAAATTAAACTCAATGGAAAAATCATCATCAAAGATTTTTATATCCTTGATGAACAAAATGACACGATGATTGCGGGAAAAAGATTGGAAACTTTCTTGAAAAATCCCTTCCAATTACAAAAAGAAAACAAACTGCATTTCGGCAGAACTCATCTTGACGGCCTGAAAGGAAATATTATCGTTTATAAAGGAAATAAAAAACCCAATATCGAGATTTTTGTTGATAAACTGGATAGTTCTTCTTCCTCCGGAAAGAAAACAAATCCCCCGTTTGAATTAAAAATCAAAAAAATAAAACTCACCGATGCACATCTAAAATATTCCGATTATAATAATTCGACTCCCGAAATCATTGATTTGTATAAAATGCAATCGGAAATTAACGGCTTTTATATAAAAGGTCCAAAGGTGCATTTCGCACTTAATAATACGAGCTTTATAGAAAAACACGGATTACAAGTGAACCGGTTTTCTACTGATTTTACCTACACCAAAAAACAGATGAAGCTCAATAAAACTCATCTGTTGACCCCTTATTCTACTCTTCATTTGGATTTGGTTTTTGAAGCTCCGGAAGGCTATAAAGATTTTAACAATAAAGTAAAATTGAATGGGAAGATAACCAATACTCAAATCAGTACAAATGACTTATTACTTTTTACGGATGTTTTTTCTCCCGGACATTCCTTGGCTTTCAACAGTATTCTCGGTGGAACAATGAATAAAATTTTACTCACGGACTATCAACTGTCTACCGATAATCAAATACAACTGAAAGGAGCTGCTACTTTATATAAAATTTTTGATTCAAAACACTTACAAACACGGTGGGATTTTAATCATTTGTCATTCAGTTTCCCAGAGTTAGTCGAAATTTTGGAGCCGGTACTAAAAAACAGTATTCCCTCCTCTTTTTATACAGCGGGAAATATACAAGGAAGAGGGAAACTCTTTTATAAAAACAACCATTTGGAATCGGCCATGGATCTCCAATCCTCACTCGGAGAGCTAGACTTTGATTTATTGATGAATGATTTTGAAACAGACAAAATTACTTCCTATAAAGCGCGGGCACAAACCAAAAACTTTGACCTTTCAAAAATTGCGGGAATAGGCATTAAACTTTTGACAGGAAAATTCCAAATTGTCGGAAAAGGATTGAGTTTACACAAGCTAAACAGTCATTTTAACGGTGAAATCGAACAAATGGAGTTCAAAAAATATCTCTACCGGAATCTCTCTGTCGACGGGAATGTCAGGAAAAAACGCTTTGAAGGGCGTTTTGATATAAATGATCCTAATCTGGATATGGATTTTACCGGACTTATTGATTTTTCAGGCAAGAAAAACAGAATGAATTTTTCCACGGAAATTTGCCATGCCGATCTACATAAAATTCACTTGATACAACGAGATACCATCTCAGAACTGAAAGGATTTATTGATATAAATGCACAAGGAAATACCCCGGATGACATAACCGGTAAAGTGGTTTTAAAAGACTTTTATTATAAAAATCAGTTCAGTGAATATGCTTTCAATGATTTCACAGCTATATCGGAGGTTGTGGACTCGGTAAAAAACATCCATTTTATTTCAAACGATATCCTTTCCGGTGATATAAAAGGAAAATTCACCTATGAAAAAATTCCGCTTCTGTTAAAAAATGCCATTGGAAGTGTTTTTGCCAATTATAAACCCATCCCCTTGGAAGACAGGCAATATATACGCTATAAATTGCAATTACATAATAAAATTGTGAGTTTGTTCTATCCTGACTTGGAAATTTCGTCCCATACAAGTTTTCAAGGGAAACTCGATTCCAAAGGAAATATCTTTAAAATGCGATTAAAATCCGGAGAGATCGACTATAGTCAAAATACCCTTAAAAATATTTACCTGGATATAGACAATAAAAACCCGATTTATAATCTTTTCCTAAAAATTGATTCCATCCATACTCCCGTTTACAAAATAAAGGATTTTAAACTGTTGAATACCACCATCAAAGATACACTTTACCTCAAAAGCGTATTTACAGGAGGAGATAATTATAAAGATAAATATGATATTTCTTTTTTCTATACAATGGATGAAGCTAAGAATTTTATTGTGGGATTACAAAAATCCATTTTCAATTTCAAAGAAATTCCCTGGTATATCGATCCTGAACATAATAAAAACAAGATTTTATATTCCACTACAAAAGACTCATTACTTGTAGAAGACATCGGTATATTTCATAATGAAGAGCAAATTAACATCAATGGATTTAAAACTCCTAAAAAGTTAAATTTAAACATTGACCTACATAAAATCAACCTCAAACATCTCTCACCCGATCTTGAAGAGTTTGTTTTTGAAGGAATCGTAAACGGGAATATAAACTTTAATAAATACGGCAACGAGATATTACCCAAAGCGGTCTTGAAAATAAAAAACTTTAAAATGAATGGTGAGTCCTTAGGAGACGTGAGCTTAAAAATCCATACCCTCAAAGGAAACCTTGTTTTTCTTGATATCGTTTTTAACAAAAAAGGTACACAACTGGCAAAAATTAACGGTTATATTGATTTCAGCAAAAAGAAACCTCTGGTGAATGCTTCCATATTCTTACAGGATTTTCCCGTAAAAACCTTAGAACCCCTTTTTAAAGATATTTTCGCGAATGTACGAGGGAAATGGACCGGAAATATCCAAGTCAAAGGGCCTATCGATAATCTTTCATTTACAGGAAAAATATATTTAAGTCATTTCGGCTTGAAAATTTTGGCTTTAAATGTAGATTATGAATTTAAAAATAATACTGTTGTTATTCTTAAAGGACAGGAGTTTATTCTTAAAGATGCTGAATTTGAAGATACAAAGATGCATACCAAAGGTTACCTTAGCGGTGTGATCAAACATCATAATTTTGATAATTGGTATCTCGATTTACATATCAAAACAGATAAACTTCTCGTCCTTGACACTCCCGAAAATCCCGAAGAATTATTTTACGGACAAGTAGTGGTAAAAGGAGATGCACGCATTCACGGGTATGTCAATCACTTGAAAATTGATGCCAATATGCAAACCTTGAAAGGCACTGAGTTTGTACTTACCTTGAATGATGTGGAAACCGAAGGGGAAGACGATTTTATTCGTATTTTATCCAAAGAAGAATTTAAAAAAGAAAAGAAAAAACAAAAAAGGAAAAAAATACGGAAAGTATATGAAGGCTTGGAAATGAATTTTGACCTTGACATCACTCCCGATGCCGAAGTGAAAATTATCCTTGATCAGGAATTCGGAAGTTATCTGAAAGCCAAGGGCTCTGGAGCTATGCTGTTGGAAATCAATACAAACGGACGTTTTAATATATGGGGAGATTATACGGTATTGGAAGGGATATATAATTTTAAATATGCGGGAATTATCGATAAAAAATTCCAAGTGGAACCGGGAAGTTATATCAGTTGGGAAGGAGATCCTTATGAAGCCAATCTCGATATTAAAGCCGTTTATGAAACCCTTGCCGATCCCTATGTGCTGATTCCCGAGCAACAGACGGATACGCACAATAATATGCCGGTAGATGTTATCATCTATTTGAAAGACAAACTCACTCAACCTAAAATTACATTTGATCTCGAATTGCCCAAAGCCAATACTATTTTAAAATCTCAAATTGATTACATTCTGAGTGATCCCGACAAAAAAAATCTGCAAGTATTATCCTTGCTCTCTTTTGGAAACTTTATCAATGAAAACGACTATAACCTGAACAAACAACTGGGTGAAGGTGCAGTCGAAACATTATCGGAAAGAGGTCTTAATTTATTAAACGCCCTGATGAGTCAAGATGAGAATTTTAAAGTTAATTTAAAATACAAAGGCGGTACCAATGATCTCAAAACAAATATCAAAAATGACCCGCAAGTAGGATTGAGTTTGACTACAAAAATCAGCAAACGTATTTATATAAACGGAAGTATTGCCATTCCGGTGGGACGTTATACAAAATCCTCAATCGTAGGAGATATGGAAATAGAAGTCTATCTCGATAAAGAAGGACATTTAAAATTTAGAGTTTTTAACAAACAAACCGAATTGGAATATGCCGGACAACAAGAAGGATATACGCAAGGTATCGGCTTGTCTTATGAGGTGGAATTTGATACCTTTAAAGAAATATTGGAAAAATTCGGAATTAAAATCAAAGAAGAAAAAGAATCAAATTAAAAAACATAATTATGAAAAAACAAATCAATTCTGACAATGCTCCCGCCCCTATCGGGCCTTACAGTCAAGCCATTCAAACAGGTGGGATTATATTTATCTCGGGACAAATACCCATGAATGCATTGACTAACGAGTTAATAACAGATAATATCGAACTCGCTACACATCTGGTAATGGAAAACCTGAGAGCCATCCTAAAAGAAGCGGAAATGAACTTCGGGAACGTAGTTAAAACTACTATTTTCTTAAAAGACATGAATGACTTTCCCGTTGTTAATGAAATTTACGGTGGATACTTTAAAGGAAAAACTCCTCCTCCTGCCAGAGAAACCGTGCAGGTGGCCAAACTCCCCAAAGATGTACAAGTGGAAATTTCTGCCATTGCAGTAAAATAAGAAAAAATGAAGGTAGCCTTATATGGTTTTATGGGAGCCGGGAAAACCAGTCTCGGCTCCAAACTTGCACGGCGTTTAGGATATGAGTTCATAGATCTGGATCAAGAGATTGAAAAAGAAACCGGTACGACTATTAATGAATATTTTGAGAAACACGGTGAAACGGATTTTCGGAAAGTGGAACACAAAGTATTGAAAAATATCATCAAAAAAGACCGGGAAAATATTATTCTGTCTCTGGGAGGAGGAACTATATTACAACCTTCAAACAGAAAAATATTGGAATTGATGAATTATAAGAACCTCTATTTGGATGTGGCTCTTCCTGTATTAATCCAACGTTTAAAAAAACAAAAAAGTAGTCGTCCATTGATCAAGAATATTCCCGATAAAGAATTTCCTCTCTTTATTGAGGCCCTGCTTATTTCCCGAAAACCCATTTATGAAACGGCTGCTGATATCCATATAAAAATCGATGAAGAAGCTATGGAGCAAACCTTGGAAAAAGTCTTTTTGCTGCTGCAATTAAATTAATAATTCCGAATAATATCCAGAATGTAGTCATAGTATTTTACATTTCCGCTGTCATAGCGGATTTCGGTTTTCAGTATGTGGCTGTTTATTGGAATTAAGGACTTTAATGATTAATAATAGTTGGAAATTTTGAATTAGTAAAAAATGAATTTTAAAAACGCATAACACTCTATAACTTATTGATAAAAATCCGGATAAAAGATTTTGTCCCGGTTTATTATTAATTTTGAAAGAATTATTTTTTTATATTTATATAAATAAAAAAACAGCCATCCTTTCGGACAGCTGTTTTATAAAAGCAATAAAAATAAATTTTTTTTATTTCGTTTCTGCAGCTTCAGCCATTTTTTTTGCCTTCATTTTTTTGACAAAGGCCATCTTATAAGTTACGAAATCATCCTCGGAAATCACTCCGTCTTTATTTGTATCCATTTCATCAAATCTCTCTCCACGCAACTTCACATAAGTATCTTCATCAACAGGATTCCCTTTGGGATTCAACATAGCAAAACCGGGACATTCGTCTTTATCAATCATGGCATCTTGATTCTTATCTTTTTCCTTGAATTCCGCATGACTCCTTTCGAGAAATTCCTCTTTGGTCACCTGACCGTCTTTGTTTAAATCAAAAGAGTGATATTTTTTCTTAAATTTTTCTTCAGGCTTGGGTTTTGAAGTTTCAACCGGTTTTTCATCCTTTTTCTCTTGAACTACTTCTTTTTGTGTTGCTTCTTTCTTTTCTTCCTTATTTTCAGAACAAGAGATCATAGTAAAGCTCAAAGCAAAGATCATTAAAAGAATTCCGGTAAAAATTTTGTTTGTTTTCATAGTGTAAATTTTAATTTTTCCAAAGATAAGAAATAAAATCTAATTAGAATGATTCTAAATTAGACAATATATTTTTCAGGATAATTTTATCCCGTTCTCCATCTTTTTATCGGGGACAGCCAGAACCACTTTCCCGTCTTTTTGCACAAAACCGGTAAGGAGAAATTCCGACATAAAATCAGCAATTTGTTTAGGAGGAAAATTGACTACTCCGATAATTTGCTTTCCAAGCAATTTATCTTTGGAATAGGCGGTTTTCAATTGGGCTGAAGTTTTTTTGATGCCTATTTCAGTACCGAAGTCCACCCATATTTTATAAGAAGGTTTTCTTGCCGCCGGAAAATCTTCCACCCGGATGATGGTTCCCGTGCGTAAATCCACTTGTGCAAAATCTTCCCAACTTATCATTTTAATTTAAATTTAAAAAAGATCGGAAACTTCATTTCGCAAATATTCCAATCCCATTTCCGTTGGGACTTCTTTTTCAACCGCTTGGTTAAGTATGGCTTTTTGCAAGTCAAATGCATTTGAAATATCATCCTTTTGCGCTAAATTCCGTATGAAAAATATCGTGGCGTTTTTTGAAGTGGTAATGATATTCCAAGACTTCGTAGTTACATAAATCTGCTGACTGAGATTGTGTTCATATTCCGATTCGATTTGGAAAACCAGCTTTTCCACATATTTCTGTTTGTCTTGGTCATCGGGAAAAACATTTTTTACCAAACGGGCGGGAGAAATTCTTTCCAAAAATAGAGCCAGCCGTTCATAAGCTTGCAAACGTATGGGTAGAGAATATTTTTGCAATTCTCTTTTGGATTGTAAAATTTGTTTTTTTTCTTCATTGCGAAAAAAACGATCCAAAAAATAATAAGTGGTATAACCTGTCACGGCAGCAGGTAAGGCATATTTTATTCCTTCCAAAAGTGATTCGATATAATCCATATTCGCTTTTTTACAAATATAGGAAATTTACCGGCTTACTTTTGCTGATTTTCCAATTCCAAAATAAAATAATGATTGTTAAAATCGGCATGAAAAACAAAATGCTTGTCATCCAATTCCTTGATGATGCATTTTACTTTTTGTCCTTCTATTTTTACAATGAAAGATTTGTCCGTAATAAATTTATATTTGAATTGATCAATACGGTTTCCATAGATAGCATAAATATGAAAAGGACTGAAAACCAAATCCACATTTTTAAATTTTGCTTCATCGGAAGTGATTCCACTTTCAAAAATACTTTTTAATCGCCATTTGGTATTGAGAATCTGACGTAAAAAAGTATTGTCTTCACGTAAAGTAAGGGGTTTTGCTATTTCTCTCATTAGTAAAATATATTTACAAACAGAAAGCAAAAATCTTGCCAAAATAGATTATTCCTTTTCTTTAAACTCTAATTTTGAAATAAAAATAGAAGATAAAATTCGATTTCTATAACTTTCTAAACTTTCAGGGGAAGAATCCAGACGTAAGTTGACAAACTCATTTTCGTTTTCCCAAGCTTCATTCCAATAACTAATGGCTTTTATTTGTCCGGCATAAACAGAACTTTCGGTCAAAGAATGGAAAGCATCAGATATCCATTGCGCTTTATTTCCGGCAGAAGGATTTTCCATTACTCCCCATTCCACTATGGCGACAGGTTTATTTTCGGTTGAAATATTTTCAATTTCCTCCCAATTTTCAGTCAATACCTCTTCAAAACTTCTCCAAGGTTCGGAAGATTCCAAAGCGCCGTAAATACTTACCCCTATCCAATCGATATAATCATCACCAGGATAATAGTTTTTCATTTTATTCCAATCCGTTTCGGGATCATTTTCCCCGTTTACATGAAAAAACCAGGTAATATTTTCCGCTCCTTCATCCCTGCAAATATCAATTATTCTGCGATATACTTTTTTAAATTTTTCGGGCCCGTCATATTCGTCCGGATTTCCAAAAGCAGTCTCCCCCGCCCCATTCCACATTCCGTTCCAAGGAAACCAAAATCCGTTCATTTCCGTTCCGAATTCCACCAAAAGAGGGAAATCGCAGGATTTGGCCTTTTGGGCCCATTGTCTTAAATCACTATCAAATTCGCCATTCAGAAATCGATCCATTGTATAAACCGGATCGGCAATACCTTCTTCAAAAACCGAACGTGGCATCATGCGGATATAAGGCGTTTTGCCTGCCGCATGAATAATCTCGACCTCACCGGACGGAAAATGAATACCTCCTTTTTCCGGCAGCCAATTATTAGAAAAAAAGACCCAACCTATTTCCTTTTGGGCCAATTGTTCAAAGTGTAGTATTGAATCCGCTTTAACTTGATCTTCCGTGTCATCAAAATCCGGATAAGCATTATGATATATTCCTCCATCTTCCGGAGGGATTAATTTTATGGAAGTTATCTCATCCTTCCCATTTGTTTTCTTACATGAAAGAAAAGTTACAAACAAAAGGCTTAAAAAAAGGATTTTTTTCATATTCAAATATACAAAAAAAGACAACCCCGGGCTTTCCGGAGTTGTCTCAACAACACAAAATTATGAACAATCTCGTTTGTACCTATCGCTCCTTTTTACAAAGGAAATATTCCAGGCTGTATTTGCCCGGTCCAAAAGCAAATAGGGTAAACAACATTATAGCATAATATAATGGTATTTCAAAACCGTTATTTCCGGCTTGAAAACCATTTCTTAAATGGACGGTTGTAATCGCTACAAACATCACAAAAATCAACAATAAACTAATCAAACGGGTTCCAAATCCCAAAACAAGCAGAATCACTCCCAATAATTCGGTAATCCCGGCCAGATAAGCATTCAAATGAGGAAAAGGATAGCCTAAATCGGCAAACCAATCTCCTACGGCAGAAATATTTTTCCATTTCATCATTGCCGGGCCAAAAAATCCATAGGCCAAAATCAATCTCAATAATAGCAATGCCAAGTCTTGAAACTTTTCTCCTATCCGCGTCAATTTTTTATTTAAAGTTTTGATAAAACTCATAACTGTATATTTTTTTACTTAAAATTACTTTCCACATTTTCCCGCGCCACATTTGGCTTTTTCCTTTTTGGCTTCCTTCTTGTCTTTTCCACATTTCCCTTCTCCGCATTTTTTATCTCCTTTTTTGTCTTTACCGCATTTGGCCTCTCCGCATTTTCCCTCTCCACATTTTTTGTCAGCTTTTTTTGCTTTGTTCATTTTTCCTTCTCCGCATTTTTTCTCCGCTTTCTTGGTTTCTTTTTTTGCTTTCGCATCGGTGCCGCATTTCCCTCCTTCCATAGCGTAACCCGAATTTATTTCCAATGGGATATATGCATATTCCACTTTTTCACTGTTTTTTTGGTTATTATGGCTAAAAGACATTGTAAATAATACAAGGGCTATTAGTCCCAACAAACCGGTTAATTTTTTTGAATTTTTCATGATTTTAATTTTTAAAGGTTACAATAATAGTCGTAAGTTACTTTTAATCCTTACAAATAAATTCGATTTTTTATAAATTCTTGTTATAGCATAAATAAGTATATTTTATCTTTTGTAATTTTTGTTACATAAATATAATGTATAAATCACTTTAAAACTCGATTCTTTTAATTATTTTTGTATAAAAATAGCGCCTTATGCCCGGAATATCACACAAAGGAAAAAATATGCCCGCCTCACCTATTCGTAAATTGGTGCCTTATGCGGATCAAGCAAAAAGAAAGGGAAAAAAAGTTTATCATTTAAACATAGGACAACCCGATATAAAGACCCCCGAAAACGTGATGGATGCCATACGTAAAATCGATTTGGATCTTATCGCTTATTCTCCTTCGCAAGGTTATGAATCTTACCGTAAAAAATTAGCCGGTTATTACCGTGATAAAAACATCGATATTGACGCAAACGATATTCTGGTTACTACCGGAGGGTCCGAAGCTCTATCCATTGCTATCGGGAGTATAGCCGACCCGGGTGATGAAATTATCATTCCCGAACCTTTTTATGCCAATTATAACGGCTTTGCCAAACAAAATGCCGTAAAAGTAGTTCCCATTCATTCGGATATTTCTACAAATTTTGCTCTTCCTCCCATTGAAGAATTTGAAAAACTAATCACTCCGAAAACCAAAGCGATTTTATACAGCAATCCGGGAAATCCCACGGGATATGTATATTTTAAGGAAGAAGTGTCAAAATTGCGCGATTTGGCTTTAAAACACGATATTTATATCATTGCCGACGAGGTTTACCGTGAATTTATTTACGGTGACACCACTCATCATTCCATTTTGCATGAAGAAGGAATGGAAAATCATGCAATCATCATTGATTCGGTTTCCAAACGTTACAGTATGTGCGGGGCACGTATCGGTACTTTGATTACGAAAAACAATGAATTGATGCAAACGGCCATGAAATTTGCCCAAGCACGTTTAAGTCCGCCTACCTTGGGGCAAATTGCCGCCGAAGCTGCTATTGATACGCCTCAATCCTATTTTGACGAGGTGATTTCCGAATATAAAAACCGTAGAGACCTGCTTGTAAACAAACTGAAAGAAATACCAGGTGTAAAGGTCGCTGTCCCCAAAGGAGCCTTCTATATCATCGCCGAATTGCCCGTAGAGGATACCGATAAATTTGCCCGGTGGATGTTGGAAAATTTCGATATCAACGGAGAAACGGTTATGATTGCACCCGCCGCAGGTTTCTATTCGACACCGGGACAAGGAAAAAATCAAATTCGTATTGCCTATGTTTTAAAAGAAGAAGACTTGGAAAAAGCAGCCAATATATTGGGAAAAGGAATTGAAACCTATTCATCGATTTATGCCTGAAAAAGCCTCTTTAAAAAAATACAACAGCTTTGGGATTGATGTCAAGGCAGATGAAATTATACGGATAAAAGACCTTAATCAACTCCGCAACTGGCATTTAAAAAATCGGGATAAAAAATTTCTGGTTTTAGGAGAAGGCAGTAATGTTTTGTTCCTCTCCGATTTTAAGGGAACCATACTCTTAAATGAAATACAAGGAAAAGAAATAATCGAAGAAAAGGGCGACCGGATTGTCTTACATGTCAAAGGAGGAGAAAAATGGCATGACCTCGTAATGTGGGCAGTAGAAAACAATTACGGAGGAATAGAAAATTTGGCTTTAATTCCGGGGAAAACCGGGACTGCTCCCATACAAAATATCGGTGCTTATGGCGTAGAAATTAAAGATGTTATCAACAAAGTATATGCCTATGATTTCAAAACCGGAGAAGAAGTGGTTTTCAGCAAGGATGATTGCCGTTTCGGTTACCGCGATTCCATATTTAAAAAACCGGAAAACAAAAACCGGTATTTTATCACCGGAATAGATATCGAAGTAAGCAGGGCAAATCACAAGCTTAATACTTCCTACGGAGCAATTACAAAACTTTTAAACGAAAAAGGAATTCATACGCCCAAGCCCAAAGACATTGCAGAAGCGGTTATAGAAATTCGCCGCACCAAACTCCCCGATCCTCAACAAATAGGAAATGCCGGAAGTTTCTTTAAAAACCCCATTGTTTCCAAGGAAAAATTTGAAGCTATCCGAAAACTGTATCCGGATATGCCCTATTATAAAATAGATGCCCGACACATAAAAATTCCGGCAGGTTGGTTAATCGAAAAAGCCGGATTCAAAGGCAAGAGATTTGGAAATACCGGGGTGCATGACAAACAAGCTTTGGTATTGATAAACCTGGGCAATGCCTCCGGAAAAGAAGTGAAAAATTTGGCAGAAAAAATCATTGCGGAAATAAATAAAAAATTCGGAATACAATTACAACCCGAAGTAAATTTTATCGAATAAACTATGTATCATAAACCCAAAGTCAGCATAATTATTCCCGTATATAACGGAGAAAAATATTTGTCCAAAGCCATAGACTCGGCCACAGGACAAAGCTTGGAGGAAATAGAAATCCTTCTCATTGACGACGGTTCTACGGACAATACTCCTGCCATTCTGCAACAATATAAAATGTCCGATAACCGTATTGAAGTGATTACACAGCTCAAAAACAGCGGATTGGGTCCGGCGCGCAACCTTGGAATTGAACATACCAATGGAGAATATATATTTTTCCTCGATGCCGATGATTACATCCACCCCAATGCTTTGGAAGTGCTTTATGAACAAGCAAAAAGAGAAAATCTCGATATACTTCAAAGCAAATATATTCGCAAAAAACATAACAATAAACAAATTGAACCGGAAGATTTGACTCCTCTTCCTTCTCCCGTAAACGGTATAGAATATTTTCATCAAGGATTTTTTATATCACCCATGGCATGGGCAAAACTATACAAAACGTCATTTCTCAAACAAAAAAACCTCCGTTTCAAAAATCAAATAAATCAAGACATGCCTTTTGTTTTTGAAGCGCTAACACATGCCAATGCCGTCAATAATAACTTAATGCCTACTTATTTTTATCAAATTAATGAATATTCTATTAGCGCTAAATTCAGTGAAAAACATATTACCGATTATATTAGGGTATTAGAAGATTTGCAAGCTTATTTTATGAATACAAATCTAACAAATAAAAATTCTATTTTTCCCATCCAATATTTTTTGTTTATGGCACGCTTGAGTGATCGAGTACTCAAATTCGGAGACTCGGACCAAAAAAAAAGAGTAAAGAAGTATGTAGAAAAAAAAGCAAAAAAATATGGCAAATTTCTGACTAAAAACAAAAAATATCCTTTTCTAAAACGAATGATTCTCAAATCATCTCCTTATAATTATTCTTTGCTTTCACAAACATTCAAATCAAAAAAACACAAATAATCAGGGTCATCAGGGCGTGTGCTCCCCTCCGCATACTCCCCGCAACGGCACCGGGCTATCCGCTATATCTTTTGTTAAAAAACAAAAGGATGCCGCTACTATCCCTCACGCAAAAAATACTATTTTTTCTTTTTGAAATAGCTCAAATAGAAACTCTCCATTTTACAAGCCAGACAATAATCGAAGAATAAATCCAAAGCAATGGCAATGATAAACATCAAAATAAAGATTTTAGCCGTAATAATCCACCCCATAAAATAGGAAAGAGAAATAATAATACTGAATATCAAGCCTACTTTGGCAGCTATTTTTTTGCTTCCGGCATTTACTAATACAGGTTGCAAAGCAGTTACCTTAAAAAACCGTGTAAGCAAATTGCATAAAGGACTGTATTTTATCCCTGCAAAAACACGAATGGCAAAGTCAAGGGTAATAAAATAAAATAAAGTATGGAAATCAAAAAACAAACAGGTCAATAAAGCTATTAACACAATAGAACTATAAGCTTTGATTAAATGTTTATCTACCTGCTCATAGGAAATCGGGCAAGCGGAAATCTTGTTTCCGGTCAAATTTTGGTTGAAATTAAATCGGTTTTTCATCATTCTTTTTCTTTATTAGTCGGAAAAACAAAATTTTCCTTTCAATCTGTTTGTAATATTTGTTACAAAGATAAGCTATTTTTTATAAATAAAATATATATATAACCCTTTTTAAATTTTTATTAACATAATTATAAGCCGGATTTTTCACTATACACAGAAATAATAAATTTATATCTTTGCATAAACCGGATTATGAAAGAAGAAAAAGTTATTTTAGTTGACAGGGAGGACAATCCCATAGGTTTGATGCCAAAAATGGAGGCTCATGAAAAAGCTTTACTACACCGTGCTTTTTCGGTTTTTATTTTTAATGACAAAGGAGAATTATTATTGCAACAACGTGCTGCCCATAAATACCACTCTCCCCGCCTTTGGACAAATACCGTATGCAGCCATCAACGACAAGATGAAACCAATCTGCAAGCCGGAAAACGCCGGTTAATGGAAGAGATGGGAATGAAAAGTGAATTGAAAGAAATCTTTCATTTTATATACAAAGCCGAGTTGGATCAAGGTCTTATCGAACATGAATTGGATCACGTAATGATTGGTTTTTCAAATGAATCACCGGTTATCAATCCCGGGGAAGTAATGGATTATAAATGGGAATCCCTGGAAAATATAGAAAAAGACATACAAAGGAATCCACAAGACTACACGGAATGGTTTAAGATTATATTTGCTAATTCTCTCTCCAAACTCAAACAGGAATTAGAGCTTAAAATGCTTCAAAAACCCATTAGATTTCAGCCCTTATATAAAGAAAGACCCTGGGGAGGAAAAAAACTCAAAACTTTGTTAAACAAAGATATTCCTTCCAGCAAAACCGGAGAAAGTTGGGAAATTTCTAATGTGGAGAATAATATTTCACAAGTAAAGGAAGGCTATTTTAAAAACCGGAATTTACGGGAATTGGTCAAAGAATTTAAAGACCGATTAATAGGCAAAAAAGTCTATGAAAAATTTGGTTTACACTTCCCTCTTTTGATAAAATACATAGATGCTGCCGATGATCTTTCCATTCAGGTACATCCCGGTGATCAAATGGCCGAAAAATACCATAAATCCTTTGGCAAAAACGAACTCTGGTATATTATCCAAGCCGACCCGGGAGCCGTATTATATATAGGATTCAAACCGGGAACCGACAAAGAAAAATATTTGCAAAAACTCGAAGAAGGCAAACTTGAAGAGATTCTCAATAAAATAGAAGTTCAACCCGGTGATATCTTTTATATTCCCGCCGGAACGGTTCATGCCATTGGAAAAGGAGTTTTATTGGGCGAAATACAACAAACATCTGATATTACTTATCGCATTTACGATTGGAACAGGCCGGGACTGGATGGTAATCCGCGTGAATTACATACTTCAAAAGCTCTGGAAGCCATAAATTTTTCGGCACAACCCGAACAACAAAAAGGGAAAAAAATCAAAACACCCTATTTTACAATTGACAGAATGAATATTTCCGACTCAGCAAATATTGACATTTCCGGCATCGACAGTTTCATTATTCTCATGAATACAGGGGAAGGGGTTTTCAAAATAGATGGGATGGACTTTAATAAAGGTGATACTTTATTCTTACCGGCAATAAAACAAAAATATAAAGTGGATGTGAACAAACCCGGAGAATATTTACAGGTTTATCTTTAAATTTTTTTATGAAATTCAAAAGCTATGAAAATAGACATAGAAGATTTCATCTTGGAAAGGTAAAAAAGAGAAGAAAAAGAGGTGATGAGCCCCAAACATATACCAAATATATGCGTGGAGTTACAGGTGCTACGGCCTATGAATCCTTTGTCCCAAACAAAATAACCGTCAGAAGAAAAAACCGGTGGATGATTATCGGACAAGAAATTCTAAAACAAACTTTATATATTTTATTAGTCTTTACTGTTTTAGGTATTGCTGAAAAATGGGGCATTATTCCTGAAAAGTTTTTAAATATTTCCCTCAGCAAAGAGCTTTTTGTCTTATTAGCTTTTGCATTGATTTTAAATATTGTTTTTAACATCAAATATCTTTTTTATAAAAACCGACATGCAAATTTCTTACTTTCTAATGAAGGAATAAGCATTCAAAAAAAATTATATAAATGGGATGAAATAAGAGGTCCTGAAATAATAAAAAAGGATAAATTCATAGCAAAACCCTTTCCCATTCGTATTAAATTTCCGTATTTATATTTTGAAATACCCCGGGAAAACAAAAGCCTAAAGATTGATTTAAAAGCCTTTGATTATGAAGCGGATTTAATAGACTATATGATAAAGGTATATAAAAAACGCAATGCCGGGAAACCCATTGTCAAGAACGATAAATATGAAGAATTTTTTATCCGCAAAGAATATTAATTCTTCATTTCAATATTTATATATTTCATACTTTTGTAAAAACTAGATAGATAAAAATGAGCAAAAAAGGAAAAGTGGTAGTCGGGCTCTCTGGCGGTGTAGATTCCAGTGTGGCGGCAAAACTTCTCATTGACGAAGGCTATGAAGTTATCGGAGCCTTTATGAAAAATTGGGACGATACACGCTACACCATTACCGATGAGATGCAATGGATTAAAGACAGCGAAGATGCCCGCAAAGTAGCTGAAAAATTGGATATTCCTTTTCATATATTCGATTTCAGAAAAAAATATTTCGACCGTGTAGTCGATTATATGTTTCGCGAATATGAACGCGGGCGCACTCCCAATCCCGATATTTTGTGCAACCGCGAAGTAAAATTCGACCTGTTTTGGGACGAAGCGGAAAAACTGGGAGCCGATTTTGTCGCTACCGGACATTATGCCCGTAAAGGAGAAACCACAAAAGACGGAAAAACCTACTACCGCTTGCTGGCGGGAAAAGACATCAAAAAAGACCAGAGCTATTTCCTGGCTCAGCTCAGTCAAAAACAATTGAAACACGCTTTATTTCCCATTGGCGAATTGGAAAAACCCGAAGTGCGCCGCATTGCTAAGGAAGAAGATTTTGTAACCGCCGAAAAACCAGACAGCCAAGGAATATGTTTTGTAGGGAAAGTAAACCTCCCAGACTTTTTACGCCAGCAATTGGCACCCAAAGAAGGACCGGTAATCGTGATTCCGCGCGAATATTACGATCAATTTCCAAAACCCGGAAAATTTTCCGGAGAAAGAGAACGCTTGGAATACCTCTCCCGCAATTATAATTACAAACCCGAAAATGGTAAAGTGGTGGGCAAACACCAGGGAGCTCATTATTTTACAAAGGGACAACGAAAAGGACTTAACATAGGCGGTTTTAAACAACGCACCTTTGTAATCGATACCGATGTAAAAAACAATATTATTTATATAGGCGAACATTATACGCATCCCGGTTTATACAAACAAGCCCTTTTTGTGAATAACGACGAACTGCACTGGGTGCGTCCGGATATGGCTCTAAAACCCGGAGAAAGCAAGGAAGTGGATATTCGTTATCGCCATTTACAGCCTTTGAGGAAAGGAAAGTTACACCAATTTGAAGACAAATTATTCGTGGAATTTGAAGAACCTCAACAAGCCATCGCCGAAGGACAATTTGTGGCTTGGTATCTCGATGACGAATTGATTGGCTCGGGAGTAATCGGTTAAAAATAAAAGAAATGAAAAACAGAATTACGGACTTATACGGAATAAAATATCCTATTATACAAGGCGGAATGATATGGGTGAGCGGTTGGAAACTCGCTACCGCCGTCAGCAATGCTGGCGGATTGGGACTTATAGGAGCCGGCTCGATGTATCCCGAAGTTTTAAAAGAACATATACAAAAAGCAAAAAGGCATACAGACAAACCTTTTGGAGTGAATGTTCCCCTGCTCTATCCCGATATCGAGGAAATCATGAAAATCATCACAGATGAAAAAATCAAAATCGTTTTTACCTCGGCGGGAAATCCCAAAACCTGGACTTCTTTTCTTAAAAAAAACGGCATCACAGTAACCCATGTAGTCAGCAGTGTGAAATTTGCCAAAAAAGCCCAAGCCGCAGGCGTGGATGCCATTGTCGCCGAAGGTTTTGAAGCGGGAGGACATAACGGACGTGAAGAAACCACCACTTTTACCTTGATTCCGGCTGTACGCAAAGAAATTGATATCCCTTTGATTGCCGCCGGCGGAATTGCCACCGGTAAACAAATG
The DNA here is from genome assembly GCA_027061855.1 of Flavobacteriales bacterium. Classification (GTDB taxonomy): domain Bacteria; phylum Bacteroidota; class Bacteroidia; order Flavobacteriales; family Flavobacteriaceae; genus JALSPZ01. The sequence goes on from JAMOVT010000080.1 coordinate 76,459, forward strand.
CTCGCCGCCATAGTCTTGGGAGCCGAAGGAGTGCAAATAGGCAGCCGTTTTGTAGCCAGCGAGGAATCCTCGGCACATATCAATTTTAAAAAAGCGGTTCTGGAAGTCCAAGACGGAGATACCATGCTTACTTTGAAAGAATTGGCTCCGGTGCGATTGATAAAAAACGCTTTCTATGAAAAATTGCAAGCACTTTACAAAACTTGTCCCACTGAAGAGCAATTAAAACAACTCTTGGGAAGAGGACGCGCAAAATTGGGGATGTTTGAAGGAGATCTGGAAGAAGGCGAATTGGAAATCGGGCAGATTGCTTCCATTATCGAAGATATCAAACCCGCCGGCGAGATCATGAAAGAAATCGTTAAAGAATATAACCAAAGTATCGACCGGATCAAAGACTATAAATTACCGGAATAAAATAATCCCATTCTTGACCAAAATCACCAAAACAAGATGTTTTCAAAAAATTGGTATGATTTAATCGCAATAATCTATGATGGGTTTACCTTTTGGTTTTACCGGAAAATGCGTAAAGATTTAATAGAAAATTTGGATATACAACAGGGAGACCGTGTATTAATCATTGCCTGCGGCACCGGTCAAAGTTTCGATCTGATTGAAAAGAAAACCGGCAAACAAGGAGAAATCATCGGGATTGACAACTCCGAAGGGATGCTTCGCAAAGCCCGGAAGAGAATGGAAAAACACCATTGGACCAATATCAAACTCATCAAAGCGGATGTGAGGGATTTGAGCCGGGATTTTTTTATACAACGCGATATAAATCCCGAATTTGATATTGTTTTGGCCGAATTGGCTTTTTCGGTCATTCCTTCTTGGAAAAAAGTAATGCAAACAAGTCTTCAATTATTAAAACAAGGAGGAAAAACAGGAATTTTGGACTGGTATCGTCCCAAAAATGATCTTTTAACTAGAATAGCAAACTTCTTGGCACAAGCCGATATCACGCGGAATATTCCGCAATATGCCCGCCAATTAATGCAGGATTTTAAGATTATCAAAACCTGTTTTTACGGAAATATTTTTATTGGAACAGGAACAAATAAAGCAAAAAGCCCATAATAACTCATCTTCCCTATTCCACTACTTCCAACTGCAAATCTTTATTAAGTTTTAAAATCACGGAACCTTGATTTTTAAAACCTTCTTCGGGTTTGTGTTGATAGAGGAATACTTTTGAAGTTTGTTTGGTCTTGCCTATTTTTTGCAATCCTTCAAAAAGATTGTCGGCATTACCTGCCCGTAATAAAATATCAAAAGTGGAATCAAAACCGTTTACAGCGGCAAAGCCCGGAACGGAATGATATTTATCAATAAAAGATTTTTTAAGTTGGGGATCGTTCAATCGGATCATTTTTGAAGGAAAATGATAATTCAAATTTGCCAAAAATGTATTGGTACGATCATTGGTGTCATCTTCATACAGTTTCTTATCATTCAAGGTAAATAAAGTAATCGGATATTTATTTAACAAGGAATTCAAGCTGGATAAGGTCGTAAAAATAAAGGGTTCGTTGTCAGATAAGACAATCACAAAATTCGATTTATTCTTATCCAATTTTTTAGCAATATCATCCATATAAACATTAAAGCCGTGCTTGGTTTTCATTCCTTTGACCAACTGAGGCGTAAACTGAAATTTAGTCAATAAAGTATCCACTTCATTTTGCTTGCTTTCATCATAAATTACCACAATATTTTTTCCTTCTGCCTTTTCGTTTA
>JAMOVT010000081.1 GCA_027061855.1 Flavobacteriales bacterium
CGAAAGAGTAATAAAAGTGGCCATAGCCAATAAATTAATAAAGCAAGCATTCGCTATTGTAAACAGTGGAAAAAAATATGATGAAAATTATACAAAAAAATTTGGATTTTAACACAGTTCATCCCGATAGAGCGCAGCAACGAGGGATCTCTATTTTATCAAAGAATATAACAGCCCCCCAAGTATCACAAACATAATCCGTCCCTGAAAATCCAAATCCCCTTCCCCTCCACTCCAAGCCTCTTTTCAAAGTTTTTTCCTATTTTAGCTATATCGAATTGAAGGAAACGAAAAAAAATGAAAGAAATCAAACTTTTTATCACGGATATAGACGGCGTATGGACTGACGGATCCATGTATTACAGTGAAGAAGGCTATCAAATGAAAAAATTCCATACCTATGACAGTGCCGGGGTTTTATTTCTTACACTGGCCGGAATTCCGGTAGCCATCGTTTCCGGAGAAAATTCCGAAGCGGTTCGTAAAAGGGCTGCCAAATTAGGAATCGAGGAAGTTCATACGGGCATACAAGACAAAGTGGCACTTATAGAACAACTGCTATCTAAATACAATCTCAGTTGGGAAGAGACCGCATATATCGGAGATGATTTAAACGATATAAAAGTTTTGCAAAAAGCCGGATTGACTGCCTGCCCTTCTCAATCGGCAGACTATATAAAAAAACTCACCGACTGGCCATTAACCAAAAAAGGAGGAGAAGGAGTATTTAGAGAGTTTGTGGAAAAATATTTGAAAGAGAAAGGAATTTTTGAAGATATTCTGAACAACTACTTAAAAGGATAATATCCTAAAACAAAAAAGTCCGCTAAAACGGACTTTTTTATTTATCCGGATGTACAAATTAATTAAACATCAAATTATAAATACGTTCCATTTCCATCCCCAGTTTTTCCACATTGATATGACGCGCATGACGGATGGTTTCTTTTCCGTCAAAATAAACCAAAACGGTGGGAATAACAAACACGTTAAAATATCCTCTTGCTTCGGGAAGCAGTTGTACATTCACTTCCAGGAATTTTACTTCGGGATAATGTTCTTCCAGCATCTTTTGCAATTTGGGAGAAAGAGCATCACCCACATTGCAAGATTCATCCGAAAAAAATACCATAACAGCCGGATTTTCTTTGATAAAAGTATTGGCCTCATCTAAGGTTTGCGCAAAAGTATAACTCATTTTTTTTCAATTTTTTAGGTCGCAAATATATTATTTTTTTTCATTTCATACCAAATAAAAATAATTCCTTCGTTTTATGCAATTTGAAGTGTTAATTAGAGATTTATTTTTTTCTCATTTTATTAAAAAAATATCATCTTAATAAATTGACGTAAAATATTTTACACCATATGTAGTTATATTTAAGAAATAAGTGTATTTTTGCAGTAACTAAATTTATTATTCATAATGAACACGGGCATAATTATACAAGCGCGACAAGGATCTACACGGTTTCCGGGGAAAATGTTAAAACCTTTTTATAATAACGAGAGTGTCTTGGATATTCTTATAAGTAAATTGAAAAAAATATATCCATCCGTACCTTTGGTGCTGGCAACCACTCAAAATAAAGAGGATGACGCTATAGAAGAATTGGGAAACAAACATAATGTGGAAGTGTATCGTGGAAGTACGGAAAATGTTTTGGGCCGCTTTATCGAAGCCGCAGAAAAAAACAATTTGGACTCTATCATTCGTATTTGCGCGGATAATCCGTTTCTGGATATGCGACACATTCAAATATTGATGGATGAATTGGAAAAAGGAAACCTCGATTATGTGAGTTATCAAACACCGGAGGGAGTTCCCGTGATCCAATCCCATTTAGGGTTATTTGCGGAAGCTGTCAGCCTTGACGCTCTGAAAAAAGTAGCCAATCAAACGGTAAATCCCGAATATCTTGAACATGTGACCAATTATATTTACAAGCATCCGGATGAATTCAATATCAAATTTCTTTCTCTCCCGGCCTATTTTAAAGATGCCGATACCATTCGTCTGACTTTGGATACCGAAGCCGATTTTGAATTGGAAAAAGAAATTTACAAAGAATTACGTTTGCGCAATACCTATAAATTGATCAAACATATCAAATCCAGACCCGAATGGCTGGAAATCATGCAAAAAGAAATTCGTAAGAATCAGAAATAAGTTCTACTTGTTCTTTTCGTGAACCCATAAAAAACCTACTTACTATCACTCCGCTTTTTCTTAAAAAAGAGCGGGAAAAATACTATCTTTGAATATTCTTAAAGAAAGAATCAGTATGACTTATATTATCGGAGAAATCGGGCAAAATCACAATGGATCAGTGGATCTGGCCAAGCTAATGGTCGAGATTGCCGCACGTCCGGTAATCGATAAACTCTTTAACCGGAGTTTGAAACCACTGGATGCCGTTAAATTAACCAAGCGTGATTTATCGCAAGAATTATCCGCATCGGCTATGAATCGTCCTTATGATTCACCTCACTCTTTCGGGAAGACCTATGGAGAGCACCGCGCCTTTTTGGAACTGACAGATGAAGAACATTTTGAAGTGTACCGTTTAGCCAAAGAAAAAGGCTTGGACTTTGTCGAAACACTTACGGCGCCGGGAACTCTATCTCTCTTAAAATTATTTACTCCCGACAGGCTGAAAGTCGCTTCACGTGACTTAACCAATCTCCCTTTACTCGAAGTAATGGCCGAAACAAAAATCCCTATTATCCTCTCTACGGGAATGGGAGAAAAAAAAGAAATAGACGAGGCATTGGAAGTAATTACAAAATATCACGATCAGATTTCCATCCTGCATTGTTTGTCGGAATATCCGGCACAATATAAAAATATAAATCTGAAAACCATCCTTTACCTCAAAGAAAATTATCCGCAATATACCATCGGTTATTCCGATCACTCCATCGGGATTGCCGTGCCGGTAGCGGCTGTTGCCATGGGAGCGGAAATCATCGAAAAACATATCACTATCGACCGCCAATTAAAAGGTACGGATCATGCAGGATCCCTCGGGATTGACGGCTTATGGAGAATGGTAAGAGATATCCGCAATATCGAATTGGCTTTGGGAGAAAAAGATATTTTTATTCCCGATGCGGTTGAAACGGCCCGAAAAAAACTGGAACGTTCCATTGCAGCAAAAAAAGAACTTCCCGCAGGACATATCATACGCGAAGAGGATTTACATCTGCTCAGCCCCGGTGACGGATACCAGTGGAGAGACAGACATCTTTTAATCGGTAAAAAACTGAAAGAAAAGGTACCTGCCGATGAAATTATTTATAAAAAACATATAGAAGATTGATTATAAATACTATTTTACCTCTTTTTTACGTTTGAAATTTATTATGAACACCAAACAAATCATAAAAAATATTAGTTTTCTCATCCTTTTGTTACTTGTTTTTTGGACAAGTGGCTGCAGGAAGGATTTTGATGTGGTGCCGGGAAACGGTGATTTCAAAACCAGCACGGATACACTTTTTCTCGATTCCGTTTTTACGAATATTGCTTCACGCACTTACTATTTTAAGATTTATAACACTTCATCAACAGATATTTACCTCAATAAAATCTACCTCGAAAAAAAAGAAAATTCCTTCTACCGGTTAAATGTAGACGGGAAACCCGGCAAAGAATTTGAAAACATTTTGATTCACGCCAAGGATAGTATTTTTGTCTTTGTGGAAGTTACAGCGGATATAAACCGGCTTCCCGATCCCGTTTATGAAGAAAACTTATATATAGAAGATAATGCTCTTACAAAAAAAGTATTGTTAACCGCTTTTATCAAAGACGCCGATTTTTATTATCCTGCGCGCTTTCCCGATGGGAGTAAAGACTCTTTAACGGTTTATATCGATCCGCAAACGGGTGAAACCTCAAAAATTGCAGGATTTTTTCTCCCAGACAATACTACTTTTACTTCCGACAAAGCCATTGTCATTTACGGACATATGGCTGTTCCACCCGGAAAAACCTTGACTATAGAAAAAGGAAGTCATTTGTATTTCCATTATAATTCGGGATTGATTGTTTGGGAAAATGCCACTTTAAAAGTCAATGGTGAACTAGGAGAAGAAGTAATTTTTGAAGATGACCGGATGGAGCCGGAATATGAAAACAAGCCGGGAATGTGGAATTTTATTTGGCTGAGAGAAAATGCCATCAACAACGAAATGGATTATGCCATCATAAAAAATGCTTCTGTAGGGATTGAAGCTATGCCTACCAATAACGGTCGTCCCATTCTCACTATTAAAAATACGCAAATTTATAACGCCTCATTAGTGGGAATATATGCCATAGGTGCCGAAATAAAAGCAGAAAATTTGGTACTGAATAATTTTTCACTCAATGCCGTACGTATAGACTTAGGCGGCTCTTATGAATTTGAACATTGTACGATAGCCAATTATAACAACGGTATTCGCAATGAAAAAAGCGGTGCTTTTTATGCCCGGAATTTTTATGATACACCTGATAATACCCGTTATATTAATGACTTGGAGAATCTCCAAATAAGCAATTGTATTATTTACGGAAATAATTCTATTGAATATTTTATTGAAAAAGATTCCGGGGCTCTTTTTGAATATGAAATAAAAAATACTCTTATCAAATTCAAAGATATTCAAAACAGATTCACCAATAGAGAAGAATTGAATTTTAACGATGCAATTCACTATCATTCTATTCTCTTGAATGAAGATCCCGATTTTTATATGCCCTGGGAAAATCAACTTATAATTGGAGAAAACTCCCCCTGTATAAACAAAGGTGATTTATGCACAGCCCTTTCGGTTCCTCTGGATATTAAAGGAGTAGATCGTACACTGGCACCCGATTTAGGCGCCTATCAACATATTACTTTTCCAAACGATTAATTTTTTGTAATTTTGAGGAAACAACAATAAAATCATGAAAAAATTTATCATTTACTTTTTGCTTTTCACCATCCTTGTCGGAGGTTCTCTCTATGCATTTGATTATTACGTCCCTTATAGTGAAGGATGGCGAGCAGGAAAATTAATAAAAATCAGTAAAAAAGGAATCTTAATCAAAACCTGGGAAGGACAATTGAGCACGGGTATCGGGCAAGATCATCTGTGGAATTTCTCGGTTGAGCCCAAAGATAAACTGGTTATACAAAAATTAATTGACTACCAAGGAAAAGGAGTAAAAATAAGATATATCGAGCGTTTCTGGAAAATTCCTTGGCTGGGAGATACTAAATATTTTGCTAAGGAAGTCGTCCTCGACCGGGATGCAGAACAAATCGGAGACTAATTTTGCCCTAATGAAAAATACGGCCTTGCTTCTTATTTTTTTAATCCCGTTTTTATTCCGGGGGCAAACGGCCAAACATTACTCAAATGAATTTTTGAATATCGGAGTGGATGCACGCGCCATGGCTCTGGGAAATAGTGTGGTAGCCCAAACAAGCGATGTAACCGCCGGCTACTGGAATCCCGCCTTGTTGTATACTGTAACAGAACAAGAAATGGCACTGATGCATGCCGCTTATTTTGCCAATATTGCCCAGTATGATTATATGGCATATGCCAAACCCATAGACGAAAACAGTTCCTTTTCAATCTCCCTGATACGCTTTGGGGTGGATAATATCATGAACACTACCCGTTTGATTGATGCAGAAGGGAATATCGATTATGATCGCATTACCTATTTTTCTACTGCCGACTATGCCTTAAATCTCTCTTTTGGAAAGAAAAAACTATGGAAAAACATAGATTTTGGTTTGACCGCTAAACTTATCTATCGTCATATTGGAGAATTTGCCAGCGGCTACGGAATCGGTTTTGATATAGGAATGGCCTATCAGGCAGGAAAATGGAATCTGGGGCTTATTGCAAGGGATATTACCACCACTTATAATTACTGGTCTGTTAATGAGGAGGAATTGGCAGCCATTCAAGAAGCCATTCCGGGGCAAAATCAAACACCTCCGGAGTCGGTGGAGTTAACTTTACCGAAAATCCAACTGGGAATACAAAGGAGTTTTCCATTAAAAAAGGCATGGGAACTCTCTGCCGAATTTGATATTCAATCTCGTTTTTATCGTACTTCCTCCATTATCGCTTCGGATGCAGTGAGTATTGATCCGGCACTTGGCTTGGAATTCGGCTATGCAAAAACGGCCTTTTTACGCCTTGGAGTAAATAATTTTCAGCAACAAGACTTTTACGGAGAAAAGGAAGTCACCTTTCAGCCCAATGCGGGGCTTGGTTTTTTCTATAAAGGAATTGCTCTGGATTATGCCTTAACAAATATCGGATCAGATGGTTTTTTCTCGCATGTTTTTTCCTTAAAAATAAAACTCGATCGTTTTTTTCAGAAGAAAAAGGACTAAGTTTTTTTCGTCGGTTTTATCCATACGAATAGAAAACTTAATATAGTAAGCAATGAAAAAATCCATTTCATTTTATTGGCCCACGAAATATAAGGCACCCGTTTTTCATCATAAGTAAAAGGATTTTGAAGAAGATATAATATTCCAAAGTTTTCAAGCAAATCAAAAAAACCGATTAATAAAGGCAGTAAAACCAGAAAACGAAAAGAATACATGGCCTTCCTTTTTAATAAATATGCCATTGACAAGGCATATGTAAATCCGTAAATAATAGCATAAGGAATATCCACACATAAAGTTGATAAAAAATATACTTCACGACCTTTTTCTCCTAAGATATTCAGTAACCTTCTGACAAAATCATTCTCGAAGCCAAATTGCAAATCCAAAATAGAAGACAATGGAATCGAAATCCCAAACAAACGGGGAAAATAGGGAAAAACCACAAAGTTGATGATAAGAATCAATACTATTCCAACGAGGATATTTCTCCCGGTTGCTTTGGAAAAGAAAAAATCCGGCATTTTATTTTTCATGTATGTATATACAAACAAATATAAAAAGACTTCTTTGATTTTGGTTATCAAAGAAGTCTCTTTTCTAAAACGATTGGAATAATATTACTCGGCGGTAGCTTTCTCTACCCATTTTTTATCAAACAAAGTGCCGGTATATTTATATCCGGTATCTCCGATAGTCGTTACGATATTGATCCGGTCTTCTTCCTTATCGGCTTTGTGTTTTTTTGCCATTTGGATGGCTCCCCAAACATTGGCGCCTCCACTAGGCCCGATAATGATTCCTTCTTCATGCAGCACTTCGTAAACGGTATCGATCGCTTGTTTGCTTTTGATTTCGATTACTTCATCTATATATTGAGCCACCAAATTTTTGGTAGGCAAAGCATTCCCGATTCCTTCGATAAAATGGGATTGTGGTTTGGGTAATTCTTGATTATAAAAAGCCGCACGAAAAACAGAACCTTTGGGATCGACACCATAAATTTTTACTCCGGGTATTTTTTCTCTTAATGCTCTTCCTATACCTGATAAAGTTCCTCCTGTTCCCACGGCAGCAATAAAAATATCTACATTCCCTCCCGTTTGTTCATATATCTCCTGTCCGGTTGTCATATAATGTGTTTCGGGATTGTCCAAATTATCGTGTTGATTTAAAAACCATACATCTTTATGCCGATTTGCGTAGGTTTGTGCAAAATTATTGTAAGACTCCGGATGGGAAGGATCAATGGTGCTGTCCACTTCTATCAACTTCACATTATCTCCAAAGGCTTCCAATACTCTTTTCTTGTCCGGGGAAAGTGTATCGCGCACCACTATTAATAAATTATATCCTTTTTGTTTAGCCACCAATGCCAGACCGGTGGCTGTATTTCCCGATGAATTTTCAATAATGGTATCTCCGGGTTGAATCAATCCCTCTTTCTCCGCCTTTTCAATCATATATTTGGCTATGCGGTCTTTGACACTCGAAGTAGGATTAAAATATTCCAGTTTGGCATAAATATTCGCTCCGTATTTATCACTTAATTTTTCCAATTTTACCAAAGGGGTTTTCCCTACCGTATCCAATAAAGTAGTCATGTTTATTTGTGTTTTTAGTATGTTAATGAAAGCTTTTGCAAAGATACATTTCTTATTTATATTTCATCAGTCCTGGCAAATAAATAAGATAAAAAGAAGAAAAGACTTGAATATAGCATGCAATTTGAATGATTCATAAAATAAAAAATGTATTTCTATAGGGGACAAAACGCAAATAAATTGTTTTTAGTATATCATTTCTATAAAATTAAATGTCCAAAAAATGATAAATGATTGAGGTCAATCCGGCGAATATCTTTAAATTTGAAAGAACTCAAAAATTACCACCATGAAATATAGAATTGAACACGATACCATAGGAGAAGTAAAAGTCCCCGCTGATAAATACTGGGGTGCACAAACAGAACGTTCCAGAAATAACTTTAAGATTGGGCCCGAAGCTTCAATGCCTAAAGAAATCATCGATGCTTTTGCCATTCTAAAAAAAGCAGCTGCCTATACCAATCATGAATTGGGGGTATTACCCAAAGACAAAAGAGATTTAATCGCACAGGTAGCCGATGAAGTATTGGAAGGGAAATTATATGATCAATTTCCTTTGGTAATATGGCAAACCGGCTCGGGAACACAAAGCAATATGAATTTTAATGAAGTGGTTTCCAATCGTGCCCATGTTTTAATGGGGAACAAACTCGGAGAAGGAGAAAAATATATTCACCCGAATGATGACGTTAACAAATCACAATCTTCCAATGATACGTTTCCCACAGCCATGCATATTGCTCTTTATAAAAAGATAGTGGAAAAGACTATTCCCGGATTGGAAATGCTTCGAGATGCCTTGGCAAAAAAATCCGAAGAGTTTATGAAAGTCGTCAAAATCGGGCGAACCCATTTGATGGATGCCACTCCCCTTACCTTAGGACAAGAATTCTCGGGATATGTAGCACAATTGGATCATGGAATCAAAGCGCTGAAAAACACTTTGGATCATTTAAGTGAATTAGCCTTAGGAGGGACTGCCGTCGGAACGGGAATCAACACTCCCGAAGGCTATGATGTGACTGTTGCCAAACATATTGCCGAAATGACAGGTCTTCCGTTTAGAACCGCTGAAAATAAATTTGAAGCCTTGGCTGCTCACGATGCCATCGTAGAAACACACGGAGCTTTAAAACTACTGGCAGTATCTATCAATAAAATTGCCAATGATATCCGTTTATTGGCTTCCGGTCCACGATCCGGAATTGGAGAAATTATCATTCCCGCCAATGAACCCGGAAGTTCAATTATGCCCGGAAAAGTAAATCCGACACAAGCAGAAGCCATCACCATGGTTGCAGCTCAAATTATGGGAAATGATGTGGCGATCACTGTCGGAGGAACACAAGGTCATTATGAATTGAATGTATTTAAACCCATGATGATCTACAATGCCTTGCAATCGGCCGATTTGCTGGGAGATGCAGCCGTATCCTTTACCAAAAATCTTATAGAAGGGATTGAACCCAACTATAAACGAATAGAAGAATTGTTGAACAATTCCCTTATGTTGGTCACCGCATTAAATCCTCATATCGGATATGAGAAAGCTGCAAAAATTGCCAAGACCGCTCATAAAGAAGGAACCAGCCTCAAAGAAGCGGCTGTAAAATTGGGAATTTTAACAGAAGAGGAATTCGACAAATATGTTGTTCCCGAAAAAATGGTTGGAAAAATAAATTAATTTGTTTTTAGTGATAATAGAAAGGCTGTTCTCTATATGGGGAGCAGCTTTTTATCACGCATTATTCATGAAATTAGCTTTATGCAGATACGAGGCATCGAAATCCGCAGGAATACTTGCGTATTTCAAGGTTTTTGTAACGAAGTAGGTGCGTGAAGATAATTTCAAGGCACATTCAAATTTGGGTATGTTTATTTCTAACAAATATTGTTTGTCCCCTTGAGCTTTTATTGCGTTTGTTTGTAAAATTTATAATAACCGATGAATAATGCGGATTATATTAATCCAAGATATACTTTGGTTTTCCACCAACGAACTTTGATCAACATTCCGAATTTTTCCCATTGTGAGGTAAAAATATAATAGAAACCAAGTGGAATCAATGCAAACCAACGTAATAATTCTTTCAACAAAAGAACAATGTAGGCAATAAAACCCTTTTCTTTGGCGATCTCTTTCTTGATTTTGGCGGTTTCAATTATATGTTCTTTTACGTATTGTTTTGATAATTTTTCTTGCGGTATAAAATGCCAAACCACCAAGTCATGAAAGTAGTAAACAGGGATTCCCGCTTGTCGCACACGCTTGAAGAAATCTGCTTCGAGTAATCCGGGAACAAAATCTTCTTTACCTCCAAACAAATCGGTTTTAAATTTTCCCAATTTATCAAATACATCTTTGGAAATCAGCATATTGGTTCCGAAGGGATGTTTCTTTTTCGGAAACTTACTGCGTTGCCCAAGGTCGATTTCGGCAAAAACAGGCATGATAAATTTATTGATCCAGGCAGGTTTTTGCGATTCGAATACCGGTGAAATATGTCCACCTCCGGTTATATTTTTAACAGGTGACCTGAAATCGTCCGAAAGTAATTTAAAATAATCCTGATGAAGAGTTACATCATCATCAAAAAACACCAATAATTCGCCTTGTGCTTCTTCCACTCCCCTATTCCACGCATGTACTAATCCCTCTTTGGGTTCTTTGATATATTTTATAAAGGAAAACTGCGGATGATTATGAATAAATTCTTTTAACTGCTTTTTCACGTCATTGGTCGAATTATTATCGATAATCAGAATTTCAAATTCATCGGGATTAAATTCTTGAACCGTTAAACTTTCCAATAATTCGCCCAATAAAACCGGCCGGTTGTACGTAGGTATTATAACACTAAACTTCTTCATTTTTTCTTTTCCTTATATAAATAAAAGCAAACAAAAATATAATAATAAAAAGAATATAGGAAATCAATGAGATTTTCGCTCCTTTTTTTACAACTTTGGGATCAAAGGAAAATTCTATTTTATGTTCTCCTTTTGGAACATATAAAGCTCTCAATGCATAATCGGCTTTTAAAACAGGCACTTCCTTTCCGTCAATGGTGGCAATCCATCCATGGGGATACCATGAGTCGGAGAAAACCGCCAATCCGTTTTGCGAATTTTTTGATGTATAAACCAATTTTTCAGGCTGATAAGAAATCAATTTTATAGAGGCTAAGCTGTCTCGGCCTATTTGCTTTATTTCATTCTTATATTTTGTTTGTACTACGGCTGTTTTTTTCGTAGAAATATTTTTTAAGGCCGAAATTTCCCGGTTTTCGTCCTCCACCCATTTAATATTTTCTACGAACCATGCATTCCCATTAGCCTGATCATTGATTTGCAAACCTGCTTGTTCTCCGGAAGGTACTACCAGATATTTCACATTATACATATTCAGGATTTCCGGATTTAGATCGGAAGACAAATAAAAATCAAACAAATCTTGTATGCGCCGGGGTTTGGCAGCATGATAACCGCCTAATTGTTTATGATGATAAGAGGTAATACCGTCAGTTAAAGGATTGCGTGTAAAGTTCATCACACGATAATAGCCAGTATCTTTAAGAATTTCCAGATCTATGGGAGTGGGGCGGAAAACTCTTTCCAAATAATCCTCATCCACAAAATTATTCTTGTTTACATAGCGTTTATCTACACTCACCAAGTCAAAAACGATCAAAAACAAAAGAAGACCCAGCAATACATTCCGGGATATTTTTTCTTCCAAATATGCATATAAAACACCAGCTGTCAAGAGAATTAGAACCAAAGAGCGAATGCTGTCATGAACCAGCATTGCTTTTCTGTCTTCAATCAGCGCTTCTAGCAAGCCGTATTTTGCATACATTCCGTCATAAGGACTTTCAAAGGTGAAAAAAGAAGGGCCGAATAAGATAAATATTAAAAGAAGAACCGATATGCCGGCAGTAATTTTGATTAATTTCTTTCTTTTTTGTTCTTTTTTTTCCGGGGAATTTATAAAACCATAAAGCCCGAAAACCGCCAATACAGGGATAAGAAACTCAATAATCACTTGAATAGAGGCAACAGTTCTAAATTTATTATATAAAGGCACATAATCGATAAAGAAGTCTGTCAACAGACTGAAATTTTTGCCCCAAGAGAGCAGCAAAGTCAATACAAGAGCTGCAAGGATCCATTTTTTATGTTTACCGTGATAAAAAAACAAAGCCAGTATGGCCAAAAAGATGACAGTTGCTCCTATATATGCCGGAGCGGCTACGATAGGTTGATTTCCCCAGTAGGTACTGACACTTTTTATGAAATCATCGGCTGTTCTACGGTTTGTTTTGGTTAAAAGCTCTTTATATAAATGCGAATCTTCTCCCAAACTTTCCATATTCGATCCCCCCATAAAACGGGGAATCAATAAATTAAAAGTCTCTGCCAATCCATAGCTGTATTCGGTGATATAAGATTTATCCAAGCCTTCCTTTACCGGCTTTTTCTTTCCGTCGGGAGTAATCGTCAGGATTTGTTTTCCGCGTATACTTTCCTGCACATATTCCCGGGCAGGTAAAATATGAGAAAGATTCATTCCCAAAGCCAAAATTGCCGCCACAATTAAAATGGATAATTCCTTAAAAAAAGTAACCAGTGTTTTCTTTTTATACGCCTCCCACAAAAGAAAAGCTCCTAAAAATAATACCGCAAAAAGAAGGTAATAGGTCATTTGATAATGACCCGAATTGATTTCCAAAGAAAGCGCCAGCGTTGTCAGGACAAATCCCCATAAATATTTTTTTCTTTCAAAAACAAGTAAGATTCCGGCCAATACAAGTGGAAAATAGGCAATGGCACGCACTTTTGCCAGATGTCCTACACCGATAATAATGAGGTAATAAGTAGAAAATCCGAACGCTAAACTTCCCAATAAAGCCAATTTCCAATCCACTTTTAAAACCAGCATCAATATATAGAAAGACAAAAAATATAAAAACAAGAAGTTGGCCGGACGAGGCAAAAAACTCAATGTTTTTTGGATTTTCAAGGTATAATTATGAGGAAAAGAAGCGCCTAAGAGATAAGTGGGCATTCCGCCAAAAGCCGAATTGGTCCAATAGATTTCCTTTCCTTCCTTTTGTTTGTAAACCTCTCTTTCATGCTCCATTCCTTTGGCTTGTACAAGGTCACTTTGATTGAGGATTTTTCCTTGCAGCACCGGACTGAAATAAATCAAGGAAATAAGCATAAACAGCACTATGGAAAAAAGATGAGGCAGATATTCTGAGTATTTCGATTTCATAAAAACAAATGAATTTTTCTTGGGTAAAAATAAGAAATAAAGATATACCACTGCCGAAAAAAATTAATTGAAAGGAATTATCAATTATTTAAAAAAAATCTCTACTTTTATTTACATAAAAATCATTCTTTACTATTTTTTAACTTCGAAAGCCTTACTCGTTTTTTATTTAATCATAAATTTGCATATCCTATGGATTATAAGAGCTTACAATACACAAAACCGGGGCAATTTGAAGATACACGTTATGAAAAAATTCATAATGTAATCTTTGATGACCGCAATTCTGCATCAATTCAGGTTGCCCGCGAAATAGCCGATTTAATCCGTACCAACAATGAAAAAGGAAAAAACACAGTTTTGGGATTGGCTACCGGTTCTTCTCCGGTTAAAGTCTATGAAGAACTTATCCGTTTACATAAAGAAGAAGGTTTGAGTTTCCGGAATGTAATTACTTTTAATTTGGACGAATACTATCCCATTTCACCAGATGACATCAATTCCTATCATTATTTCATGAATGAATATCTCTTTAAACATATCGATATCAAAAAAGAGAACATTCATATTCCGAAGGGAGACCTCAAACCCGAAGAAATTAAAAATTTCTGTATCTCTTATGAAAAGAAAATTGAAGAGGCCGGAGGAATCGATTTCCAATTGCTGGGTATCGGACGAACGGGACATATAGGTTTTAATGAGCCCGGATCCCATAAAAATTCCCGTACACGTTTGATCACCCTAAACCATATTACCCGTATTGATGCCGCCGAGGCTTTTAACGGACTAAAAAATGTTCCCACCAAAGCCATCACCATGGGAATTGCCAGTATTATGCAATCCAAACGAATCATTTTGCTGGCTTGGGGTGAAAAAAAAGCAGATATCATCAAAGAAACCATTGAAGGAAATATTTCCTCAAATGTGCCTGCCACCTATCTCCAAGAACATCCCAATACTACCTTTGTTCTTGATAAAGATGCTGCACAAAAACTCACACGAATTGACACTCCTTGGATGGTTAAAGATGTGGAATGGAATTCCTACAATACAAAAAAAGCCGTCACTTGGTTGAGCAATAAAATAAATAAACCGGTTTTAAAACTTACCGATAACGATTACAATATCAATTCATTGGCCGATTTAATAGCTACCGAAGGAACTGCATACGATTTAAACATTAAAATATTTAATGCGCTTCAACATACCATTACTGGATGGCCGGGAGGAAAACCCAATGCAGACGATTCTCATCGTCCGGAACGAGCCGAGCCTGCAAAAAAACGGATAATTATTTTTAGTCCGCACCCCGATGACGATGTGATTTCCATGGGAGGAACTTTTGACCGGTTGATCCAACAAGGACACGAAGTACATGTTGCTTACCAAACTTCGGGAAGCAATGCGGTAACCGATGAAGAAGCCTTAAAATACCTGGAAGTTTATAAACATTTATTTTCTAACAGAGAGATAGAAGAACTTATCCGTTTTATTCAAAACAGAGATAGCTCGCAAGCAGATATTCCTTTACTGAGGAAAGTAAAAGCATATGTACGTCGTGCCGAAGCTTTGGCTTCCGTACGCTTTTTGGGCTTAGCCGATACCAATGTTCATTTTCTCGATTTGCCTTTTTATGATAAAAATCCGCTTTTAAAAAGAAAAATCGAAGAGCCGGACTTGCAAATTATGGAGAATTTAATGGAGAATATAAAGCCGCATCAAATTTTTGCCGCAGGCGATTTGGCCGATCCCCATGGTACCCATCGAATTACTTTTGATTTATTATCTTTGGTGTTGAAAAAAATTAAAAAACAAAATTGGACCAATGATTTGAGAGTATGGCTTTATAGAGGAGCCTGGGGCGAATTTGAAGTGTATGACATCGATATGGCTGTTCCGATGAGTCCTGCACAAGTACAAAGAAAAAGACAAGCCATTTTCTATCATCAAACCCAAAAGGACAATGTAATGTTCAAAGGCGAAGATGAAAGAGAATTTTGGCAACGCGTAGAAGAAAGAAACAAAAGGCTGGCGCAAAAATACCACCAATTAGGATTGGCTGATTATGAAGCGATGGAAGCCTTTAAAAGATTATATTTTTAACTAAAAGAAAGAGAATATGAAGAAACAGATCAAAAAAATTGCCGTGATGACCTCGGGAGGAGATTCACCCGGAATGAATGCCGCAATACGAGCAGTGATAAGAACGGCTGTATTTTACAAATTGGACCCCTATGGAATTTACCGAGGATATCAGGGTTTGATTGAAGGAGATATTGAACGTTTTACCGCCAGAGATGTCAGTAATATTATTAACCGCGGAGGAACTATCCTTAAAACGGCTCGCTCCAAAGAATTCAGAACGGTAGAAGGAAGAAAAAAAGCCTATGAGCAATTAAAAAAACACGATATCGATGCCTTGGTGGTAATCGGAGGAGACGGTTCTTTTACCGGGGCTCAAATTTTCAGTAAAGAGTTTGACTTTCCGGTAATCGGTATTCCGGCTACCATAGACAATGATATTTTCGGAACGGATTTTTCGATAGGTTTTGATACGGCTAGTAATACAGCTACCGAAGCCATAGACAAAATCAGGGATACGGCAAGTTCGCACGACCGTTTGTTTTTTATTGAAGTAATGGGACGTAATGCAGGTTTCCTTGCTTTATATAGTGGAATAGCAGGAGGTGCCGAAGAAATATTAATACCCGAAGAAAATATCGGTATCGATCGACTGGTAGAGTCTTTGCGTCGCAGCAAAAGAGCAGGAAAAACCAGTAGTATTGTGGTCGTAGCCGAGGGAGATAAAACCGGAAAAAATGTTTTTGAATTGGCCGAATATGTTGAGGAAAATTTAAAAGAATATGAATCCCGGGTAGTCATTGTCGGTCATATTCAAAGAGGAGGCTGTCCTACTACTTTTGATAGAGTATTGGCCAGTCGTCTGGGAGTAAGAGCTGTCGAAGTATTATTGGATGGAGAAAGTGATGTCATGGTAGGTTTCAGAAATAATACCGTTGAGGTGACACCCTTGGAAGAAGCGATTAAACTAAAAAGAGAAATCAATAAAGAATTGCTTGCAATTGTTGATATATTAACTACTTAATAATAAAAATAAATTTAGAAAAAATGAAAAAAGTTAGAGTTGGAATTAACGGATTCGGACGTATCGGACGTCTTGCATTTCGTGCTGCCGAAAAAAATCCGGCAGTAGAGGTCGTAGCCATTAATGATTTATTGGATGCCGACTATCTTGCCTATTTATTAAAATACGATTCTGTCCATGGACGTTTTGATGGGACTGTTGAAGTAGACGGAGACAATTTGATTGTAAACGGTAGAAAAGTTAGAGTAACAAAAGAAAGAGACCCTGAAAATATCAATTGGGGAGCCGTTGATGTAGATTTTGTAGTGGAATCTACCGGATTTTTTACCGATAAAGACAAGGCTGAAAAACACTTGAAAGCGGGTGCCAAGAAAGTAATTATTTCTGCACCTTCCAAGGATGCGCCTATGTTTGTGAAAGGAGTAAACCATAAAGAATTGACAAAAGACATCAAAATATTTTCCAATGCTTCTTGTACAACCAATTGCTTGGCTCCTATCTCCAAAGTCTTAAATGATAATTTTGGAATCGTTGAAGGACTTATGACTACCATCCATGCCGCTACTTCTACCCAAAAAGTAATTGATGCCCCTTCAAAAAATTGGCGTCGTGGTCGTGCGGCTATTGTGAATATCATCCCCACCACAACAGGGGCTGCAAAAGCCGTAGGAAAAGTTATTCCAGAATTGAACGGAAAATTAACCGGAATGGCCTTCCGTGTGCCTACTGCAGATGTATCGGTTGTAGATTTAACCGTTCGATTGGCCAAGCCTACTTCCTATGAAGAAATCATGAAAGTAATGAAGGAAGCCGCCGATGGTGAAATGAAAGGGGTTTTACAATATGTTGATGATGAAGTGGTATCTCAAGATTTTGTAACAGAACCTCATACTTCTAATCTGGATGTGCGTGCTGGTTTGGAATTAAATGAAACTTTCTTTAAAATTATCAGTTGGTATGATAATGAATACGGTTATGCCAGCAAAGTAATCGAGATGATTGAATATGCCAGTCAACTGTAAATGACAAAACTTAACCCACAAAAAAGAGGACTGAATCAGTCCTCTTTTTTGTGGGTTAAATAATTAATTACTTCTGCTGCGGCAAATAATCCAAACAAAGCAGGCATATAACTAATTGTTCCGTAATGCGATTTTTTGTAGCCGGTATTATCGGTCATCTGCAAGGCCTCCGCCTTTTGGAGTTCGGTAGAAAATACACATTTCACTCCTTTATGAATATGGAACTTTTTTAATCGTTTACGAATGGTTCGTGCCAAAAAATCTTCACGGGTTTTTGAAATATCGGTTACTTTTACTTTTGACGGATCCATTTTTCCGCCTGCTCCCATTGCCGAAATAATTTTTACTTTATTTCGTTTTGCTGCCACAATCAAATAGATTTTTGGAGAAACACTATCTATTGCATCAATAATATAATCTATATGCCTGTTTTTGATTAAACTGTCAAATTCATCCGGTTCTATAAAACGATTGATGGCGTGGATTTTTAAATTAGGATTTATATCTTGCAGTCTGTTTTTTATCAAATCGGTTTTATATTCGCCTATGGTGGAATGCAAAGCAGGAAGCTGCCTGTTGATATTGGTCACATCCACCCGGTCTCCATCTATTATCGTCATCTCCCCTACTCCTGCTCTGGCAACATATTCGGCTGCCGATGAGCCTACGCCACCTAATCCTACTATCAAAATATGGGCGGAATGTAATTTTTTTAAACCTTCTTCTTTGAGTAACAAAGCTGTTCTATCCAACCAATTCTCCATAATTTTACCTGGGACTTAATTCAACAAAGGGAATGATCATTTCTTGCAAAGAAATTCCACCGTGTTGATAGGTATTCATAAAATGTTCGACAAAATAATTGTAATTATTCGGGTACACAAAAAAGTAATCTTCTTTTGCAAAAATAAACGGACTATTGATAGATACGGAAGGAAGTTTTATTTTTTCGGGTTTTTCTACTGCATAGACATCTTTTTTCTCATAAGTAAGACTTCTTCCTGTTTTATAACGCAAATTTAAACTGGCTTCCTTGTCACCAATTACCTTTGTGGGACGTTTCACATTAATCGTACCATGATCGGTGGTAATCATCAATTTCATTTGATTTTCTGCGGCCAATTTTATAATTTCAAAAAGAGGAGAGTTCTGAAACCAACTCTTTGTCAGTGACCGGTAGGCTTTGTCGTTGGATGCCAATTCTTTTATAATATCCATTTCGGTTTTGGCGTGCGAAAGCATATCCACAAAATTATAAACCACCACATTTAAATCGTAATTTTTAAACCGGGAAAATTGACTGATGATTTTTTGTCCGAATTGATAATTCAGAATCTTGATATAATTGGTTTTTAAATCCAATCGCAATCGTCTGATTTGGGCTTCGAGAAAATCTGCTTCATGTAAATTTTTTCCTCCTTCATCAGAGTCATCTTTCCACCATTGCGGATAATGTTTTTTCAATTCCAAAGGCATTAAACCTCCAAAAATACTATTCCGGGCATATTGTGTAGCCGTAGGAAGAATGGAATAATATAAAATTTCTTCATCCACACGGTAGTAATCGTTAATCATAGGAGCAATCACACGCCATTGATCATACCTGAGATTATCAATGACAATCAACAGGGTGCTGCCTTTTATTTTCGGAAAAACTTTCTTTCTTAATAATTGGTGTGACATTAAAGGAGCCTCTTCTTCCTCTTCAAACCAGTCTTCATAATTTTTTGAGATAAAGCGAAAAAAAGCGCGATTGGCTTCCTGTAACTGGCCTTGTAAAATTTCATACATCTGGGAATCCTTCAATTGATCCATTTTCAATTCCCAATAGACTAATTTTTGATAAAGATCGGCCCATTCTTCATAGGAAGAAATCATCGAAATATCCATTGAAATTTTCTGAAATTCCTGCTGGTAGGAAAGATTGGTTTTTTCGGAAACCAATTCTTTTTTTTGAAGTATTTTTTTTAGAGAAAGCAAAATCTGATTGGGATTTACCGGTTTGATTATATAATCTGTGATCTGTTGACCGATGGCTTCTTCCATTATATTTTCTTCCTCGCTTTTGGTAATCATTACCACCGGCACCGCCGGAGAAAGCCTCTTTATGCGTGACAATGTTTCCAGTCCGTCAATTCCCGGCATTTGTTCATCTAAAAAAATAATTTCGAAATGATTGTCTTTTAGAAGATCCAAAGCCTCAACACCGCTATTGGCCGCAGTCACATCATAGCCTTTTTGCTCTAAGAACAAGATATGCGGTTTCAGCAATTCGATTTCATCATCAACCCAAAGAATTTTTGTTTTACTCATTTGTTTTGTTTTATAACTAAACGATTGAACCGGCATTTTCCGTATATAATTTCCGGTTTTTATGAAAACTTTAGCCTTCTTTTTCTTCCAATAAAGCTTTTATACAATCCGGTTTGAAACAAAAAAAAGGAACACGCTTTTTATATTCCCGGTAAGCCTCACCGAATTTTTTCTCTGCCTCCGGCTCTTCCCATATTTTAATCAGCAAAAGCATGAGAAACATTTCCAAGGGAGCAATAAAAAATATAAATGTAGGACTTCCTACCAATAAAGCAAAAGCCAAAGGGAAAAACCATAATCCAAAGTGCATCGGATGACGCATCAATCCGTACACTCCTTCGGTAACAAGCCGGTTGGTTTCCATTCGCGGGAGATTTCCTTGCCTGCCTCTTCCTGCTAAAAATTTTCCGGTATTGCGCGAAGCTTTTATAATAAGTTTCAACAAGAAATAACCGAGGACAAAAGTGGTGATATGAAAATACAGACTGTCAAAAAGATCTTTAAAATAGATTTTATCAAAATAAATTCCCACTACCGCTCCACCGATCAACATCAGCAGCCATAAAAAAATGCGGATATAATTTTTTGTATTCATATGCATAAAGATAAGCAATTTATCAGAAGAAACAGCATAAAAACAAAACCCGGCAGACCAAAGCCGCCGGGTTTTATAAATATAAAAAATAGATAAAATTATACTACTCCTTGCGCAAGCATTGCGTCAGCCACTTTCACGAAACCGGCAATATTCGCTCCTTTTTCATAATCCACCCAACCATCGGGTTGTTTACCGTATTTTACGGTGTTTTCGTGGATGCTTTTCATTATCTGACGAAGTTTTGCATCTACCTCTTCGTCAGTCCAATTGAAACGCATAGAGTTTTGACTCATTTCCAATCCGGATACCGCTACACCTCCTGCATTTGAGGCTTTACCGGGAGAGTAAAGAATTTTTGCCGCTTTAAAAATTTTGATAGCATCGGGAGTGGAAGGCATATTGGCTCCTTCTACTACCGCCATTACTCCATTTTTGACAAGTTGAGCGGCATCTTCCTCTTGTAATTCGTTTTGAGTAGCGGCAGGTATGGCAATATCCACTTTTCTTTCCCAAGGTTTTTTTCCGGGATAGAAAGTGGCTTCGGGATACTGATCGGCATAAGGGGCAACTACATCATTATTGGTAGCTCTTAACCGCAATAAATAATCGATTTTTCTGCCGGAAATTCCTTCGGGGTCATAGATATAACCGTCGGGGCCGGAAATGGTCACTACCTTTGCACCGAGTTCCGTTGCTTTTTTAATTACTCCCCAAGCTACATTTCCGAAACCGGAAACCGCTACGGTTTTTCCTTTGATATCTTCGCCTATCGTTTTAAGCATTTCTTCGGCAAAGTATACCACACCATAACCGGTGGCTTCGGGACGAATTAATGACCCTCCGAAAGCCAAACCTTTTCCGGTCAATACTCCCGAAAATTCATTTTTTATTTTTTTATATTGTCCGAATAAATAACCTATTTCGCGACCTCCTACTCCTATATCTCCGGCAGGAACATCGGTATTAGGGCCGATATGTCTAAACAATTCATTCATAAAGGCTTGAGAGAATCGCATCACTTCGTCATCGGATTTTCCTTTCGGGTTAAAATCAGATCCTCCTTTTCCTCCTCCCATGGGCAAAGTAGTCAAAGCATTTTTGAAAATTTGTTCAAATCCCAAGAATTTCAAAATACTTTGATTTACCGTAGGGTGAAAACGCAATCCGCCTTTATAAGGACCGATAGCCGAGTTAAATTGAATCCTGTATCCTCTATTCACTTGGATTTCTCCTTTATCATCTACCCAAGGCACTCTAAATGAGATGGTTCTCTCGGGCTCAATCATTCTTTCCAATAATTTCTTTCCTTGGTATTTGGGATTTTCAGCAATATAAGGGATTACCGCTTCGGCAACCTCTTTGACCGCTTGCAAGAATTCAGGTTCGTTTGGATTACGCATTTTAGCATATTCCATAAACTGATCGATTTGTTGTTGATATTTATTTTCCATTAGAATTGAATTTTGCTTATATATTTTTGTTTAAATTTTGCTCAAATGTATCATTTTTTATTAAAAAACCAAGTGCAAAAGACATTTAAATTGCTAATATTTCAATAAACTTCATCATAAAAAATTACAAAACTGACAATTGTCATAATTATGCTTAGGAAGGTAATTATTTATTTTTTTAACAACCATTTTTCGGGGTTCAATTTGGTTAAATTTTTATAAATCATAAATTTTATTTCCGTTTTTCCGGTTGTTGGATCAGTAGCTACTTCTCCTATATTTTGTTTTGTTTTTACTCTGTCTCCGGGTTTCACATATACCTTTTTCAGATTTTTATAAATGGTGATATAATCTCCGTGTTTGATATAAACGGCCGTATTTCCTCCGGGAATTATTTGGATTTGCAATACTTGTCCTTCAAAAACCGCTCGTACTTTGGCTCCTTTGGTCGTGGCTAAATTTATTCCTGAATTTTGCACGACCACATTTTTGAATACTTCATGTTTTTGAACTCCAAATCGTCGTGTAATATAGGCTTTGGTGACCGGCCAAGGCAAAATTCCCCGGTTGGCGGAGAATTTATCGGCCAATTTTTTTCCTTCCGGTGTCAAGAAAAATTTGGTTTTTGAGGTACTTGTCCTTTTTCCAGAGGAAGATTTAGCCCTTTTGTTGGAGCGTGCAATGGCTTTCTTTATCTCGGCTTCAATTAACCTGTCTATTTTTTTCTTTTCCTTTTCTTTCTTTTTTATTTCGGCTAAATAATGAGATCTCTTTTTCTTGATTTTTTCGATAAGTGCCAATTGGGCTTTTTGTTCTTTCAGGATTTTATTTTGTTCTTTTTTGTATCCGGCATACAACTTTCTTTTGGCAGCCCTGTCTTTTTGTAAAGAAGCTTTCAGCTCTTTGAGTTCTTTTTGTTTGACCAGAATTTCTTCTCCTTGCTTTTTTCTGTAAGTAGAAAACTGTTTTAAATATTGCATGCGCTTGAAAGCCTGATAAAAATTATCCGATGAAAAAAGAAAATACAATTTACCGTTTCTCGACCTGCTTTTATAAGCTTGGCGGATCATATGCGCATAGTCTTGTTTGAGTTTTTTCAAGTCTTTTTCAAGAGATTCGATTTCTTTTTCCGTTTTGTTGATTTGACGACTGATTCCATTGATTTCCCGCCGCATATTGTCGGCCAATTTTTTTCTAATACGTATTTTTTCTTGAATTTGCTCGGCTTTTTCCAAGGCAGACATTTTTGTTTTGTCCATCTCGGAAATACGTTGATTTATCTCTTCGATTTGCTTTTGCAAAGCCATACGTTTGGCTTCCAGTCTTTGCCTGTTGGATTGTGCAGATGCCGCAAGAGGAAGCATCAAAAGAAGAAGTAAACTGAAAATTAATTTATTGTTCATAAAAACATTCTGCAATCAGGCATTTATTTAAAATACGAATATATTAAATCTTTTCCAAAAAATCAGAAATTCATCTTGGTTTGCACAGGTGGAATTAAATTGTATGATTTTCTATGATAACGGCAAATTCCGTATTTTCTTATGGCTTCACGATGGGCAAGCGTGGGATATCCTTTATTATTGATCCAATCATAATAGGGAAATTTTTGATGAATCTTCATCATAAATTCATCCCGATAGGTTTTAGCTAAAATAGAAGCAGCCGCAATACTTATATATTTGGCATCCCCGCCGATTATTGTTTCAAAGGGTATATTTTTGTAGGGATTAAAGCGATTGCCGTCAACCAATATCAATTCCGGTGTCAGCCTTAAATTATCCAAGGCTTTATGCATCGCCAAAAAAGAGGCATTCAAAATATTTATTTTGTCTATGGTATGCTGGTGAACAAATGCCACTCCCCATGCCAAAGCATCTCGCTGAATTACCCTGCGTAATTCCAAGCGTTTTTCTGCCGTTAGCTGTTTACTGTCGTTAATGCGTTTGTTTCTATATTTTTTATCAAAAATTACTGCTGCCGCTACAACCGGCCCTGACAAACTTCCTCTTCCCGCTTCGTCACAACCGGCCTCAAAACGATGTTCCCTGCTAAAAAATATTTTCATTTGGATTTTTTCTTTTTCTTTTTATTGGATTTTTTTACTCCGGTTTTTGATTTTATTTTCGTATAACGTCGCTCACGATTCCACCATAAAAAAGGTCCTAAAACAACTACTCCTATTAAAATAGCTGTTGCGGCTACCAGAAAGTCCGAGGTGGAGAAATGAAAGTCCCATGCAAAAAGCTTGGCAAAGAAAATTACAAATAAGGCATAGGTGATTCCGGTCACAATTGAAAAACGATAAAAGCCCGCCGAACGCTTTCTCTCCCAATATTCTATAAATTGTTTTTCTTTTTCTGTCATTCAATAAATTTTTCACAAAGTTAATAAAAATCGACACCTGTCTCTCTTTGAATTAACTTTTCATAAACAATTAAATTAGTGGATATTATGTAACTTTGCCAGCAAAACCTAAAACAGGTGCAGGAAAAATTTATAAAACATATCAAACAAGTCCCCGATTATGCTCAAAAGAAATACCTGTTGGCTGTTTCCGGTGGAATCGACAGTGTGGTTTTGGCACATCTCCTTCATCAAAACAAGTTGAATTTTGAAATGGCCCATTGCAATTTTGCTTTACGCGGAGATGAAAGTAATCAAGATGAAGAGTTTGTAAAAAAATTAGCCAAACAACTCGATGTTCCTTTGCATATTAAAAAATGCCCGGTAAATACAAAAGAAAATACGCAACTCGCTGCTCGAAATCAAAGATATGAATGGTTTAATAAACTTAAACATACCCGTCATTTCGATTATATACTTACGGCACATCATCTCAATGATGCCATAGAAACTTTTTTTATAAATCTTTTACGGGGAACAGGCATACAGGGTCTTCTGGGAATTCCGGAAAATGAAACCTATTTAAGACCGCTTTTGGATATTTCACGTGAAGAAATTCATAAATATGCCAAAGAAAAACAATTGCAATGGCGGGAAGACAGCAGTAATGCTTCTGTTAAATATCTCCGTAATAAAATCAGACATAATCTTATTCCCGAAATCAAAAAAATAAGCCCCGAATTTGAATTGATTATGCAGCGAACTTTCAAGCATTTACAAGAAACAAATGGTATCGTGCTCGATTGGTTTGAGGGGCATAAAAAGGAAATTATTAAAGAAAAAAACGAAGAACAAATACTGGATATAGAAAAATGGAAAAATCTTAAAAACAAGAACCGGTTTCTGTTTCAATGGCTGAAAAACTATGGATTTTCCGACTGGGAAAGCATTTATCAATTGCCTTTTGCCCAAAGCGGGAAATATCATCAATCAGGGAATCACCTATTACTAAAACACAATAACCAATTAATTCTCAGTCAAAAGCCGGCTAGCCTAAAAAATGACTCCTATATTTTCAATTCGATTCCCGAACAAATCCAAGAACCTTTTGCAGCCAAATTTGAGATCCTCCATGAGAATCAAATCTCTTTGGATGAAATTAAAAAAGCTGGAAAAAATATTTTATTTATAGATTTTGACAAACTGAATTTCCCATTAATCATAAGAAAAAAACGGGATGGAGATTATTTTTATCCATTGGGAATGAAAGGCAAAAAAAAATTAAGCGATTTTTATAAAGATGAAAAAATTTCTATGACCGAAAAAGAAAAAATTTGGTTATTTTGCGACAATAAAAATATAGTTTGGGTTTCGGGTAAAAGGCCGGACGATCGTTATAAGATAAATGCAAAAACGAAAAAAATTTTAAAAATTACATTGTTATGAAAAAAATGATTTGGCTTATTCTTCTATTGCCGATGTTCTCTATGGCTCAATTCGGGCAACCTCAAGTGAAAAATCCGGTGCATTGGAAAACCTCTGTGGAGCAAACCGGTGAAGACACATACAATCTCATCATTGAAGCGGATCTCGATAAAGACTGGCATCTTTACTCGCAATTCAATGATCCTGACGGTTCATTACCCATAGAATTCGAGTGGAAAAATAAAGACGGAAATTATGAAGTAATTGGAAAAGCCAAAGAAATCGGTACCCATAAAGAGTATAATGAAGTTTTTGGTGTAACCGAAACATTTTTTAGTGATCATGCCAAATTGATCCAACCCATAAAACTTTTAAATAAAAACCTCAATAAAATCGAAACCCGCTTATATGGGCAAGTATGTAAAGAGGAATGTATTCCCATTAAAAAAGACCTGGTTTTCGATCTTACCAAAGCTAAAAAAGTAATTACTCCCGCAAAAAAAAAAGAGGAAGTAGAAAAAGTTGAAAACACACCGGTTGAAACACCGGTTGAAACCAAGCCGGAAACGAAAAAAGAATCTTCTAAGGATACTAAAAGCAATTCACTTGCTATAAATTCCGACGAAAAAAAGAATGAAGCAAAAGAAATTCCAGCCAAACCGGAAGATAGTGTTTCTTACAATAATGGGAATGAAAAAACCATTGAAGTTGCCGCTGAAAAAAACGAACCTGAAAAAAAGCCCTTGAATCCCTGGAAAGTTTTTTGGTGGACATTTTTTGCCGGTCTTGTGGTCTTACTTACTCCTTGTGTTTTTCCTATGATACCGCTCACAATAAGTTTTTTTACCAAGCAAAGTGAGAAAGGGAGCAGCGGGAAATTTAATGCCTTGGTCTATGCTCTATCGATTGTATTGATTTATGTAGCATTGAGTTTGCCTTTCCATTTGTTGGATAACGTAAACTCGAGTTTTCTTAACAACTTCTCCACCAATACCTATGTCAACCTGTTTTTCTTTGCCATCTTTTTTATTTTTGCATTGAATTTATTCGGAGTTGAAAAATTAGATCCGGTACGACTTATACCCTCTTCTTGGGTAAGCTCTGCCGATAAAAAATCAAACAAAGGAGGAATATTGGCCGGCTTCTTTATGGCTTTAACCCTTGTGATTGTTTCCTTCTCTTGCACAGGGCCCGCTTTGGGATTGATTCTTGGAAATGTATTATCAACAGATGGAGGCGCTACAATGCTGACCATTGCCATGTTAGGATTTGGGCTGGGAATTGCCCTGCCTTTCGGTATTTTGGCATTTGTACCTTCTTTATTGCATAAGTTACCTCAATCCGGAGCTTGGTTGAATTCCGTAAAAGTAATTTTCGGTTTTATCGAATTGGCTTTTGCCTTTAAATTTCTTTCCAATGCCGATTTGGTCAACCAATGGCATTTCCTTCATCGCGAATTATTTATAGCCATTTGGATTGCTATAAGTTTGACAATGGCAATGTATCTATTCGGAAAATTGACTCTTGCACATGATATGCCCGTAGAGAGAATCGGAGTATTCCGTTTTCTGCTCGGATTGGCTTCTTTGACTTTCGGGATATATTTGTTCCCGGGATTATGGGGCGCGCCTTTAAGTATCATCAGCGGTTTTCCTCCTCCGATGAAATATGCCGAATCCCCTTTTGGCGTAGGTAACCAGCAAGCAGGTAATTGCAAGGATTCGGGAACTAAAGAAATATTACCCGAAGGCGCTGAACACGGTCCGCACAATATTATTCTTTTTGAAAATGATTACGACAAAGCTCTTGCTTATGCTAAAAAAGTGAATAAACCTTTGATGCTTGATTTTACGGGAAGAGCCTGCCAAAATTGCCGGTTAATGGAAGAAAACGTATGGAACAAACCGGGAATTCTTCCGATTATGAAAGATAGTATCGTTATTGTATCCTTATATGTAGATGAACGCACAAAATTACCTGAAAACGAACAATATATTTCAAAATTTTCAGGCGATAAAATAGAAACAGTCGGAGATAAATGGAGTGAGTTGGAAACTTATGTTTATAAAAATAATTCACAACCTTACTATGTATTACTCGACCATAACGAGAAAAAGCTCAATGAACCCGTAGGATATACACCCAAAGAAAAAGAGTTTTATAAATGGCTGACTTCCGCATTGAAAAAATTCAAAAATAAGTAGAAATGTCAGTCTTATAGAAATATTTTTATTTGGAACAATTCTTGACTAACTTGCAGCCTAATTAAATAAGAAAAAGAAAATGGGAAATATAGTCGCAATTGTAGGGAGACCAAATGTCGGAAAATCACAATTATTTAACCGTTTGACCGGTCAAAGACAAGCTATTGTAGATGATGAAAGCGGTGTAACACGAGACCGGCACTACGGAACTTCCGAATGGAATGGAAAAGAATTTACAGTAATTGATACCGGTGGTTACGTAAAAGGTTCCGATGATATATTTGAAGATGAAATTCGCAAGCAAGTGGAATTGGCTATCGACGAAGCAGATGCAATTATTTTTGTTACAGATGTGGAACAAGGTATACATCCTTTGGACGAAGAGGTCGCTAATCTGTTGAGAAAGACTAAAAAACCGGTGTTTTTGGCAGTAAATAAGGTGGATAACAATAAAAGACAAAATGATGCAATGGTTTTCTACAACCTTGGCTTAGGCGAAATTTATCCTATTTCCGCCATCAACGGAAGCGGAACCGGCGAACTTTTGGATGCCGTGGTTGAAGCTTTACCGGAAGAAGATAAAAATGAAAACGAAGAAAACGAAATTCCTCGTTTTACGGTAGTCGGACGACCTAATGCCGGAAAATCCACTTTCATCAATGCCCTTTTGGGAGAAGACAGGAATATCGTTACGGATATCGCAGGAACGACACGGGATACCATTTCAACCCGTTACAATAAATTTAATCAGGAATTTGATTTAATTGATACTGCCGGAATAAGAAGAAAAACCAAAGTAAAAGAAGATATTGAGTTTTATTCCGTAATGAGAGCCATTCGTGCTATTGAGAATTCTGATGTGGTATTCCTTGTGGTTGATGCTACTCGCGGTTTTGAGAGTCAGGATCAAAAAATATTCGATCTGGCCAAAAAAAATAACAAAGGAATTGTTATTTTGGTAAACAAATGGGATTTGGTCGATAAAGAAACCAATACCGCCAAAGATTTTACAGAGTACATCAAAAAGGAAATAGCTCCTTTTGACGATGTGCCTATTTTGTTTATTTCCGCGAAAAATAAACAACGGATTTTCAAAGCTATAGAGGAAGGGATGAAGGTTTATGAAAATCGTAAAAAGAAAATCAAAACCAGCAAGCTAAATGAAGTAATGCTCCCGATTATTCAAAATAATCCGCCTCCGGCACATAAAGGGAAGTACATCAAAATTAAATTTGCTACCCAACTGCCTACACATAGTCCGAAATTTGCTTTTTTTGCCAATTTACCTCAATACATTAAAGAACCTTACAAACGTTTTATTGAAAACCGTTTACGAGAAAATTTTGATTTTAAAGGTGTTCCTATTGAAATTTATTTCAGAAAAAAATAGATGTATGATTTTTGGACCATACTAATCCTTTTATTCACAGGCTTGATTGTCGGTTTTGTCAATACACTTGCCGGTGGCGGTTCAACCCTAATGTATCCCGTTTTGATATTTCTCGGAATGCCCATTCATACAGCCATAGGTACGAGCAGAGTATCTTTTTTGGCACAGGGAATATTTTCTGTTGCAGGCTTTAAAAGCAAAGGTGTATTTCTTTTCCCTTTCAACCTCTATGTCGCTTTAAGCAGCCTGTTCGGCGGTTTGCTGGGAGCTTGGATAAGTCTTCAGGTTTCGGGTGAAAAAATGACTAAAATACTGGTAATTGTAATGGTAATTATCGCCTTTTTGATACTTTTCCAATCCAAAATAAAATATTCCGATATGGAAAAAAGAATCAAAGGCAAGTACCTTTGGATTAGTATGATTATTTTCTTTTTTATCGGCCTTTATGGAGGTTTTATTCAAGCGGGAACCGGTTTTTTAGTAATAATTGCTTTAATGTTATATAACCGTTTAAGCATCACTGAAGCCAACAGTATAAAAGGCTTGGTAGTATTGATATTTACCATTCCGGCGTTAATTTTGTACATAAAAGCCAATCATGTAAATTGGACCGCCGGTTTTATCCTTGCCATAGGTACTTCGCTTGGCGCTTGGCTGACAAGCCGTTGGTCGGTAAGCATCCCCGAAAAATATGTGCGAGGTTTTCTTACTTTTATGATATTATTTCTAGCTATAAAACTATGGTTTACCTCATAAAAAAAACTCCTGATTTACAGGAGTTTTAATTTTTTATTAAAAAAATCTAGGTGATCGTATTCGATTGGTATCGATAAAATAAAAATCATAACCCAACATGATCTCATGACTCCCGCTGTTATA
This sequence comes from Flavobacteriales bacterium, assembly GCA_027061855.1. Classification (GTDB taxonomy): domain Bacteria; phylum Bacteroidota; class Bacteroidia; order Flavobacteriales; family Flavobacteriaceae; genus JALSPZ01. The sequence continues at coordinate 30,012 of JAMOVT010000081.1, forward strand.
ATTCTGTAAGTCCGTCAAAGTATAATCATAGGCATAACCCACACGGAACTGAGGCGTGACATAATATTGCAATAATGCCGAAAAACTGTCTCCAAATCGATAGGCGGCTCCTACTCCGAATTTATCATTGATGAAAAAATTACCCGATAAATCAATCGATAAAGGAGCGCCAGATACCGCTTTCATTAAAAACGAAGGCTTAAATTTTAAATACTCGTTCAATTCAAACACATAACCTCCAATTAAAAAATAATGACGGCGTTCTTTGCTGGCACTAATCTCACCGCTTTTTAAATCGTGCTCCAATAACTTCGGAGCTGATAAACCAATATAACCTTTATCCGAATAATAATAAGCACCCACTCCGATATTCGGCAACAAACGGTTGCTGATATTGTAAATCGCAGGATCATTCGACTGATTCGGATTCAAAGCTAATAAATCCGCCTGATAAATATTCACTCCCGCTTTCAATCCCAAAGATAATTTGGCATTTGGGGTCGTTTGAATATGATAGGCATAGTCCGCAAACAACATCGTTTGATGAATAGGACCTACCTTATCATTGATAACCGATAAACCCAAGCCCATATTCTCGTTATAAACCGGACTGTGAACCGTTAAGGTTTGGGTTTGGGGCGCTCCGTTTATTCCAATCCATTGCGTGCGGAACAAACCGTTTAAACTCAATGCACCGCGGCTGCCGGCATATCCCGGATTAACCGATAAGGTATTGTACATATATTGCGTATACATCGGGTCTTGCTGAGCCAATAAATGAAAACTCCATAAGCTTATAAGACCAATGAAAAATGTTAATTTAGTTCTATTCATAATTATAAAAATTTAAAATTTCTGCGGAGAAGTGCCTCCGCAGAAATTAATTTATCGGTCTAAATAAATCCAATCTACAATAGGTTTCTTACCATCTTTCAAATCCAATTCATAGAAATAGGTTCCGGTGGGTAATTTCTTATCTCCTTCAATGACCCATCTTCCATTGGATTCTCCGGTCCAATCATTATTGTAGGGATCTGCTTCATATACAAGATTTCCCCATCTATTGTAAATCTTAATCGTCGGTTTATTGTAATGATCCAGTCCGATGATTTCGAAGACATCATTTATGCCGTCTCCATTGGGGGTAAAGATATCGGGAATAATCACACCAATAGTAATTACAACAGTTGGATCATCATCTCCGTTATCAACCACTGCATTCGGATCATCTGATACATCAGTTACAGGATTTCCTTGTGGATCATAAGCCGTAACAGTAGCAGAATTTTCCACATTACCTCTTTCGATATCCTCTCTTGTAATGATATAGGTAGCAGTAAATGTAGTGGAGTCTGAATCTCCCGGAGCCAAATGCACAATAGTACCTCCTGTAACCGTCACCAAAGGATCATAAATACTTATATCGGTTAAAGTTACATTTCCGGAATTAATTACCGTGAAAGTATATGTGATTGTTTCTCCTACATTGGCTCTTTCATCTCCATTTTCATCATTAAAATGGCCTTCTTTTAATAGAGTGATTTCCGGACATTGTACAATATTGGTAATAGTTACTCCATCTGCATTTACATCTGACGGATGAGAAAGGTCGCTCACATTATTTCCGCAAGCATCTTGTGCTGTCACTTCCGCTTGGTTGTCAAAATGTCCGGCATCAATATTTTCCTGTGTAACTGCATAATTGGCCGTATAAATCCAAACTTCATTAATATCTAAGATATTGTCCCCGTTATCATCTCCCGAAACAAAAGTAGGTGTAATTCCCAAATTGCTCAAAACACTATCATTGAGGTTTATATTACTTAAAGCGATATTACCTCGATTGGATATCTCAAAAGTAAATTGAATTTCATCTCCCACTTTGGCACAAGAAGTGGTAAAGTTAGAGGTTTTTATCAATGCAATATCCGGATTTAGAGGGATAGTTATTTCGGTCGGATCATCGGGATCATTTTCCGGATCATTATCATCGGGACTATCTATATTTGCTGACACATTGGGATCATCGGAATAGTTATTATAATGCAGATTCAAAGCATCATATTCTATTTCCGCTTGATTAACCACTTTACCACAATTATCAATATCCGATTGCTGTATAATATAGTCCAAAACAACTACCTCACTTTCTCCCGGATTCAAAGCGCCGGTTCCTACTGGTTGTTGTATAATTCCAAGTAAATTATCATTCAAAACAATATTGGTTGATTCAACATTTCCTGTATTTGTAACCGTAATTGTATATCTAATGATTTCTCCTGCTTCGATTTGACCGTCATTATCCGAATCGATTAATTGTGCTTCTTTTGTTATAGACATATACGGAAGTAAATAAGGAGTAAGGTCTGTTATTGTTGAATCATCAGGATCATCATTCGGCTCGGTATCATTATTATCCACATCATTATTGTCATCGGGATCATCCGAAGCATTGGTATAATGATTCCCTTGAGGATCATCATAAGCAAATAAAGCTGAATTGACCACTTCTCCCGAATTGATATCTGTTTGAGTAATGGTATAATCCGCATTATAAACCCAAGTCTCTCCTACATCCAAAATTCCATCATTATCAATATCTCCATTAAGCAATTGGATACTTCCTCCTGCATTAGTGATTAAATCATCAGTCAACACAGGATTCAAAATCGAAATATTTCCGGTATTTTGAACTGTAATGGTATAATGAATTATATCCCCGGCATAAAGTAACCCATCAATACCTAAATCAAGATTATCAATTTTTATAACAGATAAGGAATTTATTTGATCAATATTCGTAATAGTAGGATCATTCACATCTAGAGTGTCAGGATCGTCTGAAACTTCAGATAAAACTACACCCGTTCCTGTTTCGGCTCCAACTATTGCCTGGTTACTAACTTGTCCGGCATCAATATCGGATTGTAATAAAATGTATTCACCTGTAATTGATTCGGAATCTCCGGGATTCAAAATACCGGTTACCAGATAATTATTTAAACCGATTAAAGCATCATCAATTCTGACATTGTTCAAAGTGGTATCACCATTATTTAAAATTACAATTGTATACTCAATTTTGTCTCCTGCATTATAAATACCATCATTATTAACATCAATATAATTATCAGTTTTTGTTACAATATAACTAGGATTATTTTCATTATCAATAATAGTCACTGTACCATTTACATTAGAATTAGAAGTATTTGCTGAGGTAATTGTACCAATAACCGCAAAATTTTCATCATTCTCATCAATTGTATCATCTATAATCGGTATACTTACCGTTGTACTGGTGCTGCCCGCAGGAATCGTTACCGTAGTAGTCGTTCCCGTATAATCATCCGGATCAACAGCTGTTCCATCCGCAGTACTGATGTTTATTGTTACGTCCGTAGTCGTCGGAT
>JAMOVT010000082.1 GCA_027061855.1 Flavobacteriales bacterium
CTTTCTCTACCACTTTGAATTAACCATGATAAATCACCTAAAAACCATTTGGTTTCATAATTTGATACTAAATTTTTTAATTGTTTAGATTTTTCTTCTAGTCTCATTTTTTTTGCTTGTGGGTAACTATATTATATCACTACAAAACCCCAAATTTTGTAGCCGTTTTCTGTCTCAAATATAATATCATTTTTTTATTTTTTATATCTTTTAAAAGAAAATTTAAACAATCTGATAGAATAAATAAAAAATCACGCTATAAACAATAAGGTATTTAAAAATTCATTAAAGTCATGCCAAAATAATAATCTTACTTGCTTTTCTTTTTATTGTCGGTGCTTTTTAATCCCAAAAACTCAATGGGACTCGTAACCTGTTTTTTCATCCGGTTGCTCACATGGGTATAAACCAAAGTTGTTTTAATATTGGAATGACCCAAAAGTTCCTGTATAACTCGCACATCAACACCTTTTTCTAATAAATGCGTAGCAAAAGAGTGTCTTAAATCGTGCAACCGGTATCGGGCGTCCAGGCCTGCTTTTTGCTTTGCACGTCTAAAGACAGCATTTATACTCGATCGTGAATAGGGATCCTTAGAGCTCTGACCTTCAAATAACCATGTTCCGGGACGGTATATACTTATATATTCCATTAAAATTTCCCGCATATACGGACTTAAATGCAGAATACGGTGCTTGCCTCCTTTGGCATTCTCTATGCGGATTTCATCCCTCTCAAAATTTATATCTTTTGTCTTCAACATTCTAATTTCACTATTTCGCAAACCGTTAGCATAGGCCAGAAATAACATAGAACGGTGTTTCAAGTTATCTAATTGCTCAAATAAAAGCCTCACCTCGCCAAGGCTCATAACACGTGGCAATGTCTCTCTTTTGCGAGGACGATAAATTCCTTTTATTTCCAGTTTCCCCCTTTTCATTACCTTTTCATACCAAAACTGAATGGCACTATAATGCGCATTAATTGTACGCCAACCGATATTTCCTTCCGATAATTTATGTAAATAAATCTCAATTTGTTCGGACCCGATATCTCCCATATCAATACCACGGGACTGATTGAATTTTACAAAGCGCGCATAATAATTTACATATTGACGAATAGTGTTTTTGCTATACCGCTCTTGAACGATCTTATCCAAATACGGAGCTATCGTTTTCCTTGCCGGCAAAGAATAAGATTGCAAAATGTAATTTTTAAAAACCGGCCAACTTTTCTGGTGCATAGCCTTGTTATACGATACGCCTTTTTTTAGATGATTGATAAATTTAATATCATTCTCACGACAATGTTGTTCCAAACGGTGCAAATAGCTTGCCTCCTTATCAATTAGCCACGCCTTTTTGTTGGGCAAATATTTTCTAGACGGAATTTTCTTAATAAATTCTATACTTAGGGGCGAATCCTGTATAAAAATCAATACTTTATCAGGATCTTCATACTCCACCGCTTTTATTTTTTTTCTTGGTGAATACTGTGCAGTATGTTGCAAAATATCCGTCCATTGCTCAGGGCTCCATAAATTAAATTTTTTCTGTAACAAATTGGCATTTTTCAAATCGGCCGTGCATATCCATTTTTTTTCTTGCGGATGCCAGTACGACTTATTCAAGGTTTTCATAAAATGCACCCGTTCCTTAGAGTAGGGGATGTCGATGACAAATTTCCCGCCTCTAAGGCTAACTTCTACCGATGACTTATTCCGGTTGATGATGCCGGTATCAGGATTTCCACCCGTTTTCTCCTTTCCCGGATGAGGTGTCGAAAGTTTTTCTGCACGAAAACTTTCTATGCCCGCATTTTCCAAACTTTTCTGGGTTGCTTGGGTGCGGGAAACCCCGGAATCGATGCCATAAGGAAGTCCGGTTTGTTTAAATAATTCAAAATACTTTTTTTCGTATGGCAAATACCAGCATTTTTTGGTTTGGCTGTACTTAATACCATCAATTTTTTTTATAACCTCTATCAAGTCCTTGTCATATCGAAAAAACAGTCCGATACAATACCGGTTTCTGTGGTATATTTTTTTTACGGTTATTTTATTCACATGAAAAAAAAATAAAAAATTTCACGCATAAAGTTAAAAAATATTAAGCCAACAGTCAAAAAAATAAAATTTTATATTATCAATTGCATTTTTTATATTCTGAAAAAAATTTATCCGCATTTACTATACCCGCAGCTTTTGCATACCAGGCAGCCTTCTTCATAGACCAGTCCTTCGGGGTCGCCGCATTGGGGGCATTTCTTGTCTTGCGGGGTGGCGCCGTCTTTGATATAGCGTTTTAAAGCGCGGGCAACGCCGTTTTTCCAGGTATTGATAAAATCGTCGTAGAGATTCAATCCTTCAATGAGCTTTACCACTTCGTGCATGGGCATTCCGTGGCGCAATACGCCGGAGATGAGCTTGGCATAATTCCAATATTCCTTGTCAAACGAGCGCGAAAGCCCTTCAATGGTGATGCGGTAACCTTGTTTGTCGATAAACTGGAAATCATAACGGCTCTTGCCGTTTTCGTCTTTGTTTTTGATCACCCAGCCTTTTTTTACCCAGTTGGGAAGGTTAAAGACATCTTCCATCTTTCCGGTAAAAATCTCGTAGGGAACACCGTCAATGAGTCCCACCACGGCAATCCAGTCTTCCATTTTGTTTTTAAACCGGATGATATCCGCTTCGAGCTTTTTGGGGCGTTTGGAAGGGAAGATATGATTCTTTTTCTTGTCTTCTTTTTTCTTTTTATCATCCGAGGAAACCAGAATTCCGCTGCGGGAGCCGTCGCGGTAAACCGTGATGCCTTTCAAACCTTGTTTCCAGGCTTCCACATAGATATCGCTCACTTTTTGCACGCTTACATCCGAGGGCAGATTGATCGTCGAGCTGATGGAATGCGTGGTATATTTCTGTACCAAGGCTTGCATCTCGATACGTTTTTTCCAGTCTATTTCGGGGGCAGTGGCTCCGGCATAGGGACTTTCTTTAATATCTTCCTTTCCGGTTACCTCCATCCATTTTTTCAAATTGTGATGATAGACGGTAAATTCTTCAAAAGCATCGCCCATATCGTCTATAAAATCCACTTTGGCATGCGGGTCGCCGGCATTTACCTTGCGTCGGCGTTTGTAGGAAAGCATAAAAACGGGTTCTATTCCCGAGGAAGTCTGTGCCAGCATACTCAACGAGCCGGTAGGGGCAACGGTGCTGATAGAGATATTTCGCCGCCCGTGTTTCATCATACGTTGATAGAGTTCCGGGAATTCTTTTTCGAGCATTTGCACGAATTCGGATTCTTTTTCGATTTCGGGATCAAAAAGTTCAAATTTTCCTCTTTCAACGGCCATATCCACACTGCTGTCAAACTCGGCTTGGAGTTTGGTGCGCATGATTTCATCCACTGTTTTCAAGGCTTCGTCCGAATCGAATTTCAATCCCAAAGCGGCGATGGTATCGGCAAGGGCGGTAAAACCCAATCCGGTTCTGCGTCCTGCTTTTCCGTTATCGCGAAGCAATTCCCAGGTTTCGCGTTCCACGCTTTTGATATTATCGGGTTCAGGGTCATTATCGATTTTTTCCAAAATGCGATCCACGGATTCCAATTCGAGATCCACGAGATTATCCATTAAACGTTGGGTTTCATAAACCACTTCATAAAGCTTTTCAAAATCAAATTCGGCTTCCGGAGTAAACGGATTTTTCACAAAATTGAAAAAATTCACGGCTATTAAGCGGCAGCTGTCACCTCCTTGCATGGCAATTTCGCTACAAGGATTGGTCGATACGTTTTCAAATCCCGGATAGAGCGAAGAAGTGGAATATTTATGTTGGCGGTCCCAATAAATCAATCCGGGTTCGGCGGTATTATGGGCCGATTTCACGATTTTGTCCCAGAGTTTTTTGGCTTCTACCGTTTTGGTAATCTTGGGATTATCGCTGTCAATGGGCCAGCGTAAAGTAAAGTTTTTATCTTGGGTAACGGCTTGCATAAATTCATCCGAAAGGCGCACGGAAATATTGGCTCCCGTTACCTTGCTGAGGTCTTGTTTGACGGTGATAAAATCTTCGATATCGGGATGGGCGATATCCATGGTAAGCATCAAGGCACCGCGGCGTCCGTTTTGAGCCACTTCGCGGGTAGTGAAAGAGAAACGGTGCATAAAAGAAACCGCTCCCGTAGTGGTTCCCGCCGCATTGGAAACGCTGGCGTCTTTGGGACGCAATTTGGACAAATCGGTTCCTACGCCGCAACGTCTTTTGAAAAGTTGGGCCAATTGCTGGTCGGTATAGAAAATTCCTCCGTAGGAATCATAAGGGGCGGGAATCACGACACAGTTTGACAGGGAAGCGATTACTTCGCGATTGCCCAGCCCGAACATGATGCTTCCTTGCGGAATGACATATTTAAAATTCTTGAAATAATTATAAATTTTTTCTTCGTTTAGTTTTTCTCTTTTTTGACCGTAATCCGACAGTTCTCCCGTTTTCACGGAAGGATATTTGTTTTCCACGCGGGCAAACTCCCGCGCCATGCGTTTGTGCATATCATCGGGGGTTTTTTCCAGGAATTTCCCGTCCGGAGTTTTCAAGGCATATTTATTAATCCAAGTGGTGGCAGCCAGTTCGTCGCCGTTAAAATAATCGACAGCCGACTTTAATACTTCGTCAAAAGTGTAAGTTTTTCTTTTTGTAGCAGCGGGTTTTTGTAAGGTCTTCATATTCATAGCCAAATCGTTTAGGTGGTCAGTTTAGGTTTTAGGTAAAAATTCGGATTATAAAATTAAGAGTACTTTAACAAATAGCAAGACCGAAAGAAGTTTTTTTATTAACAGACTTTTGTTAAAAAATATTTTTTCTCCTTTAAAATATAAGAAACAGAAGGATTTTTTTAATGGTTTTTTATTTAGGCACGGCTTTTGATTGTATGAATAAGCAATTCAAAATGAATTATTTAACACGAAATTAACATCGAAGGCGTCGTGAAGAGTTTGTTTTTGGCACGGTGTTTGTTAATTAATAAGTGTGAGATTTTTTTCATAGTTGAGTTATTTTGGTTAAGGGAAAAACCGCTGTAAATTATTGCAGCGGTTTTTCTTATTTTTGCCGTCTATGTCAGACAATATGATTTCTTTTATTTCACAAAAATTGGGTATTGCAGAGAAGCAAGTCAAAAATACCCTTCAATTACTGGAACAGGAAGCGAGTGTTCCCTTTATAGCCCGTTACAGAAAGGAGGCTACCGGAAATCTCGATGAAATTCAAATTTTTGAAATCCGGAAATTAAAAAAATATCTCGAAGAGCTCGAAAAACGCAAAAAGAGTATTTTATCCGCCCTCGAAGAACAGGGAGTATTAACCGAAGATTTGAAAAAACGCATTGAGCAATCCATGGATTCCGTGGAAGTGGAGGACTTGTATTTGCCCTATAAAAAGAAGAGAAAAACCAAGGCCGATCATGCCAAGCAGGCAGGTTTGGAGCCTTTGGCAAAAATTATCATGGCTCAACGCACTACAAACCTCTACCGGCAAGCAAATTATTATATCACAAAAGAGTATCCCGATGAAGAAAAAGCCCTGGAAGGGGCTACTTTTATTATCGCCGAATGGATCAATGAAAATCCATGGGTGCGTAATTTCCTGCGCCGGAATATGGAACAACGGGGACATATTCTCAGTCGTGTAGTCAAAAAGAAAGAAGAGGAGGAAAGCGCACAGTTATACAGAGATTATTTTGAATGGAACGAAGCCTTACAAAAATGCCCTTCTCATCGGTTTCTAGCCATGCAACGAGGTGAAAAAGCCGGTTTTTTGCGGATTAAATTGGAAGTGGACGATGCCTTTGTACTTCAAAAAATTGAGGAGCGTTTTATAAAAAATAACTACGATACAAGTAAATGGATTCAAAAAGCGGTAAAAGATGCTTATAAACGCCTATTGTTTCCTTCCATTCAAACGGAAATACTCAATAAATACAAGGAAAAAGCCGATAAAACCGCCATACGTGTGTTCTCGGACAATCTAAAACAGCTTCTTTTGACGCCTCCACTGGGCGAAAAACGAGTTTTGGCGATTGATCCCGCTTTTCGTACCGGTTGCAAAATCGCAGTGATTGATGAAAGAGGGGAATTTGTCAGCCATACGACCGTCTATCCGCATGCTCCTCATCATAAAATGGAGGAAGCAACTGCTACTATTAAAGAATGGGTAAAAAAATACGCTATTGATGCTTTTTCCGTCGGAAACGGAACGGCATCGAGAGAAACCGAGAAATGGATAAGGGAAATAGAATTTGAAGAAGAAATACCCGTGTATCTTGTCAATGAAGCGGGAGCGAGTATTTATTCTGCTTCTGCTGTTGCACGGGAAGAATTTCCAGGTTTGGATGTAACCGTTCGTGGGGCGATTTCCATCGGGCGCCGTTTGCAAGATCCCTTATCGGAATATGTGAAAATAGATCCCAAATCCATTGGAGTAGGGCAGTATCAGCATGATGTGAATCAAAATATGTTACAAGAAGAATTAGAGCAAGTGGTGGTGTCCGTAGTAAATGCCGTGGGTGTAAACCTCAATACGGCGCATGCTTCTCTTTTGAAATATGTTTCGGGAATAGGAGAGTCCTTGGCAAGGAATATTGTTGAATACAGAAAGCAAAAAGGTACTTTTCGTTCGCGAGAAGACTTGAAAAAGGTAAAACGCCTCGGAGAAAAAGCTTTTGAACAATCCGCCGGATTTCTGCGTATTAAAAATGCTGACAATCCTTTGGATAATTCGGCTGTGCATCCCGAATCTTATCCCGTAGTGCAACGGATTGCACAATCAACAGGGGTTAAAATACCTGATTTAATTGGGAACGAAAAACTGTTGAATGCGCTTAACCCGGAAGATTTTATCGATGAAAATACCGGAATACTTACCTTAAAAGACATTATTGCCGAACTCAAAAAACCGGGCTTGGATATACGAAAAAAAATAGAAGAATTTCACTTTGCCGAAAAATTAAAAAGCATCGAGGATTTAAAAATAGGGGAGGTATATCCGGGAATTATAAACAATATCACCGATTTCGGTTGTTTTGTAGATCTGGGTATCAAAGAAAACGGGCTGATACATATTTCCAATCTCAGCGATCAATTTGTTTCAAATCCCCACGAAATCGTTTCGCTTAATCAAAAGATCAGGGTGAAAGTAATCAGCATTGACAAAGAGCGGAAACGCATCGGATTATCTTTGAAATAAAAAAAATTGCTCCGTAAGGAAGCAATTTTTTTTAACAATTAACCAAAATTATTTATTATGAAAATGATCAAGAGATTTATGGCGCTTAATCATAAGCAAAAATAAAACATACTCCTTTTAAAAAATATCGATAAACGAATTTTTTATATCGATAGAAAACCTTTTGCACTTTTTTATCTTTTTTATTTCCTTATAATCATTGAAAAAGCTATATTTGTAGCTTTGAAATTAAAATATGGATAGAATTTTTAATTTGGTCGAAGTTGATAAAGGAATCCTGTTGGGGAGAACGGAAGAAACGATTAAGGAGACCTATAATTTCAATACGAGAAAAGGAGGTTTGAGCATACAATTTCATTTTGTGATGGCGGGCCCGGTGGTTTTCAGTATTTTAAAAGGAACTTATAAATTACCTGTTCAAGAGAATGAATCGCTGTTTTTTTTCAATCCGAAAAATTTGATACCCATCAATGTTTCCATTCAACCGGGAATGAAAATGCTTTCCGTTCTTTTTTCCTTGGATGCTTTACATGATATTATCGATGATGAATCCATCGATTTTACTTTTTTAAATCCGGGGAACAGTAAGAAAAAACTCTACGAAAAAAGACCTCTTTCCATTAATGAAATATTGATTGTCAAGGAGTTATTTAACAAAAAAATTCGAAATAAATTTGATAAATTGTTTGTCAAAGCCAAGATTATGGAATTTCTTTCCTACTATTTCAATACCCCCGAAGAAAAGAAAGAAAGATGCGAAGGCTTGGAAGACGAAAAAGTAGTGGAAAAAATCAAAAAAGCCAAACAAATCATGATCGATCAGATCAATGAGCCTCCTACGGTTGAGGAATTGTCCGCAATGGTCGATTTGCCTATCAATCTCTTTAAAAAATCATTTAAGGCTTTCTATGGAGCGCCCGTTTATAAATATTTATTGAATTATAAACTGGACTTGGCACGCCAACTTTTGTTAAGCGGGCAATACAGTGTAAAAGAAATCGCCTATCAAATGGGATATAGTGCACCGACACATTTTGTGGTGGCTTTTAAAAATAAATTTGGAGTAACCCCGAAAAAATACATAAAAAACAGTTCGATATGAAAAAAGGAATTTTAGCCATCACCACATTTCTCGGCGGATTGGCGGTAGTGATCGGAGCCCTGGCGGCCCATGCTTTGAAATCAAAATTATCGGCCCATGATTTGGACAATGTACATACGGCGGTGCTGTACCAAATGATGCATGTATTGGCAATTTTGGGAATGGCAGCCATTCCTTTTCTTTCAGCAAAGGACAAAAACAGAATTGCCGGTTTGTTTCTTACGGGAATTTTGTTTTTCTCGGGCTCTATTTACCTCATCAGCATTTTTGGTGTAAATGCCGGCTCCATTTGGTTTATTACGCCCTTGGGCGGCCTATTGTTTATTACCGGTTGGTTTTATGCTTTCTGGAAGATATTCCGTTCAAAAAATTAAGGGTACAGGGTTTCATCTAAGACTTTAAAATGCACTTTTCCATCGGGATCTATATCATAGCGTAAAATCATTTCTCCTTGGTAAGTTCCATCGGTAAAATGGGCCAATATCCATCGGTTATTCAGAATTTTTGCACGATCTATTTTCATTTTTCCTTCCATTCCGGCAAAAGGAATCAGCGGATTATCGGTCTTTGTTTTATTGGTTTTCAGTAATTCTCTTAAAATATAAGCTTCCCAATCTTTTTCTTCATCGGGAAAACTCTTTTTAAAATATTCCAAGGCTTTCGGGTTTCCTTTTAATGAAAAACGGTCGGATTCTTTGAGTTGGTTAATTTCCTTTTTCATTCGACCGATAGAATCTTCCAAGCGGATATTGTACTGGATATTTTCATCATACAGCTGATTGGTTTCGGTCAATTCGCTTTGGATTTTCTTTTTTTCGGAGGCCAATTGAAAGGTTTTAAAAATAAATAAAGCGGTAAGCGTCAAGAGAAAAGTGAAAAGATAAATCAATATATTTTTTTTCATTTTTTCTTTTAAAAGTACAAATAAAAAATAAAACCCGAAGGATTTCCCCCCGGGTTTTAATTAAAAAATATCGGAATTGCTGAAATTAAGCAACTTGTTTTTTGGCTCTTGCGGCAATTACTCTGTCATAAATAACCAAGCCTACAATGGTAATCAAACCGATACCTGCAATGATATACCAAATATTACTTGGATGATAAGTTTCCCAAAGATATTGGGTCAGCTCATTTACGCTCATTCCCAATTGTTTGGCCGCTTCGGCGATAAAATCGTTTTTGGAAAATTCTCCCGAAATCACCACGTTTTCGGCTCCGGGTACCAATGCTTGTTCTTTGATTTGTTTGATAATCGGTCCCCAATCCTTTATATTTTCGGTAGGAGGAATAATTTTAAGGGCTTCTTCCAAGTGGATGGAATTAAGATTATATAATTTTTGAATAAATTCTTCCTTGCTCAGCGGGGTTCCGATTTCTTTTATATGAATTCCTTTTTCGGCCAAGAGCCGTTTGAGAAGACTCACTTTATCGGAGTATTTTTCATATAAATCTCCGGTAATTAATTTGGTCAAGAAATTGGCTGCCGAAATGGGAAGGAAATAGGTTCCCATATACAGTGCTTCTTTTCCCTTGGGAGAAATTTTGGCAATATAATCGGAGAACTTCGGATTGGAAGTCATCTCACCGATGGCAAAAATCAAAATTCCTAATATGGTATAAAAAACATTATTGGTATAAAAAGACAAAGCTATCCCGATAATGGCAATGAGAATACCGGTCATCATCGCATTTATTGGTTTCCATTTTAGTATAATGGTGGATACAGCCATTTGAAAAATCACGATAAAGAAAGCATCGAGATTGACAATCATTTCGGGATTTACACCTCCTTCTTTGTTTTTAAAGAAATCGGCAAACCACTGCGGAATAAAAGCCGCTTTATCCAAAAATTCGCCCAGAGGTTTTGTATTTACCCAGTCTTCAATAAAAGTAGGGAGGGTATAAAAAAGCTGATTGAACATCAACCAAAAACCGATCATGATAATTAACAGTAAAGTCAATTTCATATCGGATAAGGCTTCCCAAATATTTTTGAGGGATTTCATAATGGTTTGTCCGAAACTTTCATTGCTTTCTTCCCTGTCGGGTTCTTTAAAGAAAAACAATACCAGGATCATGTTGACTGCAATTGCCGAAGCAGCCATTATAAATACGATTTTCCATCCGTAAGTATCCCTTAATTTGGCAGAAAACAACGGCCCGAAAAATCCACCGATATTTACCATCATATAAAAAACTCCGAAACCAAAGGAGGAATTACGCTCATCGGTTGATTTGGTGACAATTGCAGAAGCCACAGGCTTAAACATCGCTGCTCCCAAGGCTACCCATAAAAACATGAGAAATACCGCCGTATAGGAAGTGACTTCTCCCATAAAATAGTAACCGGTTCCAAGGAGGATATAGGCAATAATCAAGGATTTTTTATATCCTATTTTATCTGCAATAGCTCCGGTGATGATAGGTAATAAATATAAAATTCCCGTTACATAGGCCATTATCTCTCCTTTTTCCGTATGAGAGAAGCCCAAGGCACCGGTATCCGTAGATCCGGTTAAATAAAGGGCCAAAACGGCAAATAATCCATACCATGCCCAACGTTCGAATAATTCCATCGCACTCGCTACCCAGAAAGGACGTGGAAAGGATTTGAGTAAGCCGATAAATCCTAAGTCTTCTTTGTTTTCTTTATTCATAATTTTTTCTTGTTTAGTGGTCTGTTATTAGTTGTCTGTTATTAGTTGTCTGTTATTAGTTGTCTGTTGTCAGTTGTTAGTTGTCTGTTGTCAGTTGTCTGTTATTAGTTGTCTGTTGTCAGTTGTTAGTGGTCTGTTTTTAGTTGTCTGTTGTCAGTTGTCTGTTATTAGTTGTCTGTTGTCAGTTGTTAGTGGTCTGTTTTTAGTTGTCTGTTGTCAGTTGTCTGTTATTAGTTGTCTGTAATTAGTTATCTGTTATTAGTTGTCTGTTATTAGTTATCTGTTATTAGTTGTCTGTTATTAGTTATCTGTTATTAGTTATCTGTTGTTAGTTATCAGTTATTGGTTGTTAGTGTTTAGTTGTCGGTTGTGTATGATAAGGTTGTGACTAAAAGTAAAGGCTGATAAAGCAATGTTTTTTATAAATTAAATATATAAATTCCTTTACATCCGTCACCCGTCATCAAGCACCCAACATCCGGCATCAAGCATCCGTCATCCGTCATCAAGCACCCAACATCGGTCACCCGTCACCCAACATCCAACATCGGTCACCCGTCACCCAACATCCATCATCCAACCTCCGTCATCAAGCATCCGACATCCGTCACCCGTCACCCGTCACCCAACATCGGTCACCCGTCACCCAACATCCATCATCCAACCTCCGTCATCAAGCATCCGACATCCGTCACCCGTCACCCGTCACCCAACATCGGTCACCCATCACCCATCATCCAACATCGGTCACCCGTCATCAAGCATCCGACATCCGTCACCCGTCACCCGTCACCCAACATCGGTCACCCGTCATCCATCATCAAGCATCGGTCACCCGTCATCTATCATCAAGCACCCGACATCCGACCTCCGACATCAAACACCTAACATCCAAATCCTTAATGTATCCCCTTCATCGCTTTGTTTAACAAGGGAGAGAGCAATAATACGATCAATCCGGATCCGAGCATTACCCACATGATAAACGGATAAAGTTCAAGCTGATGTCCGCTTTCATTGAGTTTATGTAAAATACTTTCCAGCATACCGGCCAAATAATTTCCGGCGGCAAAACTCGCCATCCATAGTCCCATTACAATAGAAATCAATTTTCTGGGAGCCAATTTGGTAATCATCGACAAACCGATAGGAGAAAGCATCAATTCTCCCAAGGTAAGAATGGTATAAACCGCAACCAGCCACATCGGAGAAACTTTTACTCCGGTTTTGGCAATATGATCCGCCTGGGTCATTACAAAGAAGGCCAAAGCACCAAGGAATAATCCGATGGCAAACTTGATAGGCGTACGCGGATTGAGTTTCATTTTATCCAATTTCAACCACATTACGGAGAAAATAGGAGCAAAAATCAAAATGGCGATAGGATTCACGTTTTGGAACCATGTAGCAGGAATTTCGGGACCTTCAGAGAAGTATTTCAATAGAGCCAATACTCCAAAAATAACTACTCCGTAACCGGTGTATTTCCCGATTTTAGTAAATTTTTCGACTTTGTTCTCATCATCCGAATAAATTTTTATGTAAATACTGTAAATCCAGATTAATAAGGAGATTCCCGCTAAAATTCCCCACACTTTGATATCTATATTCGTAAAGAAAGAAGGTAAATCAAAACCGGACATTTGTCGATCCGTATTATCCTTAGCGAAAAGGTTCATGGTTCCTCCCGCTTGTTCAAAACCGGCCCAAAAAGCAATATTAAAGAAAGCCAAGACCAAGATAACAATCATACGTGACCATTCTTCGGCACCGTTTGTTCCTTTGAAAATAACATAGCCCAAAGCGAGAATACCGGCAGTAAAACCTATAATGGTAATGGCACTTGTTACTTTATCGGGTAAGGCTTTCCAAACAACCATGATAATCAATGTGCCGAGAATTAATCCGATGGCATAAATAATAATATCTTTCCAATCTTTTGCCGTTAAAACATTGGAGTTTCCTTCATAATTGGGAGGTAAACCTTTGTCTTCAAGAGTGTTTTCATGGAAGTAAAGCCAAACTACACTGAGTAACATTCCAATACCCGCAGCCAGATATCCCCAGCCCCAATCTACATTTTCTCCCAACGCACCGGCAATAAACGGCCCTAAAATGGCACCGAGATTGATACCCATATAGAAAATATTGAAAGCCGAATCTTTCCTCGGGTCATTATCATCATAAAAATCTCCTACAATGGTCGAAATATTGGGTTTAAAGAAACCGTTTCCGATAATAAGAACACCTAATCCGAGATTAAAAAGGAATAATCGGGTTTGAGGGTCCAAGGAATGGGCAAGAAAAGCACTGGCAGCCAGCAGGAACTGACCTACGGCCATAACCAATCCACCGATATAAACGGTTTTTCGTTTCCCTAAAAATTTATCGGCTACCCAACCTCCGATAATCGGAGTGAGGTAAACCAAACCGGTAAAGATGGCATAAATAGCCAAAGCTTCTTCTCGATTGAGTCCAAAACCACCTTCAATTAAAGTAGCGGTCAGATATAAAGTAAGTAAAGCACGCATCCCGTAATAACTGAAACGTTCCCACATTTCGGTAGTAAACAGGGTATAGAGTGCTCTTGGATGCTTTTGCTGTGTATTTTGTTCCATAATTTTTATTTTAATTTATTTTGTTTCTGATTGATTATTATTCGTTATAAATTATTGATAATATAGTTTAACATTTTTTTGTATAAATGATGACGTGTTTTTCCTCCGTAAATACCATGATTTTTATCGGTATAAATCATTTCGTCAAAAGGTTGATCGTTTTCTTGTAAATTTTTTGCCAGTCGCATGCTGTTTTGCAAATGGACATTATCGTCGGCACTTCCGTGTATCAATAAAAATTTTCCTTTTAGCCCGTTAGTAAAAAATAAAGGTGAATTCTCATCATAACCTTCGGGATTTTCTTGTGGGGTTTGTAGATATCGTTCGGTATAGACCGTATCATAGAAACGCCAGTTGGTTACAGGTGCCACGGCAATGGCGAGAGAAAAGATTTCCGGCTTTTTTAAAATGGCATTACTGCTCATAAATCCGCCGAAGGACCATCCCCATATTCCTATTCTTTGAAGGTCGTTATGGTGTGATTTTGCAAAACTCATCGTTGCTGCACTGACATCTTCGAGTTCCAATTTTCCCAATTGTTTGTAGGTGGACTTCTTGAAATCGGCTCCACGTCCTCCCGTTCCGTGTGGATCGACGGAGATTACCGTATAGCCTTTGTTGGCCAATAGAAAATGATAGTAATCATTGGAAGAGTTCCACGTGTTCCGTACGGTTTGTATATTAGGGCCACTGTATTGAAAAACAAACAAAGGCGTGTTTTTCTTTGCGTTTTTTGCCGGGATCACATACGCATTTAAAGGCGTGCCGTCAGCCGCAGGCAGAGTGATGAATTTCTTTTGGGGTAAATCATAAGCCGCCAGCTTTTCCAGCAGTTTATGGTTATCAATCAAGGTTTTAATGACTTTGCCGTCTTTTCCACGTCTTACGCTATAAGTATAAGGAGTGGAAATATTGGAAAAAGTATTGATAAAATATTTGAAATTTGCACTGAATTCCGCATTGGAAGTTCCGTTTTCGGGACTCAATAATTTTTTGTGTTTTCCTTTGATATCAATACTGTATATTCCGCGATTTATCGATCCGTTTTCGGTAGATTGGTAATAAAGGCGTTTCGTTTTCGGGTTATAGCCGTAGAAAGCGGTAATTTCCCAAGGTCCTTTGGTGATTTGTCTGATTTTTTTCCCTTTATAATTGTAAAGATAAAAATGATTAAAACCGTCTTCTTCGCTTGACCAAATAAAACTCCCGTCCGATAAAAAGCTGAGATTATCGGTAGCTTCCAGATCTACATATCTCGGATCTTTTCTTTCGACAACTACTCCGGACTTGTCAAAGGTGGCATTGTATTTATAGAGTTTTAAGTCATTTTGTAAACGGTTAAGAGTGATAAAGGTCAGACAATCGTTTTTTTGTGTCCATTTTATGCGTGGGAGATATTCATATTCTCCTTCAAAAGAAACTTTTTTTGTTTCTCCTTCTTTTAAACGATAGAGATGTAAACTGACTTCGGAATTTTTCTCTCCGGCTTTGGGATATTTAAAGGTTTCGACTTCGGGATAAAGTTTTTCTCCGTAACGAATCATTGAGAATTCCGGGACTTGCGATTCGTCAAATTTTACAAATGCAATCATTGTTCCGTCGGGATTCCATTCATAGGCTTTTGAATAGCTGAATTCTTCCTCATAAACCCAATCGGGAATGGCATTGATAATTTTGTTTTTTTCTCCGTCGGTTGTGATTTGAACGGTCTTTCCGCTGAGGAGATCTTTGTAATAGAGATTATTGTCTTGAACAAAAGCCACTTTTGTATTGTCAGGACTAAAAGAGGGTTCCTGAATGGGTTTTTCATTGATTTTTATCAATTCTTTTGATTGACGATTATATACGTAAAATATTCCGGTCGACGAATGTCTGTAAATAGGTTTTCGGTTGGTTCCTATCAGAATTTTGCTTTCATCGTTTGAAAAGGTATAATTAAAATAATTAATTTCAGGAAAGTCTTGGGAAGAAAAAGCGGTACTTATTTTTTTTTGAGTGGGATAATCATAAATCCCGATTTCATAAGCTTTTGTTTTTGGGTTATAATCGATTTTTGAATAGTAATCTGATGAAGGTAAGGCGGTTAATCCGTATATATATTCGTAGCGAAAATTTCCGTTCCATATTTCGTCAATGGTAATTTGTTTTTTTTGAGCCGGAAGGCTTAGGCTGATGAGCAAGAATAAAACCAATAATTTTTTCATAGACGCTAAAAAATATCTGCCAAATTAAGAATTTTTTTTCAAACCGGAGAATACCTATCTCTTAAAATAATGAGAAAAAGAAGTGCTTAAAAAGGAATAGGAATTCTATTTTTTATAAAATTAAAGAAATGAGTTCTTTATTTTATCTAATCATCAGGGTTTTTTGTAGAATTACCATTTATTATATATGAAATTGCCCATACTTTTGATTCAAAATTAAATTTTATAAATATGAAAAAATATTTACTACCTGTTGCTTTTTTGATTTTATTGTTCAATTCTTGTGATACAGATGACAATAATAATCCGTCCCTTGCTTGTGATGCAAATTTCTATTCTATGGGTGTAACAAATTTTGATCCGTTATTAACCGGCTTTGATTTTTATAAATATCCTAAATCAACCACCCTAAGCACACCTGTTTCTGTGAATACCGGAAACTCGTTTAATAATGTCGGGAATCCGCTTTATCAAGTAAAAACTACCTCGGATCCTATTAATCAACATATCACTTATTATTTTCCTTTTACGGATGAATGGGCTGTTTTTGATACTCAAAATAATGCTTTGGTTTCTCAATCCTCTTTGGTTGGAGTGAGTACCCCGGAATATTTAAATGGAAATCTGCTTTTTTTACAGGAAAGTAACTCCATTATGTCTTCTTACAATACTTTATCTGCTGATTTTAAAGTGGTCAATACAAATTTAACCGCTATAAGTTCAGTGTATAATTTGGATTTTACAGGCACGGGATATTTTGACGCCAATTATTTGTTGTCTACCTCCGACAATCAAGAAAAAATATTTTATTTGGCCAATACAAAACTGATTATTTATAATAACAATACCGGAGTTTGGTCGGATTTTCTTTTGGAAACCTATGATAATAATACCAATAGAGTTTTTTATATAGGAGTGGAATATGTAGATGCAAATACACTTTTTGCTCTTCGTGGTAATGTGACAACGGGAAAACTCGAAATTGTGAAAATAGATTTGAGTGCGGGCCAGCCTTCTGTCAGTATAGAAAAAAATCTTACCGGATTGAGCATTCCCGTTTCTTCCATTATCAATGCACATGATGGCATAAGTACCGAGTATGATGCTTGTGATAACAGTTTCTATTTTGTTTATAACGATATGGGCGGACAAATTAATACGGTTGTATTTGAAATAAAACTCAATTCCAATACCGTTTATGAATATCCCCAAAATACCAAGCTCCTTTTAGGCATGGATAAAATGAATTAATTTGTGGTTTGTGTGTGTAAAGAAAACCGTAAGAAGGATCGTTTGCTTACGGTTTTTTTATCAGTTTAAACTTATGATTCTCAATGTATCGAGCTTTGCTCTTGTTTGAATCCATTTTTGCAGTTTTGACACTTCTTTTTTCTTGACACTATAAGGCAGACGCTTGTTCCATTTAATCAAGAATGTAGGGATAGTATCGGTTTTTTTGAAATTCGTATAAAGGTTTTCTCCATAACTGATTTCTTTGATTCGTGGAAACAATACTTTGGCTTCCTTTGAAATCTGTTGGAAAGGAATATCTCCTATTTCCAGTTTTTGCTGCAATTGTTGGATTTTCCTGCTCAAAGCTTGGATTTGCTCATCCTTGCTTTCCAATACTTTTTTGTTTTCGATAAAGAGTTTTTCAAGTATTTGCTCTTTGACTTTTTCAGATATATTTTGTTCGATTTCGTTTGTTTTATCGGCACTTTGATAGACATTAAGTTTTACATCTTGCAATCCGTATTCCGGCAATTTTTCTTTCCATACTTTAATAACGGATAGAGGGACCATTTCTCCGATAAGATACAGGTCTATTTCTTTATGTACCGGATCAACATTCGATTTGATTACCTGAGTACCTTCATAAACGATTTCTTTATGGATAAAGTCGTTCGCTCTTTGTTTAAAAATTTCCTGCTGATAAATATTTATAAAGGTAAGAATACTCGGTATTACTACCAGTATAGCCAAAAAATAAATAATGCGGCTGATACGTCTTCGTTTGACCGAATTGAGATAATGAGCTACCGGAAAGCGTAAATATTTGATCACCAGAAATGTAGCCAGAGCGATAAAAAAGGAGTTGATAAAGAAAAGATACATAGCTCCATAGAAAAAATCAAATTGTGATGTGGCCAAGCCGAAACCGGCGGTACATAACGGAGGCATCAAAGCCGTAGCAATCGCTACACCGGATATAACATTAAAAAAGCCTTTTTTTGTGATAGCAACAATTCCTGCCAAACCACCGAAAAAGGCAATTAATACATCAAAAAAAGTGGGAGTTTTACGCGCCAATAATTCATGTGATGCCGTATCGAAAGGGGAGATTTTGAAATACAAAAAAGAGGTTATTAAACTCAAACTCACCATTACAAGAAAATTGATGGCGGATTTTTTAAAGGTTTCCACATCATTGGTTCCTATCGAGAATCCTGCACCCATTATAGGGCCCATCAGAGGAGAAATAAGCATCGCACCGATTACAACGGGAGTAGAATTTACATTCAATCCCACAGAAGCAATCATAATGGAAAAAATCAACAACCAAGCCGAATGCCCGCGGAAAGGAATGCTTTCCAATATGGTTTGTCGGGTAAACTCCTTGTCGGCATACTTCCGTATATTAAACAACTCCTTTATAAAATCTATGGCTACTTGCCAAAATTCTTTGAACTCTTTTTTTACGACTTTTTCCTTTTCTCGGATGAGCTTTTCTTCGGTTTCGAGTTGTTTCTTTCGTTCTTCCATCAATTGGAGGTCTTATCATTTAATTAACAAATATAATGATAATTTGGTCAATAGTTGATAAAGGCATTTCATTTAAAAAATGTATTTTTGTCCGGTAAACAAAAATATTGAAGCGTCGCGCGTGAAAATTATCGATAAATACATATTAAAAAAATACTTTGCTACTTTTTTGGGATTGATGCTCTTGTTTATTCCCATTTCCATAATATTTGATTTGTCCGAACGGATTGATAAAATTTTTGAAAATGATATTCCATTGGGAGAAGTGATCAAATATTACGGCAATTTCACTCTTTATTTTTTCAATCTTTTATTTCCTATTTTTTTATTCTTATCTATTATTTGGTTCACTTCCCGTTTGGCACAAAATACCGAGATTATTGCTATGCTCAATACGGGAATGCCTTTTATGCGTTTTTTAAGACCTTACTTGATCGGGGCGACAATCATTGCCATGACCGTTCTTTTTCTTAATTTTTCCATTATCCCCAAAGCACGCATCAGTTACCATGATTTTTGGACCAAATACATAAAAAAATATAAAAAAGTTCGTGAAACCAACGATATCTATCGTAAAATCGATTCGATACACTATGTATATGCCAGCAATTTGAACCATAAAAATAAAACGGCTTATAATTTTATCTATGAAGAAATAAAAGACAATCAATTGAAATCCAGGATTTTTGCGGATAGAATTGTTTGGATGCCCGAACAAAAAAAATACCGCTTGCATAATGTCAGAGAGCGAATTTATTTGGACCAAGACAAAGAAAAAATCAATACATATTCTGTCAAAGACACTATCTTTCCCTTTACTCTCGATGATCTTACGCCCATTGTTTATGCAGCGGAAGGTTTAAATTATATCGAATTAAATAAATTCATTGAAAAAGAAAAAATACGAGGTTCCAAAAATATCAATGTTTTTCTGCTCGAAAAATACAAAAGAATAAGTCTGCCGGTATCTGCTTTTATTTTGACCTTTATAGCCGTGGCAGTGGCTTCACGTAAAAAACGAAGTGGAATAGGATACAGTATTTTATTTGGTATCGTTATTTCACTGATGTATGTATTTTTTGATAAAGTTTTCGGTATCCTATCCACAAAATCAGGTTTTAACCCCTTCTGGGCGGCTTGGATACCCAATATTCTCTTCGGTTTGATCGCTATTTATTTAATTAATAAAGCGAGAAAATAACGGTGTCAATTTGTCAGAAAAAGCAAGTGGCAACATATTTGCATTGGGGGAGTTAGAACTAAAAATTTCTTTAATTATGAAAAAAAAGAACCAAAAACATACACAAGACGAAAAAGAATTAAAACGAGATAAATCAACTCAAAATAATATTGAAACCAAAGATCATAAAGACGAAGAAATGAAAAAAGACAAAAAAAGCGAATTGGAGAGATTACAAGAAGAATTAAAACAGGAAAAAGACAAATACCTTCGTCTTTATGCCGAATTTGAAAATTTCAGAAAACGTACAGCCAAAGAAAAATTGGAATTATTTGAAACAGCGGGAGAGAATCTGGTCAAAGAATTATTGCCCGTATTGGACGATTTTGAAAGAGCATTAGCCGAAATAAAAAAAGAGGGTAATGAAGCCCATTATAAAGGAGTGGAATTAATCTATGAAAAATTCAAAAATACTTTAAAAAAATCGGGATTAAAAGACATTGAAGTCAATAAAGGAGACCAATTTGACCCCGAAACTCATGAAGCCATTGCTCAAGTTCCCGGCCAAGAAGATATGAAAGGCAAGGTTGTTGATGTAGTTGAGAAAGGATATGCAATGGGCAAAAAAACCATTCGCTATCCAAAAGTAGTGACCGGAAGTTAATGTTTTAAATAAATGATTAATTTTGCATCGGTTTTTTTAAACAATAGATAGTTAAAAA
Organism: Flavobacteriales bacterium; assembly: GCA_027061855.1. Lineage (GTDB taxonomy): Bacteria > Bacteroidota > Bacteroidia > Flavobacteriales > Flavobacteriaceae > JALSPZ01. The sequence continues at coordinate 20,496 of JAMOVT010000082.1, forward strand.
GTTCTGCTAATCGATTTATTAGCTGAACTTTTTCATAAATAAAGAAAAGATTATGAAAAAGGATTATTATGAAATTTTGGGAATCAGCCGCAATGCTACGGCAGCCGAAATAAAAAAAGCATACAGAAAGAAAGCAATACAATATCATCCGGACAGAAATCCCGGCGATGCCGAAGCCGAAGCCAAATTTAAAGAAGCCGCTGAAGCTTATGAAATTTTAAGTGATCCTGACAAAAAGGCACGTTATGACCAATTTGGCCATAATGCATTTGAAGGTCCCGGTGGATTTGGCGGTGGCCATCATATGAATATGGAGGATATCTTCTCGCAATTCGGAGATATTTTCGGAGATATTTTCGGCGGAAGTTCGGGAGGATTCGGTGGTTTTTCATCGGGCAGAAGTAGTCGTGCCGCTCGTGTCCGTGGAAGTGATCTCCGGGTGAAACTCAAAATCAATTTGGAAGATATTATCAAAGGAGGAAAGAAAAAAATCAAAATTAAAAGGTTGGTCAAAGCGCCAGGTACGCAATATTCCACTTGTCACCAATGTGGTGGTAGCGGAAGAGTTTCTCGAATTACCAATACCATATTCGGACGTATGCAAACTACCGGAACTTGCCCGGTTTGCCACGGTACAGGTCAAGTTTTGGAACGCCGCGGAGAAGGCTCCGATGCCAACGGAATGATCAAAAAAGAAGATATAATAGAAATAAACTTGCCCAAAGGAGTACGTAACGGAGTGCAATTGAGAGTAGGAGGAAAAGGAAACGAAGCGCCCGGAACAAACGGTATCCCCGGAGATTTAATAGTCCAATTGAAAGAAGTACCGGATCCGAAATTCAAACGGGAAGGCAATAATTTGCATTATGAAATGTATGTGTCTATGCCCGAAGCAGTGCTAGGAACAGAAAAAATTATTGAAACTCCTCATGGAAAAATTAAACTTAAATTGGAAGAAGGTCTTCAATCCGGAAAAATTTTGCGTTTAAAAAACAAAGGAGTACCCGATATGAATACCCATCAATTGGGAGATTTACTTGTGAATGTAAATGTATGGACACCTAAAAAATTAACCTCCGAACAAAAAGAATTTTTCAAGAAGAATTTCAATCATCCCAATTTTCAACCGGCTCCGTCCAAGGCGGAGAAATCTTTTTTTGAAAAAATACAAGACCTCTTTTCTTAATTTAATGCAAACAAAATGAAAAAAATCTTACTAATAGAAGACGAAGAAGCCATCAGAAGAGTACTGAAACGTATTATTGAGCAGTTGGACAAAGAATATGTAGTTGAGGAGGCCGCGGATGGAGTGGAAGGAATGGAAAAAATCAAAAAAAATGATTTTGATCTCGTACTTTGTGATATAAAAATGCCAAAAAAAGACGGGATTGAAGTATTGGAAGAAACCAAAAAAATAAAACCCGAAATTCCTTTTTTAATGATTTCCGGCCACGGCGATTTGGAAACCGCTGTCGAAACCATGCGTAAAGGTGCGTTTGATTATATCTCAAAACCACCGGATTTAAACCGCCTGATGACTTCCGTGCGCAATGCCTTGGAAAGAAAAGAACTTATTACGGAGAATATCCAACTGAAAAAGAAAGTAAGTAAAAAATATGAGATGATCGGGGATTCCCCGAAAATGCAAGAAATAAAAGAAATAATTGAAAAAGTAGCTCCTACCGATGCACGGGTATTAATTACCGGAGATAACGGGACAGGAAAAGAATTGGTTGCTCATTGGATTCATCAAAAAAGCAAACGCAGTAAAGGGCCGATGGTGGAAGTAAACTGTGCAGCCATTCCATCGGAATTGATTGAAAGTGAGTTATTCGGACATATCAAAGGTTCGTTTACAGGAGCCTATAAAGACAAAAAAGGAAAATTCGAGCAAGCCAACGGAGGAACGCTATTTCTTGATGAAGTGGGAGATATGAGTCTCTCGGCCCAAGCAAAAGTTTTGCGTGCTTTACAAGAAAATAAAATTAACCGTGTAGGCAGTGACAAAAGCATTAAAGTGGATGTGAGAATCATTGCCGCTACCAATAAAGATTTGAAAAAAGAAATTCAAGAAGGGCGTTTCCGCGAGGATTTATATCACCGTTTGGCTGTTATTTTGATAAAGGTTCCCTCATTAGACGAGAGAAAAGAGGATATTCCGGCATTGGTAGAATATTTTGCCAAAAAAATTGTAGAAGAACAAAGCATGCCGCCCAAAAAATTCACTAAAGATGCTTATACCGAATTGCAAAAGTTCAATTGGTCGGGAAATATCAGGGAATTGCGAAATGTAGTGGAAAGATTAATTATCTTGGGAGGAAAAGAAATTACGGGAAAAGATGTGAAAGCTTTTGCCGGTAAATAAAAATCAAACCTTATGAGTCTTGCCAATATTTTATTTATTATTGTTATGCTGCATTTGGCGGTAGGATTCGGGTGGGTAATTTATAAATTGGAGTTTGAAAAAAACGAAGAAAAAATTATCGAGGAAGAAGAGAAATTTTTTGAAGAGGACGAAAAAACGGACAATTAAGAAAGTATAAAACCGGACAGAAAAGTCCGGTTTTTTATTTATATAAACCCGGTTTTCCACTTATTTTTCCTATTTTAGCATAAAAATTACTCTATGTATTTTGAAGCCATAGGAAAATATATAATGATGTTAAAAGAGGTTTTTACACGACCTCAAAAACCCAAAATATTTTGGGAAAATTATTTTCGTGAAATCGAAGACTTGGGAATTAAGTCCATCGGATTAGTGGCTTTCATTTCCTTTTTCATCGGTGGTGTCGTAACCATTCAAACCGCTAGAAATTTAAGCAATCCGTTAATCGATAAACTCTATATCGGTTATGCCACCATGAAATCCATTGTACTGGAATTTTCTCCTACTTTTATCTCTATTATACTCGCGGGTATTGTAGGCTCTTACATCGCTTCTACCATCGGTACCATGAGAATTACGGAGCAAATCGATGCTTTGGATGTAATGGGAGTGAATTCAAAAAATTACCTGGTATTACCCAAAGTATTGGCGACGGTGACCTTTTATCCGTTGTTAATTGTGATCAGTATGTTTCTCGGAATATTAGGTGGATGGGTGGCCGGAAATTTAACCGGTATGGTACTCACCGAAGATTATTTAAGAGGAATACGTTATGATTTCGAGCCCTTTGATATTACCTATGCACTTATAAAAACCGTAGTTTTTGCTTTTTTTATCGCCACCATTCCCGCTTATTACGGTTACTATGTTAAAGGAGGAGCATTGGAAGTTGGACGTGCTGCTACACAAGCGGTTATATGGACCAGTGTGACCATAATTATTTTTAATTATATACTTACTCAATTATTATTAAGCTGATGATCGAAGTAAAAGACCTATATAAATCCTTTAACGGAAAACCGGTGCTCAAAGGCATCTCCGCTACTTTTGAGAAAGGAAAAACCAATATGATTATCGGAAGAAGCGGATCGGGAAAAACCGTTTTTCTGAAATCGATTTTAGGATTGATAAAGCCCGACAGGGGTATTGTTTCTTTTGACGGGAGAATCTTGGACCAACTCTCACTCAAAGAGCAACGAAAATTACGAATGGAAATGGGAGTGGTTTTTCAAGGTAATGCGCTTTTTGATTCCTTCACAATTGAAGAAAATATCAAATTTCCTATGCGGATGTTTACAAATATGTCCGAAGCCGAAATGAAAAAAAGGGTGGATGAAGTCTTGGAACAAGTGGAGCTGAGTGGAATAAATAATAAATATCCCGCAGAAATTTCGGGAGGAATGCAAAAACGAGTGGGAATTGCAAGAGCCATTGTGTTAAAACCCAAATACCTCTTTTGCGATGAACCCAATTCGGGATTAGACCCGAAGACGGCTATCCTTATCGATAATCTGATTCATGATTTAACCGTGCAATATGATACGACTACTTTGGTAAATACCCATGATATGAATTCGATTATGGAGATCGGGGAAAAAATTATATTGCTCAAAGACGGGAAAAAACAATGGGAGGGAACTAAAAAGGATATTTTTTATACAGATAATCCCGATTTAAATGATTTTGTCTTTTCATCGACTTTATTCAGAAAAATAAAAGAAATAGTGGTTAAAGAAGGAAAAATAGATTTTTAAATGCATTTTAAAGACGATTACAGTGTAGGAGCACATCCTAAAATTCTGGAAGAAATCATACGCGCCAATGAAAGTTTGGAGATCTCCTATCAACACGATTCTTATTCCCTGAAAGCAGCCGGTTTATTACGCAAAGAGATCAATGATACCGAAGCTTTTATTCGTTTTGTATCCGGAGGAACTTTGGCAAACCTGTTGGTCATTGCTGCGGCATTAAAGCCTTATGAATCGGTGATTGCCGTAGAAAGCGGGCATATAAATTTACATGAAACAGGGGCGGTGGAATATACCGGACATAAGATAAATTCCGTAAAAGGCATAATGGGAAAAATTACCCCGGAAGAAATTAAAGACACATTAGAAATGCACAATACACCACCACATATGGTAAAACCAAAAATGGTGTATATTTCCAATTCGACCGAGCTAGGAACGGTTTATACTGCCGAGGAGCTTAAAGCTATCTCGGAGGTTTGCAAGGAAAACGACCTTTATCTTTTTTTGGACGGTGCCCGTTTGGGAAATGCTTTGATGAGTGATGACAATGATCTGAGTTTAAGGGATATTGCTGCTTTAACGGATGCTTTTTATCTGGGTGGAACCAAAAATGGCGGATTGATGGGAGAAGCGATTATCATTACTCGTGAAGAACTAAAATCCGGTTTTGATTTTCATTTAAAACAAAAAGGAGCTTTACCCGCAAAAACACGTTTTTTCGGGGCTCAATTTACGGCTTTTTTTAAGGACGGACTTTATTATGAATTGGCTCGTAAAGCCAATCTTTCAGCCAAAAAGCTCAATAAAATTTTAAAAGAGAAAGGAATTAAAACCAAATATCCTACCCGGACAAATCAAGTTTTTCCTGTTCTTCCAAATGAATTAATAGCCGAATTACAAAAAGAAGCGGCCTTTTATGTTTGGGAAAAAGAATCGGACAGTGAATCGGTAATCCGACTGGTTACTTCTTGGAAAACGGAGGAGAAGGAGATTGAAGAATTTGATGCTTTATTAAACAAATTATTGTAAAGAAGTTAGTTTTCCTTTCGATTTTTGATTTAATTCATACCTTTGTAAAAAATATAAGTATGGAAATAGCCTTAATATCTCATGATGGGAAAAAACCCGAAATGGTTCGCTTTGTAATGGAGCATAAAGACCAACTTTTACGAAACGATGTAACGATTATCGCTACGGGAACTACCGGAAAGTATGTAGAAGAAACAGGTTTGAAAGTAGAAAGATTGCTCTCGGGACCATTAGGCGGTGATGCCCAAATCGGTGCACGCGTAGCCGAAGGAAAAACAAAAATGGTGATATTTTTTCGCGATCCGTTGGATAAACATCCACATGAACCGGATATTTCCATGCTGATGCGTCTATGTGATGTGCATGATGTTCCTTTGGCAACGAATCCGGCTACCGCTAATTTACTTTTTAAAGCAGTTTTTAAATAAACAAAAAAATGACTAAATAAGTAAGGCTGCCCGAAAGAGCAGCCTTTACTTGTATGAGTTATATCAAAAGACTAAATATCATCAAAATTTACATCTGTAAAATCATTGGTACTTAGATTTTGTTCTTTTTCTCCGGCGTCTTCTTTGGCAATCTCATTTTCTTCTGCTGCTTTTTCTTCGGCAACGGGATTGAAATCTTTTTGATGTTTTTCAGAAATTACTTCTTCGCCTTTTTCTCTGATGATAAAGTCAGTGACATCATCCAATAACTCTTTAAACTTTCCAAAATCTTCTTTGTAAAGATAAATTTTGTGTTTTTTGTAATGGAAAGTTCCGTCTTCATTCATGTTTTTCTTACTTTCAGTAATGGTAAGATAGTAATCTCCTGCTTTGGTTTCTCTTACATCAAAGAAATAAGTTCTCCTTCCTGCTCTAAAAACTTTAGAGTAGATTTCTTCGGGTTTGTTGTATTCTTTTTCAGTCATTTTCCAACGATCTTTTAGATTAATTATGCTACAAAGCTAATAAAAATAATTTTTAAACAAAAAATATTTTTTTAATAAATAAAAACTAAATTTGCAAAACATTTTGAATGATTTATAAGTATGTTAAACAGAAGAAATATCCGGTCGAAAGTAATGCAAGGTGTATTTGCCTTTCAGAGTGCCGAGGAGGATAATATTCCCAAGAATGAAAAGCTCCTCTTTTTGAGTTTTGATAATATTTACAAGCTCTATGTCTTGATGCTTTTATTGCTTCTGGCCTTAAAAGAAAAAGCCAAAGAAGAAATAGAAGTGGGGTTGAACAAAAATTTCCCTACCGAAGAGGATCTCAACCCCAATTATAAGTTTGTAAACAATAAAGTCTTGCAACTTCTTGAAAATAATAAGTTTATTCAAGAATTTAAGAAAAAATACAAGCTTGACAAATGGGAAGTAAACAAAGAATTGGTGGATTTGATTTGGAAAAAAATCAAGGAGTCGAAGCTTTATAAAGACTATATGGCGAGTAAATCCCACTCTTTCTCCGAAGACAAAGAGTTTATCTTGGAACTATATAAGAACTTTATCGCTCCCGAAGTAAAATTACATGAAACTTTGGAAGCGGATGAAAGTCATTGGGCAGATGATATTGCTATTGCCAATACATTGGTAATGAAGACGATAAGCAGTTTGAAAGAAGATGAAAGTTTTCAAGGATTACCTCCTTTATTCAAAGACGAACAGGATCGGGAGTTTGCCAAAGAATTATTCCGAAAAGTGATTTTGAATGATGAGAAATTAACCAATCATATCAAAGGAAAGACACCCAACTGGGATTATGATCGAATCTCAAATATAGATAAATTAATTTTGAAAATGGGGATTGGGGAATTTTTGTATTTCCCTTCGATTCCTCCTTCGGTGACCATTAATGAATATGTGGAATTGGCCAAGGAATTTTCTACTCCGAAAAGTAATATTTTTATCAACGGAGTATTAAATAACATTTACAAAGAATTGGAACAGAAAGGAGAATTGAACAAAAACATCAGAGGCAGAAACAAAAAATAAGAAATATGAAAAAAATAGTTTTACTTTTATTGGTCTTTACAGGTATTATTGCCTGTAATAATGACAATCCGTCTTCTAAAATAAAAGATGAAAATGTGCAAAAAGCCAAAGAAAAAATGGCTGATTTGAACAAATTTCCCGTAATGGAATTTGAAACACGGGAGATTGATTTCGGTACCCATGACGAGGGAGAAATTCTCGATACGGTTTTTCGTTTTACCAATACCGGCGACAATCCTTTGATTATTACCGATGTAAAAACAAGTTGTGGATGTACAACTCCCTATTGGCCCAAAAAGCCTATACAACCCGGAGAAAGCGATGTGATCAAAGTAAAATTCAACACTAATCGTAAACCCGGAAAACAAATCAAAACCATTACCATTCACGCCAACACAAAAAATTTGACCGAAGTAGTGCGAATCAAAGCCTATGTCAATCCGAAAAGCAAAGAAGAAAAAGAAAAATTGGATAAAGTAAATCAAATTCTAAAAAACAAAGTCAGTCCTGATGAAATCGGGCTTTAAGACTTTATAAGCTATAATTGTTTAGCCTAATCACCCTTTTCGTGTTAGGCTAACTTTTTTTCATAAAAACAGATATATGGAAGCCAAAAAACAGTTTATCGTCTCATTATATTTTTTCTTGGCCATTGCTTTGTTGGGATTGATTTTAAGAGCTGTTCCGGTATTTCATTTGCCCATCAATTTCAATAACTATTTACACGCACACTCTCATGTAGCTTTTCTGGGATGGTTGCACGGTGCATTTATCGCTTTTGTATCCTATATTTTTTTGAAAGACAAGCTGAATACGCGTTTTTTTAAATTTATCTATTGGTTTACGATTGCCAATGTAGCCGGAATGTATTTTTCTTTCCCTATACAAGGATATAAAGCTTTTTCCATAGCTTTCCTTTCCCTGTTTTTAATAGGAACCTATTTTTATTTATATTATTTCTTTAAAAACAAATCAGACACAGAAAAATATCCTGCCACTTATAAATTTGTAAAAGCCGGATTATGGTTGCAATTTCTTTCCAGTTTAAGTCCTTGGTCATTGGTTTTTATCTTGAAATTATTTGGAAAAAATTCCGATTTCTACAAATTTGATATTTTTTATTATTTACATTTTCAATACAACGGCTGGTTTTTGTTTGCTTTGTTAGGATTAACTTTTTATTTGTTGGAACGCAGAGGGATTCATTTGAATACCAAGCAAATAAACCGGATTTATTATCTGATGTTGACAGCCGTATTTCTCGGATATTTTTCCAATATTCTTTGGGCCAAACCCGGTTGGATTTTTAATCTTCTTGCTATGGCGGGAGGTTTTGCCGAGATTTTGGCTTTTTTGATTTTGTTAAAAATCATTTTGCGCTACCATCGTTACCTTAAACATCAAATTTCTTCGTTTTCCTATCAGGTATTTATGATAGTCCTTTTACTGTTATTTACCAAAGCCACTTTACAATTTATCGGTTCATTGCAATATTATGCCGATTTGTCTTTTCAAATACGTGATTTTATCATTGGCTACCTTCATCTGATTATGCTGGGGATTTTCACTCCTTTTCTATTGATTCTGGGTGACGAATTGGACTTTTACAGATTGAATCGCAAGGGTTTCTATTTGTTTTTTGCCGGTTTTACAGTCACCGAAACTTTGATTTTTTTACGTGGGATTTTTCAATGGTTTGAATGGACGTATAACGGGGTGTTAATGAATGAGCTTTTATTTTATTTCACTTTGTTGATGTTTGTAGGAATAGTATGGATTGTTATAAAAAAGAGATATGTCCACCAAGAAAAAATATAAGGAGTATAGTTTTCACCTGAATCAACCAGAAGTTTTTCGCGATATTTTTATTGCCGAACTTTCCGAAAAAGGATTTGAAGGCTTTACAGAAACAGAAGATGGTTTTATCGCCTATACTTCCGAAGAGATATCTCCTGATTTTCTCAAAGAGAAATATCCGGTTTCATTTGAATATGAGGTGAAAGATATTCTTCCCAGAAATTGGAATAAAAAATGGGAAGAACAAATACATCCTTTGGTGATTGACAATAAAGTGTATATTCGAACTTCTTTTCATCCCGAGGAAAACTTTCCTTTTGTCATCACAATAGATCCAAAAATGAGTTTTGGCACGGGACATCATGAAACGACCGAATTGATGATCAGACAAATGCTTGAAATGGATTTTCAAGAAAAAACGGTACTCGATATGGGTGCGGGAACCGGTGTATTGTCAATACTTGCAGAAAAATTGGGAGCCAAAGAAATTACTGCCATTGATATTGACGAATGGGCCTATGAAAACATGATGGAGAATTTCGACTTAAATAACACAAAACATATTACTCCTTATTTGGGAGGGGCAACTTTATTAAAAGATCCTGAAAAGTTTGATATTATTTTAGCCAATATCAACCTCAACATTCTTATGCAAGATTTTGAGAGCTATGCCAAATCTCTAAAAAAAGGAGGACAATTATTATTAAGCGGCTTTCTCAATCAAGACATTCCTGTTCTTAAAGAAAAAGCAAAAAAGTTTGGTATGTTATTTGAAAGACACCTTGAAAAGAATCAATGGAATAGTCTCAGATTTAAAAAAAGTGAATAGTATTCAATTTTTTTTTATCTTTAACTTTTAAAAGAATCATCAATGACAGAAAAGTACCAACCAAAGGATTTTGAGCAAACCAATGAAACCGCATTGTTTAAAATCATTTTATACAATGATGATTTTAATACATTCGATTATGTCATCGAGATGCTGATGAGATATTGCAACCATACTTTAACCCAAGCGGAACAATGTGCTTTGCTTACACACTATAAAGGAAAAAGTATCGTTAAGAAAGGTAGTATCGATATATTGGTGCCAATCGCCAATACATTGTTAGACAAAGGCTTGAGCGTTGAAATAATATAATATATTCATTTATGCACAGTATTTTCCGGTTAAATAAATCCAATTTTTTTAAAAACAGCTTGTTTTTGGGACTTTTCCTCCTGAGCTTATCTTTATTTGCGCAAAATTTACGTGTGCATACCGTGAAAGAAGGCGAAACCCTTAAAGATATTGCCAGTGAATACCGTATGGCTCCGTCGGATATTGTTTTATCCAATAAAAATATCAATTTTGACGAGGAACTGAAACCGGGAACCGTTATTTTGATTCCTGTTCCTGGAGGAACACCCAATCAGGTTTTGGATTCCATTCAAACTACCGGACGTATAGTCGATTATAAATACCATACCGTCGGTGAAAACGAAACCGTTTACAGCTTGTCAAAAAAGTACCATTCAAAAATTGAAAGTATTTTAAAACTCAATAATATCGAAGGATTTGATATAAAATTAGGACAAATACTAATCATTCCCATTTATGCCGATGAAAATCAACCGCAGGCTATTGATTCCACCCGTTATACTTTTTATATTGTAAAACCCAAGCAAGGAAAATGGCGTGTGGCCTATGATCATGGTATTACGATAGACGAACTCGAACGTTTAAATCCCGAAATCAAAGACAATGAATTAAAAGTGGGGCAGAAGTTAATTGTACCAAAATATCGTGCCATTGAACCTACTGAAATAAGAGATGAGTCAAAATATATTTATCACGATGTATTGCCCAAAGAAACTTTGTTTTCTTTGTATAAACGATACAATATTCCGATTGATTCAATCATATCTTATAATCCCGAATTAAAAGACGGATTAAAAGCAGGACAAACCATCAAGATTCCACGAAAAAAAGTGGAGTTGCCTGCGGAGACTGCTGTAAATCAACCCGTGGATTCCATTCAAATGAAAGAAGAATATCTTTATCATGATGTGATGCCTAAGGAAACCTTATTCAGTCTTGCCAAACAATACCAAGTTACCATAGATCAATTGATGGAGTTAAATCCCGAATTAAAAGACGGATTAAAAGAAGGCCAACGTATCAAAATCAAAAAAATAAAAAGTATCGTAAAACCTGTGGATAATGCTTATGTTTATCATGAAGTACAACCCCAGGAAACACTTTTCTCTTTGGCCAAAAAATACTATAATACAATTGATGAAATAAAGAGTTTGAATCCGGATTTGGAAGAAGGTTTAAAAACAGGACAAAAATTAAAATTGTACAATCGTCTCATGCAGACCTATGGTTTTGAGGAAGCCGGAGAAGCGCAAATCCATATCAACTTACTGGATAGCTTAAATATAGAAAAGCCTTATCGCGTGGCGATCCTTTTGCCTTTCAAATTAAAATCTTTGGAAAAAATAAAAGAGAATGAAAAATGTGACGTATTGACAAATAATTCGGTTTTGGATTATTATTCCGGTGTGAAATTGGCCATAGATTCATTGAAGCAACACGGCATGAATATCTCTTATGATGTATATGACACACAAGCTTCCGGCTGGGTTACCGATAAAATTATTGAAAATACCGACTTATCGGAATACGATTTTGTAATCGGGCCGATTAAAAAAGAAAATATTGAAAAAGTTGCCTCTATTTTAGAACTCGACAATACTCCTCAGGTGGTGCATAAATACAAGGGCGACAAACAGTTTCGTAATTTGATTATTACCTCTGCCAACACAAAGGGTTTATCCGATCATATGATTCATTATTTAAACGAAAAGGCAGAAGGAAAAAATATTGTGGTAATTTATGATGAAAGCAAGCAAAATGAAGTGGATACTTTATTGACTAAATTTCAGTTTACGCCTCAGTTGGTCAAAGGAATGAAAACCAAGCATGGCTTTAATGTTTATATGGATGATATTGCTAAAAAATTGGATAAGAATAAATCGAATTTTGTGATTGTCTTATCTGACAACGAACCCTTTATTTTTACTACCTTATCCAGCTTGAATTCCTTGTTAAATAAATATCCGATTACTTTATTTACCTTGAATGATAAGAAACTGTATGAAGATGACACCAATGATCGCACCAATACTTTTTTGGCGAATTTGAACTATCATTTCCCTTCCAAAATGATCCGTTTAATCGATCCCCAACTTAAAAAATCCTTTATTGATAAATATCATTCCGTTCCGGGCTTTGCCGCAGTAAACGGTTTTGATTCCACTTTTGATATTTTATTACGGGCAGGTAATGCCGACAATCTTTTTGAAGGATTGCAAAAAATAGGCAAGACCAAACAAACTTCAAAAGTATTCCTGTATCAACACAAACCCGAAGAAGGTTTTAAAAATCAAGGTTCCGTGATTTTGAAACTTAATAAAGATTTGCAGTTGGAAGTAGTGGAATAAGGAAGATGAGTTATTGTGGGCTTTTTGCTTTATTTGTTCCTGTTCCAATAAATATATTCCCGTAAAAATAGGTTTTGATGATCTTAAAATCCGGCATGAGTTGTCGGGCATATTGGGGAATATTCCTGGTGATATCGGCTTGTGCCAAGAAGTTTACTATTCTAGTTAAAAGATCATTTTTGGGACGATACCAGTCCAAAATTCCTGTTTTTCCTCCTTGTTTTAATAATTGAAGACTTGTTTGCATTACTTTTTTCCAAGAAGGAATGACCGAAAAAGCCAA